>NZ_JAIZVX010000171.1 GCF_021768455.1 Aquabacterium sp. | reverse complement strand
CGACGGCATCGCCTTCCAGACCAACATCCTGGCGCTGAACGCCGCGGTGGAAGCCGCCCGTGCCGGTGAACAGGGCCGCGGCTTTGCCGTGGTGGCCGGTGAGGTGCGCACCCTGGCGCAGCGCTCGGCCAATGCCGCCAAGGAGATCAAGACCCTGATCAACGCCTCGAGCGAGAAGGTCGAATCCGGCTCGCGCCTGGTGAAGGACGCCGGCGGCTCGATGAACGAGATCCTGACCAGCGTGCAGCGCGTGTCCGACATCATTGGCGAGATCAGCGCCGCCTCCACCGAACAGAGTCAGGGCATTGGCAGCGTCAACCAGTCGGTCGTGCAGCTCGACCAGATGACGCAGCAGAACGCCGCCCTGGTCGAAGAATCGGCCGCCGCCGCCGAAAGCCTGAAGGACCAGGCCAGCCGCCTGGCCGAAGCCGTCTCGGCGTTCAAGCTGGGACAGGGCCGCAGCGCCGCCACGGTGCGCCACATCGAGCCGGTCGCCCTGAGCAGCGGCCATGCTCAGGCCCACGGCGCCATCCACAAGGCCCAGGCCAGCAGCCACGCCCACATCGAAGACGCCAAGCCCGTGAGCAAACCGGCCTTCCACGCCAGCAAGCCGGCCGCACCCGCCTCGGCCCCGGCCAAGCCCAAGCTGGCCCTGAATGCGCCCCAGGCCCCCGTCGAACCCGCCTTCTCCTCGCCCAAGAGCGGGGGCAGCGGCACCACCGACGACGCCGACTGGGAAACCTTCTGAGCCCCGCCTCCCGCTCAGGGAGGCCCCTGCTCCACCGAACGCCGAGCGGCCCTGCGCCCCTCGGCGTTTTCACTGAGGCCAGCGCCGCACCGCGGCGGCGCAACTCCGCTACGCTCAGGGCCCCGCGCCACCGTGCGCCGACCACCCGGCCCACCGCACGGGCCTGTGCCGCATGAACACGCCCACGCCCTTCCCCGCCACGCTGCGCACCCGCGACGGCCTGGCCCTCGTCACCCACAGCTGGCCCCTGCCCGCCGGCACCCCGGCCCGGGGCGTTGCGCTCATCGTGCACGGCCTGGGAGAACACGTTCAACGCTACGCCCCTGTGGCCGCCCACCTCAACGCCCAAGCTTGGGCCGTGGTGGGCTACGATCACCGCGGCCACGGTCGATCGCCCGGCCCGCGAGGCCGCATCGCGCAGCACGACGACTTCCTGCACGACCTGGCCGTGGCGGTTGACGCAGCCCGGGCCACCTTCCCCGGCCTGCCCCTGCTGCTGGTGGGACACAGCCTGGGGGGCGCCATCGCCGGGCGCTTCGTGGCCGCCCAGGCGCAACCACCGGAGACCGCCTCCTCGGCCCCCTGGGCGCGCCCGGTCGACGCCCTGCTGCTGTCATCCCCCGCCCTGGCTGTGGACATGAGCCCGGTGCAGCAAGCCCTGCTGGCCACCGTGGGCGCCCTGCTGCCCGATGTGGCCGTGGCCAATGGGCTGAAGCCCGAATGGGTCTGCCACAACCCTGCCACCGTGGCCGCCTACGTGGCCGATCCCCTGGTGCACGACCGCGTCTCCGGCCGGCTCACCCGCTTCATCCTGGATGCGGGCGAGACCGTGCGCGCCCGCGCCCGCGGCTGGTCCACCCCCACCCTCATCCTCTGGGGTGGCGACGATCGCTGCGTGGCCCCACGCGGCTCCGAAGCCTTCCTGGCAGCGGCGCCCAAGGGCGTCGTGAGTGGCCAGCCCTTCCCCGCGCTCTCCCACGAAATCTTCCTGGAAGTGGAGCAGGCCACTGTGCTGCGCGTGGTGAGCGATTGGCTGGGCCTGGTTTTTGGGCGATGATCGCGGTCTTTGCTCCAGCGCGTTCCCACGTTTCCCATCATGGCGATCAAGGCCACCATCTACAAAGCCCAGCTCAACCTGGCCGACATGGACCGCAACGTCTACGTCGACACCAGCCTGACCATCGCCCGCCACCCGTCGGAAGCCGACGAACGCATGATGATCCGCGTGCTGGCCCTGGCCCTGAACTGGCCGGCCGACACCTCCGAGGGCACGCTCGAACTCGCCAAGGACATGTGGGAGCCCGACGAGCCCGCCCTGTGGCACAAGAACTTCTCTGACGAGATCCTGCAGTGGGTCGAGGTGGGCCAGCCCGACGACAAGCGCCTGATGAAGGCCTCGGGCCGCGCCCGTGCCGTCAGCCTCTACGCCTTCCAGAGCAGCACGCCCATCTGGTGGGACGGAATCGCCACCAAGCTCACGCGGGCCCGCAACCTCACGGTCTGGCAGATCCCGACCGAGCAGAGCCAGGCCCTGGCCAAACTCGCCCAACGCGCCATGCAGCTGCAGGTCAGCGTGCAGGATGGCAGCGTCTGGGTGAGCGGTGGCGACGGCCAGGACCAGATCGAGATCACGCCCATCAAGCTGATGGGCCCGGACTGATCACCCGCCGTCGCGCAGCATGCGGCGCAGGATCTTGCCCACGGGCGTCTTGGGCAGCTCGGAGCGGAACTCGATCACCTTGGGCCGCTTGTAGCCCGTGAGGTGCTGGGCGCAGTGGACGCGGATCGCCTCTTCGCTCAGATCGGGCCGGCTGCGCACCACCACCAGCTTGACGGCCTCACCGGCCTGCTCATCGGGGATGCCCACCGCCGCGCACTCCAGCACGCCCTCGAGCGAGGCCACCACGTCCTCCACCTCGTTGGGGTAGACGTTGAAGCCCGACACCAGGATCATGTCCTTCTTGCGGTCGACGATCTTGAAATAGCCGCGCTCATCAACCGTGGCGATGTCGCCCGTGCGGAAGAAGCCATCGGCCGTCATCACCTTGGCGGTTTCTTCAGGCCGCTGCCAGTAACCCGCCATCACCTGCGGGCCGCGCAGGGCCAGCTCGCCCGGCGTGTCCAACGGCAGCTCGTTCCCCTCGTCGTCGAGGATCCTGGCCTCGGTGCTGGGCAGGGGCAGGCCGATGGTGCCGCTGAAGCTGGTGCTGTTGGCCGGGTTGCCGATGGCACAGGGCGAGGTCTCCGACAGGCCATAGCCCTCGGCGATGGCGCAGCCTGTGCGCTCCTTCCAGAGCTTGGCCGTGGCGTGCTGCACCGCCATGCCGCCGCCCACGCTCAGGCGCAGGTGGCGCCAGTCGACCTTGTCGAAATCGGGATGGTGGGCCAGGGCGTTGAACAGGGTGTTGACCGCCGGGAAGCTGTGGAAGCGGTAGCGCGCCAGCTCCTTCAGCGTGGCGCCGAGGTCCCGCGGGTTGGGGATGAGGATGTTGCAGGCGCCCATGCGCATGCCCAGCATCATGTTCACCGTGAAACCGAAGATGTGGTACAGCGGCAAGGCACACACCATGGTGGCCTGCTCGCCCGCCGGGATCTGCTTCATCATCGGCGCATTCCAGGCCTCCGACTGCAGCAGGTTGGCGATGATGTTGCGGTGCAAAAGCGTGGCGCCCTTGCTCACGCCCGTGGTGCCGCCGGTGTACTGCAGCACGGCCACGTCCTCCGGACCCGGTGAGGCCTGCACCACACGCTGGCCCTGCCCTTGCGCCATGGCCTCCTTGAAGAGCACGGCCTTGGGGAGGTGGAAAGGCGGCACCATCTTCTTCACGCGGCGCACCACGTGGTTGACGATGTGGCCCTTGAGGAAGCCCAGCATGTCGCCCATGCTGGCCAGGATCACGTGCTGCACCGGGCTGCCCGGCAGCACCTGCTCGAGGGTGGCCGCGAAATTTTCGAGGATGAAAATGGCCTTGCTGCCCGAGTCGCTCAGCTGGTGAGCCAGTTCACGGGGCGTGTACAGCGGGTTGACATTGACCACCACATACCCCGCACGCAGGATGGCCGCCACGGCCACCGGGTACTGCGGGATGTTGGGCAGCATCACGGCCACGCGGTCACCCGGTTGCAGGCCCAGGCTCTGCAGGTAGGCACCCATGGCACGCGAGGCCTGGTCGATCTCGTCAAAACGCCAGGTCTGTCCCATGAAGCAGAAAGCGCTCAGGCGCGCATGGCGCGTGAAGGCATCGCTCATCAGTTCGACCAGCGAGCGGTAGGCGCTCGGGTCGATCTCGTGCGGCACACCCGTGGGGTAATGCTTCAACCAGATCTTGTCCATGGCTCCGGCCTCCTCAAGATGAGGCCCATTCTTGACCGGAAGCCCTCCGGGTGTGATCAGGGGATGCCCCTGATCACCGGCCCTGTTCACCGCCCCCGCGGTGGTTCAGCGCAGCACCTTGGCAAAGGCCTCGGCCACGCGGTCAACGTTGTTGGCGTTCAGACCCGCGGCGCACATGCGGCCCGAGCGCAGCACGTAGACGCCATGCTGCTCGCGCAGGGCGTCGGCCTGCTCGGGTGTCACACCGGTGTAGCTGAACATGCCGCGCTGGTCGATGAAGTAGCGCACGTCGCGGCCGGGCAGCTGAGCGACCACGCCGTCGTACAGGCGCTGGCGCATCACCTTGATGCGGTCACGCATGGCGGCCAGCTCGTCGGACCAGGCCTGACGCAGCGCAGGCGTCTGCAGCACGCGGGCCACGATCTGGCTGCCGTGGGTGGGCGGGCTGGAGTAATTGCGGCGCACGGCCGACATCAGCTGACCGGTCACCAGCTGAGCCTGGGCCTTGTCCGGGCAGACCACGCTCAGGCCGCCCACGCGCTCGCCATAAAGCGAGAAGCTCTTGGAAAACGAGTTGGCCACGAAGAAGGCCACGCCTGCATCGGCCAGGGCGCGCAGCGCGAAGGCGTCTTCCTCGATGCCGTCGCCAAAGCCCTGGTAGGCGATGTCGAGGTAGGGCAGCAGGCGGCGGGCCTTGAGCACCTCGATCAGCTGCGTCCATTGCGCATTGCTCAGGTCGACACCCGTGGGGTTGTGGCAGCAGGCATGCAGCAGGACGATGCTCTGCGCGGGCAGGGCATCGATGGCGGCCAGCATGGCGTCGAACTTCAGGCCCTTGGTGGCCGCGTCGTAATAGGGGTAGGTGTTGACCTGAAAGCCCGCGCCTTCGAACATGGCACGGTGGTTGTCCCAGGTCGGGTCGCTGACCCACACCTGCGAAGCCGGGAAATAGCGCTTGAGGAAATCGGCGCCCACCTTGAGGCCGCCCGAGCCGCCCAGGGTCTGGATGGTGGCAATGCGCCCCGCCTTCACCGCGTCATGGTCGGCACCGAAGAGCAGTTGCTGCACGGCCTCGCGGTAAGCGGGGTTGCCGGTCATGGGCAGGTAGGGTTTGGGGCCGATGCTGGCGAGCATGGCGGTTTCGGCCTCGCGCACGGCGGCCATCACGGGCAGGCGGCCTTCGTTGTCGAAGTAGATCCCGATGCTCAGGTTGATCTTGTCCTGGCGCGGGTCTTTCTGGAAGTCCTCGTTGAGGGTGAGGATGGGGTCGCCGGGGTAGGCGTCAACGTGCTGAAACATGCGGGGGCTCCGGTGCGAAGCGGGCGTCTGGCTGCGCCCACGAGCGACATTATCCGGAGTTGTGCGGTCTGAAACCGACATGTTCCTGCCTGATCGCGGCGCCCATGCCCACAGTGCGCAGCAGCCTTGCCATTTTTCGGTATCGTGCTGGCTGAAACCCAGAGGAGCACCCATGAAGACCCAAGCAGCCGTGGCCTGGAAGGCCGGATCCCCCCTGACCATCGAAACCGTCGACCTTGACGGGCCGCGCCATGGCGAAGTCCTGGTCGAGATCAAGGCCACGGGCATCTGCCACACCGATTACTACACCCTCTCGGGCGCCGACCCGGAAGGCCTCTTCCCCGCCATCCTGGGCCACGAAGGCGCGGGCGTGGTGGTCGATGTGGGCCCGGGTGTGACCTCGCTGCGCAAGGGCGACCACGTCATCCCGCTCTACACCCCTGAATGCCGCGAGTGCAAGTTCTGCCTGAGCCGCAAGACCAACCTGTGCCAGAAGATCCGCGGCACGCAGGGCAAGGGCCTGATGCCGGACGGCACCTCGCGCTTCTCGCTCAACGGTCAGCCCATCCTGCACTACATGGGCACCTCCACCTTTGCCAACCACATCGTGGCGCCCGAGATCGCGCTGGCCAAGATCCGGCCCGATGCCCCATTCGACAAGGTCTGCTACATCGGCTGTGGCGTCACCACCGGCATTGGCGCGGTGCTGTTCACCGCCAAGGTGGAGGCCGGCGCCAACGTGGTGGTGTTCGGCCTGGGTGGCATCGGCCTGAACGTGATCCAGGGCGCCAAGATGGTGGGCGCCGACAAGATCATCGGCGTCGACCTGAACCCCGAGCGCGAGGCCATGGCCCGCCAGTTCGGCATGACGCACTTCCTGAATCCGAAGGACATCGAAGCCGCCGGCGGCAACATCGTCGACGCCATCGTGCAGCTGACCGATGGTGGCGCCGACTACAGCTTCGAGTGCATCGGCAACACCAAGGTGATGCGCCAGGCTCTGGAATGCACGCACAAGGGCTGGGGCCGCTCCATCATCATCGGCGTGGCCGAGGCTGGCGCCGAGATCGCCACGCGCCCCTTCCAGCTGGTGACAGGCCGCAAGTGGGAAGGCTCGGCCTTCGGTGGCGCCCGCGGCCGCACCGACGTGCCCAAGATCGTCGACTGGTACATGGAGGGCAAGATCAACATCGATTCGCTGATCACCCACAAGCTCAAGCTGGCCGACATCAACGAAGGTTTCGACCTGATGAAGCGCGGCGAGTCGATCCGCTCGGTCGTCGAGTTCTGAGCCTGCAGCGCCGAAGGACAGCCATGACCCTCGAACTGATCAGCGAACACGCCTGCTTTGGCGGCGTGCAGCGCTACTACCGCCATGCCTCGGGGGCCATTGGCCTGCCCATGAAATTTGGCGTCTACCTGCCACCCCAGGCCCTGCAGCCCGGCGCCAAGGTGCCGGCGGTGGTCTACCTGGCCGGCCTGACCTGCACCGAAGAGACCTTCGCCATCAAGGCAGGGGCCCAACAGCACGCGGCACGCCTGGGCCTGGCCATCGTGACGCCAGACACCAGCCCGCGCGGCACCGAGGTGCCCGGCCAATCAGACGCCTGGGACTTCGGCCTGGGCGCGGGCTTCTACCTCGACGCCACCGAGCGCCCCTGGTCGGCCGCCTGGCAGATGGAAACCTACATCACCCAGGAACTGCACAGCCTGATCGCCCACCACCTGCCGGTGGACCCCGATCGCATCGGGCTGTTCGGGCATTCCATGGGCGGCCATGGCGCGCTCACGCTGGCGCTGCGCCACCCCGGTCAGTACAAGACGGTCTCGGCCTTTGCCCCGATCGCCAACCCGGTCAACTGCCCCTGGGGCGAAAAGGCCTTCACCGGCTACCTGGGGGTCTCGCGCCACACCTGGGGCGAACACGATGCCACCGAGCTGATGGCCCAGTACCCCGTGCCGCCCTACCCGCAAGGCATCCTGATCGACCAGGGTCTGGCAGACCAGTTCCTGCCCACGCAACTGCGTCCGGAAGCCTTCGAGGCCGCCTGCGCCGCCATCGGCCAGCCGCTGACGCTGCGCCGGCACGCCGGGTACGACCACGGGTACTACTTCATCCAGAGCTTTGTGGCCGACCACCTGGCGCACCACGCGCAGGGTCTGGGCTGACGCCAGCCCGCTGCTGGCTCAGGCTTCGTCTTTCTTGGGACGACCGGCCTTGAGCGGCGGCAGGGCCAGCAGCGCCTGCTTGAGCTGGGCATCGCTCAGCTTGGTGAGCACGGCCAGACCCGCGCGCAGCAACTCACTCTTGCGGGTTTCACGCTGGAAGCCCAGGGCGCGGGCCTTGAGCTCGGCCACCTGGGCGAATTCGGCTGCGGGCATGGTGAAGCTGTCTCGCACCAGCTTGGCCTTGGGCGCCTTGACGGGCTTCTCGGGCTTGGCGGCCTTCTCGACCTTGTCGGCCTTTTCTGGCTTGACCGGCTTCGCAGCCTTGGCCGCGGCTTTGGGGGAGGCCTTCTTGGCGGGCGCGGCCGCCTTCACCTTCGCGACCTTGGCCTTGGGCTCGTCGGCCACCGGAGCGGCTGCGGCCTTCGCCGGCTTGGCAGGCTTCTCTGTGGTGGCGGCGGCTGCCTTCTTCACCCTGCCCGCAGGCAGCGGCCAGGGGCTCTTGGCGCTCGGGGCCTTGACCACCTCGTTCAGGGTCGCCACCTTGCGGGCGGCCGGCTTCTTGGCGGC
>NZ_JAIZVX010000271.1 GCF_021768455.1 Aquabacterium sp. | reverse complement strand
ATGGCTTACATCAATACAGAGATCACTACCCGAGTAGAGAATGACTCACTCTTAGCTTCACAGCTTAATGTGGTAGCTGTAGCTAACAAAGACAATCTTGCAGCGATTGTTGATGAGCGTACTTCTCGTATTGATGGAGATACTGCACTCAGTACCCAACTCAATACTGTTACTGCACTGAACACTAAGAATGCAGCAGCAATTTTGTCTGAAGCAACAGCTAGGACTGATGCTGATACAGCCCTAGCTAAGCAGATCACGACTGTAAATGCTGCTACGGCAGCTACAGCAGCTGCATTGGTTCAGACAGAGACTACTGCACGTACAGCAGCTGACACTGCTTTGGCAAACCAGATTACTACTGCTCAATCCACTCTGAATGGGAACATTGCATCGGTACAGACTTCTCTATCCACCAGTATCAATTCTGCTAATGGAAAGATCAGTTCTCTTGGTGCTCTGTACACAGCTAAGGTATCTGTTAATGGATTGGTTGGTGGCTTCGGTGTCTATAACGATGGCACGTCCATTGAAGCTGGCTTTGATGTAGATACCTTCTGGGTAGGTAAGACCCTAGCCAATAAGAAGAAACCATTCATCATCAGTGGTAGTAGTACCTACATTGATGAAGCCATGATCAATCAACTGACCTTCTCTAAGCTCAGAGATGAGTCAGGGAATGTGGTGGTTGAGAATGGCAAGCTCAAGGCTACGTATATCAATGTCACCACCATTACTGGTGGTTCGTTCACTGGTTATACATGGCCTGCTTCTGGTTTGACTGGGTTCTACCTTGGTCCCGGTGGTCTTCTGCTGGGTAATGGTAATGATGGGAAGTACTTCCAACTCACCACGAATGGGGATCTGTATACCCCAGGACTCAATATCGTCAATGGAGTTACTACCCTTACAGCAGCCAATATTGTTAACACACTGAACGTAGCTGGCGGTGCTATCACTGCCAATAGCTCTGCTCAAGGTGCATCAGGTACTTGTCCCGGTAGTGGGCAAGTGGATGTGGCTGCATGCAATATCGATGTGGGTACTTCAGGAAATCTTGGAGTCATCATCACGATCTCTGCTGCACTGTATTCAGATCAAAACTGTTCTGCTCATATGCAGATTCTGAGAAATGGCTCAGCGATCTATGACACTGGTACTTCCTTGAGTGGTGGATGGTGGCAGACAGCACAAGGCGCTTTCCATGATCGTTCGCCAGCTACAGGTACCAATACCTACACCATGCGTTGTATGAACCTTCCTGCATCTAGTGATCCTGGCTCCAATAAGGCATTCAATTATCGTCAACCAATCATTATCTGCTCTGGAGCTAAACGATGAGACATTACTTACTGATTGCTCCAGATGGCTCTGTATTACAACGGGGAGTATCTGAAGAAGGTGTTGATATCCCAGTCTTTGGTGGAGCTACTGTGGAGATCATTGCTCCTACAGATCCCCGTAAACCAGCTGAACTGGAAACAACATATAAAGAACTGCGGATTATGGATTATCCACCAATGGCAGAACAGCTTGGTGCTATCTGGAAATTGCTAGCTGCTAATAACCTTTTATCGGGTGAAGCAGAGGATATCTATAACCGAATCCAAGCAGTAAAAGATTCCCGACCAAAAGATTGAATCGGGTATTATGTAGGGCATTTGCCTATCTGGCAAAGACTCCTAATATTTAATCATTATTTAAAGGATTACCTATGCCAGCATCTAATTATCTGCGCGGTAAGATCACTGATCACGTACTGCGTAATGTGGCTTACACCTCTCCTACGACCGTGTATGTCTCGCTGCATACCTCGGACCCTACTCCCAATGGCACTGCGGGTACTGAGATCTCGGCAGCTTGGTATGCACGACAGGCAGCTACCTTTGCTGCTCAAACTACTGCTGGTCAAACCAGTAACTCGGCAACGATTACCTATCCGGGTGTCGAAACCAGTGCAGTCACTGTGACTCACTTTGCCATCTGGGATGCTCAGACTCTGGGCAACATGCTGGAGTATGGTCCTCTGTCGGCTTCGAAAACCTTCTCGGTGACTGACGTTCCTAGTTGGCTGCCAGGTCAACTGGCTTCGACTATGACCTAAGAGTTGGGGATAAAGCTCGATGAATAGTTATCC
>NZ_JAIZVX010000270.1 GCF_021768455.1 Aquabacterium sp. | reverse complement strand
CCAGCGCGGCGATCAGGGCCAGGGTGGTGGCGGTGAGTTTGGCGCGGGTGTGCATGACAGGGTGATCCTTGGGTGAAACGTGCCCTCTGCATGGCGTCTGCCGGCGAAGGTGGCGGGCCGGCGACAGACCGGGCCAATCAGGCCCGGACCATCGCAGGAGGGATCAGAGGAAGGCCCACTTCAGGCGGTTGGCGTGCTGCTTGTAAAAGGCCACCGGATCAGGCGAGGTCTTGCCCACGGTGCCCAGGACCTGGTTGATTTCATCAAGGTGGTTCCAGGTGTAGTTGTCCTTGATGACCTTGCCCCAGTGGGTCGAGCACTTGCCGACCAGGCCGTCGTTGGGCTCGGTGCCAAAGTAGTCGGCGGTGTAGGCCAGGATGGCGTCGGAGATGTCGGACGAGTTGGTCTTGACCGAGGTGCCGGAGAAGGAGTACCAGCGCATGCTGTTGCCAGCCACGCTGGCGACTTCTGGGCCGCTGCCGCAAGGGGTGGTGGGCGCCCCAACAGGGAATTTGGCATTGAAGGCCGCGGCGCCCGGTGCGCTCAGGGCATTGAGGGCGGTGAGCAGGTCGGTCTGGCTGGTGGTCTTGTTGCCGCTGAGCCAGGCAATCAGCTTCAGGCCAGCGGTGGCCGCCTGGTCAAAGCCGCCGCCAGGGGTGGTGCCGGCCAGGATGGTGTCGGCCACCTTGCTGCCAAAGTGCGTGCCGGCGATGGTGCTGACGCTGGCGACCATGGCGGGCACGGTGCCGGCGGCGTAGCGCACGGTCGGGCCGCCATGGCTGTGGCCGATCAGGTTGAACTTCTTGACGCCGTCCTTGGCGGCCCACTGCTTCATCTGCTGGACCAGCTCCTCCCCACGGAACTCGGTGGTCTGCGAGGGGTTGACCGAGGCGATGTAGACAGTGGCACCGTCGTCGCGCAGGCTGTTGGGGATGTCGTAGAAATACTGGATGCCCAGGATGTTGTCGAAGCCGATGAAGCCGTGAACCAGCACCAGGGGGTACTTGGTCTTGGAGCCGGTGCCGGCGTGGGCGGCCGGACTGAGGGCCAGGCAGGAGGCGGCCACGGCCGCGGCCAGACCGAGGTGACGGAAGGAGAAAAGCTTGCGCATGGGAAGACTCCGGTGTCTGCCGGCCGCGGGGGCCAGGCGGTTGACAAATAAGAACCGATCAACGGCTCGCGTTATGACGCGATTCAAAAAAAGCGCCCGGCGGGCGCCTGCGGCCCTGGGGTTCTCAGAGGCCGGCGAGCTTCAGGCGGTTGGCCTGCTGCCTGTAGAAGGCGACCGGATCGGGCGAGGTTTTGCCCACGGTGCCCAGAACCTGATTGACCTCGTCCAGGTGGTTCCAGCTGTAGTCGTCCTTGATGACCTTGCCCCAGTGGCTGGAGGTGCGGGAGACCAGGCCGTCGTTGGCTTCGCCCTTGAAGTAGGTGGCGGTGCCGGCGAGGATGAGGTCGGAAATGTCCCAGGCATTGGTCTTGACGGCGGTGCCGGAGACGGAATACCAGCGGATGGGGTGGCCGGCCACGCTGGCCACTTCGGGGCCGCTGCCACCCGGGGTGGTGGGCGCCCCGACAGGGAACCGGGCGTTGAAGGCCGCAGCGCCCTTGGTGCTCAGCGCGTTGAGGGCGGTGAGCAGGTCGGCCTGTTTGGCCGTGCTGTTGCCACTGAGCCAGGCGATGAGTTGCAGGCCGGCGGTGGCGAGCTTGTCGAAGCTGCCATCGGGTGTGGTGCCGGCCAGGATGTCGTCGGCCACCTGGCTGCCGAAGTGGGTGCCGGCGACGGTCGTCACGCTGGCCACCATGGCAGGCACGGTGCCAGCGGCGTAACGCACGGTCGGGCCGCCATGGCTGTGGCCGATCAAGTTGAACTTGGTGACGCCGTCTTTGGCGGCCCATTGCTTCAGCTGCTGGACCAGTTCTTCGCCGCGGAATTCGGTGGTCTGCGACGGGTTGACCGACGCGACGTAGACGGTGGCGCCGTCTTTGCGCAGTGCGCTGGGGATGTTGTAGAAGTACTGGATGCCCAGGATGCTGTCAAAGCCGATGAAGCCATGCACGAGCACGATGGGGTGGCGGGTCTGGGAGCCGGTGGCGGTGGCGGTGGCGGTGGTGGTGGTTGTGGTGGCATGGGCCACCGGGGA
>NZ_JAIZVX010000041.1 GCF_021768455.1 Aquabacterium sp. | reverse complement strand
CCTGGCCAACCGCCTGGTCATGGCCCCCTTGACGCGCAGCCGCGCCGAAACCGGCAACGTGCCCGGCCCGCTCACGGTCGAGTACTACGCCCAGCGCGCCAGCATGGGCCTGATCATTGCGGAGGCCACACAGGTCTCGGCCACGGCCCAGGGCTACCCCTCGACACCTGGCCTGCACACCGCCGAACAGGTGGCCGGCTGGAAGAAGGTGACCGAAGCCGTCCACGCCCGAGGCGGCAAGATCTTCGTGCAGCTGTGGCACACCGGTCGCATGTCGCACACGGCCTACCAGCCGGGCGAACAGGCCCCGGTCGCGCCGTCGGCCATCGCAGCCAAGGCCAAGACCTATGTGCACGGCCAGGGCATGGTCGACACCTCCCTGCCGCGTGCCCTCGAGACGGCCGAGATCCCCGGCGTCGTCAACGACTTCCGCTCCGCCGCCCGCCATGCGATCGAGGCCGGCTTTGACGGCGTGGAAATCCACGGCGCACACGGCTACCTGCTGGACGCCTTCCTGCGCGACGGCTCGAACCACCGCACCGACCTCTACGGCGGCAGCATCGAAAACCGAGCCCGCTTCCTCCTGGAAGTGATGGCCGCCGTGACCGCCGAGATCGGCGCCAGCAAGGTCGGCATCCGACTGTCGCCCGTCTCGCCCGTGAACGACTCGAACGAAAGCAACCCCCAACCGCTGTTCGAGCACGTGGTCCGCGAACTGGAGAAGCTGCACCCGGTCTACATCCACGTCGTCGAGGGCCACACCGGCGGACCGCGTGACAACGCGCCGTTCGACTACGACGCCCTGCGCAAGCTCTACAGCGGCGTCTGGATGGTCAACAACGGCTACACCAAGGCCATGGCGCAAGAGGCGGTCGCCAGCGGGCAGGGTGACCTGGTCTCGTTTGGCCGTGCCACCATCAGCAACCCCGACCTGGTTCGCCGCCTGAAGGAAGACGCGCCCCTCAACGAGCTGTTCTCCGACACCGGCCTGTACGGCGGCTCCGGCGCGCACGGCTACACCGACTACCCGGCCCTGCCCGCCTGACGGCACGGAACGCGGGCAGGCCCTGCGCCCACAGGCGCCCAGCCAGGCCCATGGGGCACCGTGCTATCTTCAAAAGCCCGGTGCCCCACCGCATTTTTTGAACACGGAGCCTCCCTTTGACCTCTCGCGTGCTCACGCCCATCGAAGCCCGAGTCCTGGCCGTGCTGCTGGAAAAACAGCACACCGTGCCCGACAGCTATCCGCTCTCGCTCAACGCCCTGACCCTCGGCTGCAACCAGAAAACCGCCCGCGACCCGGTGATGTCGCTCAGCGAGGCCGAGGTGCTGGCTGCACTCAATGGCCTGAAGGAACTCAGCCTGATCAACGAGGTCAGCGGCAGCCGCGTGGTGCGCTTCGACCACAACACCGCCCGCGGCCTGGGCGTGCCCAGCCAGTCGGCTGCACTCTTGTGCATGCTGGTGCTGCGTGGGCCGCAAACCGCCGCCGAACTGCGCCTGCACACCGAACGCCTGCACCGCTTCGCCGACATCTCTTCGGTCGAAGGCTTTCTGGACGAGCTGGCCGAGCGCGAACCCCGGCGCGTGGTCAAGCTGCCGCGCGCCCCTGGCGCCCGAGAATCGCGCTGGGCACACCTGTTGTGTGGCGAGGTCGACGTCGCCAGTTTCGCCGCGGGGTCGGCATCGTCCGCAGCGTCTGCATCAGGTGGCGCGCCTGCGCACCTGGAAGCCGAGGTCGCCGAGTTGCGTGCTGAATTCAGAGCCGAGCAAGCCCGCCTTCAGGCCGAACTGCAGGCCCTGCGCGCCGTGGTGGAACGCCTCGCTGGCGAGCTGGGCATCGACACCCCAACCCAGGCCGACCGCGCCAGCTGAGCGGCCACACCGGACCAACCCGGCACATGTGGACCAGGCATGATCGGCCCGGTCTCAGGCCAGCCACAAACCCAGGGCCACCAACGAGGGCGTGATCAGGCTCACCACCACGTTCTGGCCCATCGCGGGAAGCAAGGCGGGGATGTCGTCGGCGTGGCGGCGCACGCTGCGCCACACCTGCCAGGCCAGCGGTGCAGTCAGCAGGCCCAATGCAGCACAAGCTGGCACACGCCTCGAAGCCAGCAGCACCAGCAGGACACCGTAAGCCAGGACGTACTGCGCCCCCAGCATCGGTACACAGCCGCTGCGCCCCCAACGCATGGGCAGGGTGAGGCGACCCACACTGCGGTCGGCCTCCACGTCTGGAAACTGATTGAGCAGCAGGAGGTTGTTCACCAGGCCCAGCGGAATCAGCGTGAGCGCCACCCCTGTGGCGTTCAGACCCTCGCCAGGCGGGCACAGCACCAGCTGGGTGCCCAGGCCCATGAGCGGCCCGAAGCCCACACCTGGTGCCATCAAGCACAAAAAGGGATGGCGGGTGAGCCAGGGCGTGTAGGCCACCACCAGCAACAGGCCGATCAGCCCCAGTGGCACCAAGAAGGACCATACCGCCGGGTGACGGGCCAGCAGCCACAGCCCCAGGCCACAGGCCACAAGCAGGCCCGCCAAGCCCATTCGCCAGGCCAGCGGGGCCAACTCAGGGTGCTCGGGCAAGGCCCCGCTTCCACCGCTGAAGGGCGTGCGCTGCGTGCGGGCGTCCAGCCCGCTGCCAAAGTCATGGTGCTCGTTGAGCGCGTTCACGCTCAGGTGGGCGGCCAGGGCACCGCACAGCACCAGAGCCAGGTCCAGACCGTTCAGGCTCTGGCCCAGGGCAGCCAGGCGCCAATGGCTCCAGGCCACGGCGAGGGCCACGCAGGCGGGTGTCAGCGCCAGAAAAGGCAGACGCGCCGGGCCCCACCAGGGCAGACTTGGGGTGTGTGGCGTCGCCATGGCCTGCCCTGTGTGACCCGCTCCCCGCTCAGTCCTTCTTCACCCAAAGCTGCTTCCACCCTTCGTGGCCCAGCTTGCGCAGGGTTTCGATGTTGGCCTCGTAAATCGTCTCGGCCTCGGGGAAGGCGGCCACGGCCGCGTCGATGCTGCTTTCGCGCAGCAGGTGCAGGGTCGGGAAGGGTGAGCGGTTGCTGAAGTTCTCGATGTCGTCGGGATCGGTGTCTTCAAACTGGTAATCGGGGTGGAAGCTGGCCACCTGCAACACCCCGTCCAGGCGCATGTCTTCCACGGCGGCATCGGCCACACCGAGGAAGTCGTTGTAATCCATGAAGTCGTTCAGCACATGGGGGTGGATCAGCAGCGTGGTCTCCACCTTGTCAGGATCGGCGTCCTGCAGGTAGGCCAGCTCGTCCATCAGTTGCTCCAGCAGCGCTTCCGGTGTGGTGGCCTCGCTCACCACATAGCGGATCTGCTCCTTCACGTGCACGGCCTTGGCAAAGGGGCAAAGGTTGAGCCCGATCACGGCCTGGGTGAGCCACTCGCGGGTGGCGGCGATCTTGGATGCGTGGTCTGCGTTCATGGCGGCATTGTCGCGCCACGGCGGGCCACGCGCACCTGCCGCATGTCAAGATCCGATGCGAGTCTTTCCCCGTCCACCCCATGCCCTCCTCCATGCACCACGCGCCTCTCACCCAACCGGGCCCAGAGAGCGCCACCACCGACCTGCACGCTCTCGCCCACCGCTTTCCGCGTCCGGGTCGCATCGACGCCATCTTCCTGCGCCCGGCCAGGCTCGCGGCGGTGATGAGCGTGGGCGAGACGCTGGCCCTGCCCGGCCTGGGCCTGCAAGGTGACCGCAGCAGCGCCAAACCGGCTTCGCGCGCCGGGGGCAGCAAGCGGCAGGTGTCGCTGATCCAGGCGGAGCACCTGCCCGTGATCGCCGCCCTGGCTGGGCTGCCGCAGGTGGACCCGGCCCTGCTGCGCCGCAACCTCGTGGTCTCGGGCCTGAACCTGCTCGCCGCCAAGGCGCTGTTCAAGCACGAGCCCCTGCACCTGCTGCTGGGCGATGACGTGGTGCTGGAAATCACCGGCCCCTGCGACCCCTGCTCGCGCATGGAAGGCATCCTGGGCGAAGGCGGCTACAACGCCATGCGGGGCCACGGCGGCATGACCGCGCGCGTGCTGCAGGGCGGGCGGCTTCGTGTGGGGGATGCGGTGCACTGCCTGCCGGCCTGATCGGGCTGATCCTCAGTCCGCACCCACAGCCCGAGGCGCAAGCCGGATCACCGTGCCGGGCGTGCCCCGGTGCACCTCCTCCTCACCATGCTGGGCCAAGAGCGCCATGAGCTTCTTGCGGATCAGCATGCCCGGGCGGTCGCTGTCCATCGAATACTCCAGCCCCCGACGCCGCACGTCGACCACCGCATCCGGGTCGGTGGATTCGAGGATGTCCTTGTCCTCGCGCGTGATGACCGCATCGAAGTCCACCAGCATCGCCTCAGGGCAATCGGCCTCGGTGTCATTGCGGAACAGCCACTGGCACAACTGGATCGCACCATCGTCGATGGGGGTGAAGCAGTTGATGATGACGTGGCGCACGCCGCTGGGGTATTCAATGTCCAGCCGGCGCGAAAAAGGCAGGAAATAGGCATTGCGCATGTGGCGCGTGGTGACGGCCTCCTTCACGCCACTGACCCGCTGGTAGGCCGGCGGGTTGGCCGCTTCCACAATGGTCTCGGCGTAAAAGCCCGTGTCTGACTCGACGATCTCGTACTTGCCGGGCTTGGGCCGGTCGGCCACACCAAAGGTGGCGCGGTGCACAAAGCTGAAGTGCGAGTTGTCGAAGGAGTTCTCCAGTGCGCGCAGCGGGCTGGTCTCCCAGCGCTCCCAGAACTGGAAGATGGTGCGCCAGCCGGGCATGCCGAACTCGGGCACCTCGGGGATGTCGGCCACCGGCTCTTCCAGCGCCACCCAGGCATAACCGTACTTCGCCACACAGCGGTAGGCGGTGGTCTTGAAATCCGGCAGGATCTTGCGGCCTTCTTCGTACTGGGGGATTTCGACCACGCGGCCGTCGCGGTCGTAGACCCAGCCGTGGTAGCCACACTGGATGCCACCGCCCTTGCACCAGCCCTTCGAGAGCCTGGCCGTGCGGTGGCAGCAGCGGTCGCGCAGTGCAGCCGGCAGGCCCTCCTCGTCCAGGAAAAGCACGATCGGCTCCCCCAGCAAGGTGAAGGGCTGAGGGCCCTCGGCCAGTTGGCTCAAGGGCATGACGGCGTGCCAGAAACGCCGGAAGATGGGTTGTTGGCTGGTGAGCATGAAGCGCCTCCTCGGTGCAGGGCCTGCGTGAAGCGCAAAAAGCCGCTGCGGTTGAACACGAGGGAGCAATTTCCGGCCCGCCCTGACGCCCCGGTTGGCACCATGGGTGCACCAGAGGCAGGCGCGTGGTTGAACGCTTCTACTCCGCCGCAAAATTGTATGCAATCGCCATGCCGGATGACAAGCCACCTGACTGACACCACTGCCGCCCCACGTACACTCAAGCCTCCTCAGACCACACCGCATCCCGCTGGATGCCCAAGGCCCCGATGAGCTGGCTCGGCCAACTGAACCTGGACTACACCCGCGACGGCGACCGCACCATCGCGCTCGACCGCCACGACGGCCCCCTGCGCGTCCTTCAGCGCCTCTACCCTGAGGGCCCTGGCGTCTGCCACCACGTGCTGGTGCACCCGCCCGGCGGCATCGTGGGCGGCGATGTGCTCCACCTCACCGCCCAGTTGGCCCCCGGCACCCACGCCCTGATCACCACCCCCGGCGCCACGCGCTTTTACCGCAGCGCCGGTGAAGAGGCGGTGCAAAGCGCCGTGGCCCAGGTGGCCGATGGCGCACGCCTGGAATGGCTGCCCCTGGAGACCATCGCCTACCGCGGCTGCATTGCCCGCAACCGCATGCGCTTCGAGCTCGCGCCCACCGCCGAGATGATGGGTTGGGACGTGCTGGCCCTGGGCCTGCCCGCTGCCAGCGAAGCGTTTGAAGGCAGCGCCCACCCGCACAGCCGCTTCACGCAGGAAATCGACCTGCCCGGCACCTGGCTGGAACGCGGCACTGTGCACGCCAGCGACACCCTGTTGCTCGACAGCCCCCTGGGATGGGCCGGTCACCGCGTGATGGGCACGCTCTGGTTTGCCGCAGGCAGCGCCCTGCCCCGCACCCGCCGCGAGGCCCTGCTGGACGCCGCCCGAGGCCTCCAGGCCGCCCACCCACTCGACGCCACCGCGGGCAGCACCAGCCCGCATGAACAGGTGATCGTGCTGCGCGTGCTGGGTCCGCGGGTCGAACCCGTCATGGGCCTGCTCAGCCAGGTCTGGGCCGCCTGGCGCCAGAGCGCCTGGAACCTCGCCCCCTGCCCGCCCCGGGTCTGGCGCACCTGAGCCCCTGCGCCGCCGAATCAACCCCCATTCGGGCGACCCTGCCGCGCACCGCGGGCCCCCTTTGCGCCCAGGGCGAGGGCCTATCATCACAGGCTCGGGCCGCACGGCCGGCCCAGCCATAAAAATCAATCTAGGAGTCCCGCATGAAGGTCTTGCTCATTGACGACCACCCCCTGATCCTGTCTGCCCTGCAATCGGTGATCCAGGGTCTGGGTGACAACGTGGTGGTGAGTGCCGCCGACAGCGGCCGGGCCGCCCGCGAGACCCTGCGCAACGACGCCCAGTACGACCTCGTCCTGCTCGACCTGCACCTGGGCGACGCCGATGGCTTCGACCTGCTGGCCGAGCTGCGCACCAAGTACCCCGCCCTGCCCGTGGTGGTGATCTCGGCCTCCGACCGCACCAGCGACGTCATCCGCGCCATCGACATGGGCGCCATGGGCTTCGTGCCCAAGCGCGCCACCAACGAAACCCTGTTCGATGCGCTCCAGCAGGTGATGTCGGGGGGCGTCTACGTGCCCCCCATGAGCATGGGTGCCGACAACCACACCCAGCTCAGCAGCTCGCCCCAGATTCGCCAGGTGCAGACCGAGGCCATGGATTCGGGCTTCCAGACCATGCCCTCCCTGACCCAGCTGGGCCTGACACCGCGCCAGGCCGATGTGCTGCGCCTGCTGCTCAAGGGCCAGCCCAACAAGCTGATCGCCCGCGAACTGGGCCTCTCGGTCGAGACCGTGAAAGACCACGTGGCCGCCGTGCTGCGCGCCCTGGGCGTGAGCTCGCGCACCCAGGCCGTGATCGCGGTCAGCCAGATCCTGCAGCGCAACAGCGGCGGCCCTGGCAGCTGGCGCGCCCGGTGAGCGCCGGAGCCTGAGATGTCCACCGCCAGCGCGCTCAAGGCCTTGATGAAACTGCCGCCGCTGAAAGGCCAGGCGGCGGCCATCGCGGCCCTGCCCGCACCAACCGACGAAGCCTTGATCGAAGACGCCGAGCGCATGGTCTACCGCCAGACCAGCGCCGGCCTGATGGGGCACTTCCTGGGCATGGTCGTCTGCGCCCTGGTGTACTGGAACCACGTGCCGCCCGCCCTCTTGCGCGGGTGGATCGTCGGCTTCCTGCTGCTGTGGGTGATCCGCTTTGCGGCCCTGCTTCGACACGACCGCGCCCTGCTGCAAGGCCAGCACGATCCAGCCACCTGGCTCACCCGCTGGAACATCGGCGCCCTGTGCGGCGCGGCCATGTGGAGCCTGGGCGGCTGGCTGTTCTACGAGTACGGCGACTGGTTCCAGCGCGCCACGCTCATGCTGACCATCTATTCCTTCGCCATCGGCGGCGTGCCCTTCATGGCCTCGCAGGCCAAGGTCTTCCTGGCCAGCATGGGCATCTACTTCATCCCCATGATCGTGCGCACCGCGCTCCATGGCGGCGAACACGACGTGCACCTGGCCGGCGTCTGGTGCCTGATGGCCCTGTGCACCCTGGCCGTGGGCCGCGGCTTCCACAATGTGTTTGGCGACATGGTCAGCCTGCGTCTGCACAGCCAGGACCTGGCCCACCGCCTTCGGGGCGAGATGGCCGTGGCCGAGGCGGCACAGCGCGAAGCCGAGTTGGCCAGCCGCGCCAAGACCCAGTTCTTCGCCGCCGCCAGCCACGACCTGCGCCAACCCCTGCACGCCATGGGCCTGTTTGCGGAAGCCCTGCGTCAGCGCAGCAAGGACGACGAGGTCACCCACCTGGTCAACAGCATCAACAGCTCGGTCGATGCCCTGGAAGGCCTCTTCAGCGAACTGCTCGACATCACCAAGATCGACACCGGCGGCGTCGAGATCGAGCCCGAGCATTTCTCGATGCGCGACCTCTTCAGCCGCATCCGGCTGCACTTCGAGCCCACTGCCTTCGAAAAGGGCCTGATGCTCAGCCTGCGGGGCGAGCAGCACCATGCCTATGCCGACCCGGTCATCATCGAACGCATCGTGCGCAACCTGGTCTCCAACGCCATCCGCTACACCGAAGACGGTGGCGTGCTGGTCAGCTGCCGCCGCCGGGGCGACCAACTCTGCCTGCAGGTCTGGGACACGGGCATCGGCATTGCGCCCAAGGAGCAAGAGCGCATCTTCGACGAGTTCTACCAGACGCAGAGCGGCCGCCCTCTGGAGCCCCACCACCGCAAAGGCCTGGGGTTGGGCTTGTCCATCGTCAAGCGCCTGGCCGACCTGATCCAGGCCCCGCTGACACTGCGCTCGCGCGTGGGCCACGGCACCACCTTCACGCTGATGATCCCGGTGGGTCGCCCACCCCGCATGCAGCCGGCCAGCATCCCCTCCAAACCCGCGCTGGGCGTGACGCTTGATCGCCGCCACATCGTGGTGGTGGAAGACGAACAGGCCGTGATGGAAGGCCTGCAGGTGCTGCTCAAGGGTTGGGGCGCCACCGTGAGCGCCTTCGACTCGGTGGCCCAGGCCCAGGCCTGGGCAGCCAGCACCGAGACCCGCCCCGACCTGCTGATCGTCGACTACCGCCTGCCCGAACAGCAGACCGGCATCGACGCCATCCGTGCCCTGCGTGCCCGCTTTGGCCGCGAGTTGCCCGCCATCATGGTCACGGGCAGCACCATGACCGGCCACGAAGAACAGGCCCGCGATGACAACTTCCACGTGCTGATCAAGCCCGTGGTGCCCACCAAGCTGCGGGCCATGATCGCCTTCAAGCTGGGCGTGCGGCCCGGCAACTGAGCCGGATCCGCGCCCGCAGGGGTCACAGGGCCGCCTTGGCTGCGGCGTACTCGGCCTTGAGGCGCGCCACCAGATCGGCCACCGGCTGCACCTGCTTGATGGCACCGATGCCCTGGCCGCAGCCCCAGATGTCCTTCCAGACCTTGGCCTCGCCACCATCCTTGCTGCCAAAGCTCATCTGGCTGGGATCCCCCTGGCCCAGGGCATCGGGGTCGAGGCCCGCCTTGACGATCGAGGGGCGCAGGTAGTTGCCATGCACGCCAGTGAACTTGCTGGTGTAGACGACGTCGGCGCTGTCGCTGTCGACGATCATCTGCTTGTAGGCGGCATCGGCACGCGCCTCTTCGGTGGCGATGAAGGCCGAGCCGATGTAGGCGAAATCGGCACCCATGGCCCGGGCCGCCAAGATGGCGCGGCCGTTGGCGATCGAGCCCGACAGCGCCACAGGTCCATCGAACCACTCGCGGATTTCCTGGATCAGGGCAAAGGGGCTGGTGGTGCCCGCATGGCCACCGGCGCCGGCGGCCACGGCAATCAGGCCATTGGCGCCCTTCTCCACCGCCTTGTGCGCAAACCTGTTGTTGATCACGTCGTGCAGCACCACGCCGCCGTAACCGTGCACGGCCTGGTTGACATCCTCGCGCGCGCCCAGCGAGGTGATGATGAGCGGCACCTTGTACTTCACGCACAGGCCGAGGTCATGTTCCAGCCGGTCGTTGCTCTTGTGCACGATCTGGTTGATGGCAAAGGGCGCCGAAGGCTGCTCGGGGTGAGCCGCATCCCAGGCGGCCAGGGTTTCGGTGATTTCGGCCAGCCAGTCATCGAGCTGGGCAGCAGGCCGGGCATTGAGTGCCGGCATGGAGCCCACCACGCCCGCCTGGCACTGGGCGATCACCAGCTTGGGCGTGCTGACGATGAACATGGGCGACGCGATGACGGGAAAGGGCACGCGCTGCAAAACCGGGGGCAAAGCCATCTTGTCTCCTCAGGGGCGGGCCTTTCTGCGGCAGCCCGATCGTGAAAAAAAGGATGCCGCAGCCGGTTCGCGCCGGTCGGGGCATCCTGTGGGCTCAGTGCACTGAGCAGCCTGGGAACAGGCGCTGAAAGCGGATCAGAACGCGATCAGAACGCTTCCAGGGCCAGGGCCGTCACGCTCTCGCCACCGTCAAGGATGGCGTCGCGCAGCGAGGCCACGCGGGCCAGGATGTGGTCCCCATAGAAGCGCGCGGTGGCGATCTTGGCCGCCATGAACTCGGCGTCTTCGCCAGTGGCCAGGGCGTCTTCGGCGGCCACGAGCGCACGGGCCATCTGCCAGCCGGCCACCAGGTTGGCGGTCAGCATCAGGTAAGGCACCGAGCCCGCGAACACGGCATTCGGGTTCGTCTTGACATGGGCCAGCACGAAATCGACCACCTGCAGGAAGGACTCTCGCGCAGCCTTGAGCTGAACGGCCAGCTTCTGTCCGGCGGCCGAAGGACGTGAGGCCAGCACGCCTTCGAAGTCGGCGATCTGGCCGGCAATCGCCTTGGCCACGGCGCCCGTGTCGCGCGCGGTCTTGCGGCCGATGAGGTCATTGGCCTGGATGGCGGTCGTGCCTTCGTAGATGGCCAGGATGCGGGCATCACGGTAGTACTGGGCGGCACCGGTTTCTTCGATGAAGCCCATGCCACCGTGCACCTGCACGCCCAGCGAGGTGACCTCGTTGGCGTTCTCGGTGCTGAAGCCCTTGATCAGCGGCACCAGGAACTCGTAGACGGCACCGGCCTGCCTGGCCACCTCGGCATCCGGGTGGTGGTGGAAGTTGTCGTAGGCGGCGGCCCCGAAAATGGCCATGGCCCGGGCCGACTCGGTCAGGGCACGCATGGTCATCAGCATGCGCTTGACGTCCGGGTGGTGGATGATCGCGGCCGAGCCGGGCTGGGAGCCGTCGACCGGGCGGGACTGCACGCGATCACGGGCGTAGGCCACGGCGTGCTGGTAGGCACGCTCGGAGACGCCGATGCCCTGTACGCCCACGTCGAAACGGGCGGCATTCATCATGATGAACATGTACTCGAGGCCACGGTTTTCTTCGCCCACGATGTAGCCGATGGCGCCGGGGCCCACGGCGCCCTTGTCGTCTCCGTAGACCAGCACGGCCGTGGGCGAAGCCTTGATGCCCAGCTTTTCTTCGATGGAGGCGCAGTAGACGTCGTTGCGTGCCCCCAGGCTGCCGTCGGCGTTCACCATGAACTTCGGCACCACGAAGAGGCTGATGCCCTTGACGCCTTCGGGTGCGTCGGGCGTGCGGGCCAGCACCAGGTGCACGATGTTCTCGGACATGTCGTGCTCACCGTAGGTGATGAAGATCTTCTGACCCGAGATGCGGTAGCTGCCATCGTCCTGCTTGACGGCCTTGGAGCGCACCAGCGCCAGGTCGGAGCCGGCCTGCGGCTCGGTCAGGTTCATGGTGCCCGTCCACTCGCCCGTGATCATCTTGGGGATGTAGCGGGTCTTGAGTTCGTCGCTGCCCGCGGTGATCAGGGCTTCGATGGCACCACTGGTCAGGATCGAGCACAGAGAGAAGCTCAGGTTGGCGGCCATCATCTGTTCGATGCAGGCGGTGCCGATGGTTTTGGGCAGACCCTGGCCGCCGTATTCCAGCGGCTGCTGCAGGCCTTGCCAGCCGCCATCGGCCAGGGCCTTGTAGGCCTCCTTGAAACCCGGCGAGGCCTTGACCACACCGTTGTCCCAGGAGCCATGGTCCTGGTCGCCGCTCCAGTTCAGCGGGGCCACCACGCCCTCGTTGAACTTGGCCGACTCTTCCAGCACGGCCTGGGCGGTTTCGACGCCGGCGTCTTCGAAAGCGGGGATCTGCGCGGCGATCTGGTCGAGGCCAGCCAGCTCTTTGATGCAGAAAATCTGGTCTTTGACGGGGGCACGGAATGTCATGTGTCTCTCTCCACGGTGTCCAACGTCTGACGCTCGGCAAGCGCCAGACAAAAAAAGGGGGCGCCTCGAAAGACGCCCCGCTGCGGTGTTCAATCAGACATGGTGTCTGCCTCGTTCACCACATGACCATCACAGGGCCTTGACCAGCTCGGGCACGGCCGTGAACAGGTCGGCTTCGAGGCCGAAGTCGGCGACCTGGAAGATCGGGGCTTCCGGGTCCTTGTTGATGGCGACGATGACCTTGGAATCCTTCATGCCGGCCAGGTGCTGGATGGCGCCGGAGATGCCACAGGCCACGTAGAGCTGGGGGGCAACGATCTTGCCGGTCTGGCCCACTTGCCAGTCGTTGGGGGCGTAGCCCGCATCGACGGCGGCGCGCGAGGCGCCCAGGCCGGCGCCCAGCTTGTCGGCCAGGGGCGACATGACTTCGTTGAACTTCTCGCTCGAACCCAGGGCACGGCCACCGGAGACGATGATCTTGGCGGCGGTCAGCTCGGGACGTTCCGACTTGGTCACCTCACGGCCCACGAAGGACGAGGTGCCCGAATCGGCCACGGCGGCCACGGATTCGACGGCAGCCGAACCACCGGTGGTGGCCGCAGCATCGAAAGCGGTACCGCGCACGGTCAGGACCTTCACCGAGTCGGACGACTGCACGGTGGCGATGGCGTTGCCAGCGTAGATGGGGCGCTCGAAGGTGTCGGCAGAGATCACCTTGGTGATTTCCGAGACCTGTGCGACGTCGAGCTTGGCCGCGACGCGGGGCGAGACGTTCTTGCCCGAGGCGGTGGCGGGGAACAGCAGGTGGCTGTAGCCCGAAGCGACGGCCAGCACCTGGGCGGCCACGTTTTCGGCCAGGCCGTCGGCAAACTGGGCGCCATCGGCGTGCAGCACCTTCGAGACGCCAGCGATCTGGGCGGCTGCGGCCGCGGCAGCGCCAGCATTGGCGCCAGCCACCAGCACGTGGACATCGCCACCCAGGGCCTTGGCGGCGGTGACGACGTTGAGGGTCGCGGCCTTGATGGACGCGTTGTCGTGTTCGGCAATGACGAGAGCGGTCATGTGGGTCTATCTCCTCAGATCACTTTGGCGACGTTCTTGAGCTTGTCGACCAGGGTGGCGACATCGGGCACCTTGATGCCGGCGGAACGCTTGGGCGGCTCGGACACGCTCAGGGTCTTGATGCGGGGGGCCACGTCGACGCCCAGATCGGCCGGCTTGACCGTCTCGAGGGGCTTCTTCTTGGCCTTCATGATGTTGGGCAGGGTGACGTAGCGCGGCTCGTTGAGGCGCAGGTCGGTCGTGACCACAGCGGGCAGCGAAAGCTTGACGGTTTCCAGGCCACCGTCGACTTCGCGGGTGACGCTGACCTTGCCGTCGGCCACTTCCACCTTGGAGGCGAAGGTGCCCTGGGGCAGGTTGGCCAGGGCCGCCAGCATCTGGCCGGTCTGGTTGCTGTCGTCGTCAATCGCCTGCTTGCCCAGGATGATCAGATCGGGCTTTTCCTTGTCGACCAGGGCCTTGAGCACCTTGGCCACGGCCAGGGGCTGCACGTCCACGTCGGTTTCGACGAGGATGGCGCGGTCGGCACCGATGGCCATGGCGGTGCGCAGGGTTTCCTGGCATTGGGCCACGCCGATGGAGACGGCGATGATCTCGGTGACCACGCCCTTTTCCTTCAGGCGGGTGGCCTCTTCGACGGCGATTTCGTCAAAGGGGTTCATGCTCATCTTGACGTTGGCGATGTCGACGCCGGAGCCGTCGGACTTCACGCGAACCTTCACGTTGTAGTCGACAACGCGTTTGACTGGAACCAGGACCTTCATGCGATGTTCTCCTGCGCAATGGGTATAAAAAAGCACGATCGTTCGATTCTAGCCTGAGTTGGCGCGACCACAAGTCTTTTTGCAGCGCAGGGTGAGCGAAAATGCACCCTCTTCCGGGTCAAACCCTTGCCCCGCTCTGCCCAAATGGCCTCACTCAGGCCTGTATCCTCTCGCCACCATGCCCGACCGTGCCCCTCTGCATCCACCACAGTTCGGTGTCAGGGTGGGCGTCTTCGATTCGGGGGTGGGTGGCTTGTCCATTCTGCGGGCCTTGCGAGCACACCTGCCACACGCTGCGCTGCTTTATGTGGCCGATTCCGCGAACGCGCCTTACGGTGAAAAGTCGGAAGACTTCATCATCGGGCGATCCCTGCACATCGCGGCCTTCCTGGTCTCGCAAGGCGCCCAGGTGCTGGTGGTGGCCTGCAACACGGCCACGGCCGCGGCCGTGCACGCCCTGCGCCAGGCCCATCCTCACCTGCCCATTGTGGGCATCGAACCCGGCGTCAAGCCTGCGGTGGCCGCGTCTCGCCTGAAGAAGGTGGGCGTGATGGCCACGCCTGGCACGCTGGCCAGCGCCAAGTTTGCGCGCCTGGTGGCGGCGCACGAGGCCGATGCGGAGATCGTGCTGCAGCCGTGCCCCGGTCTGGCTGCGGCCATCGAAACCGGCGATCTGGACTCGCCCACTGTGCGCGAACTGGTGACGACCTTCACCCGCCCCTTGAAGGCGGCCGGCGTGGACACGGTGGTGCTGGGCTGCACGCACTACCCGTTTGTCGCCCCCCTGATCGTGGCCGAAATGGGCGAGGGGGTGCAGCTGGTGGACACGGCAGAAGCCGTGGCCCGCCACACCACGCGGCTTGTTCAGCGCGTGATCAAGGCCGATGATGCCGACGACACGCTGGTCGCCTCGACTGGGAGCGAGGCCGATGTCAGCCTGTGGACCAGCGCCTCGCCGGCCGCACTGGGCGACATCGTGCACCGATGGCTGGGCATCGGTGCACGGGCCGCGGCCCTGCCCTCCTGACCAATCAGATCAGATCAGATCAGATCAGGGTGGAGCGGTTCTGCTCGTCGAGCAGGCCCTTGAAGGGGTCGGCGGCGATGCCTGTGTCGGACACGCTGCTGGTGCTGGTGTCGACGCTGGCCACGTTGGTGGTCGTGTCGCTGGCTGTGGGCTCGGTCGGCAACAGGGTCTCACCGGGCTCGGCCAGGACATCGGCCAGGCTCAGCGAGGCCAGCAAGGCCTTGTCGCCCTCTGTGGTCGCTGTGGTAGACGATGTGGCCGTGGACTCCCGGGCAAACCAGACGTCGGCCATCTCATGGGTGGACCCATCGGTGGTCGTGTAGCCCGAAACCAGGCCCAGCAGGTTGCCGTGGTCGACTTCGCTGCCCTTCTGGGCGTGCAGGTCGAGCGAGACGATGCCCAGGTCACTCAGGGAACGCAACTCGCTGCCATCGGTGACACCGTTCTGGTTGGCGTCGACCCAGACCTGCAGGTTGGCGAAGGCGGTGTCGGCCTGCGAGAGGATGCCATCGTGGTTGCCGTCAAGCGCGGCCAGTGCGGCGTAACCGTTGCCGGCGCGCTCGCCATTGGCCAGGCGTGTGCCGCCGCCAAACAGCTCGGTGCCGTTGTTGATGAGGCCATCGCCATTGAGGTCCTGCACCAGCAGGCCATCGTGCGCAGAGGCCCAGCCAACCTGGCTCTGCTTGCCCGTGCCGTTGACATCGAACATGACGCCACTGGCACTGGAGACGGTGCTCACGCCGTTGCCATCGAGGTCAAGCACGATGGGGGTGGCGGCGATCATGGCGTCGAGCTGGGCGCCGTTCATCGCGGCCAGGTCGTCGGACTCGAAGGCGTTGATCTGCGTCATCGACATGGCGCGGATGTCGGCGGTCTCCAAGGCCGCGATCTGCGTGGTGGTGAAGGCCACGATCTGATCGGTCGTGAGCGCAGCGGCCTGCAGCGTGGTCAGCGCCTGGATCTCGTCGGTGCTCAGCGCCGCGAACTGGTCGGTGGTGAGCGACACGATCTGCGCCGTGCGCAAGGCCGCGAACTGGCCGGTGGTCAGGTGGGTGATGTCACCGGTTTCAAAGGCCTGGATCTGATCCGTCGTGAGCGTGACCAACTGCGTGGTGCTGAAGGCGCCGATCTGGTCGGTGGTCAGGGCCTGGACCTGGTCGGAGGTCAGCCCTCTGAGCGCCGAGGTGGAGAAGCTGGAGAGGTCCTGTGTCTCGAAGGCGGCGATCTGGTCGGTGACGAAAGCGGCCAGTTGCGTGCTGTTGAGGTAGCGCAGCTGGCTGCCTTGCAGGGCGGCGATGTCATCGGTGGCGATGGCCGCGACCTGGTCGGTGCTCAGGGCGACGATCTGGGTGCTCGTGAGCACGGCCACCTGCTCGGTCGTCAGGGAGACGATCTGCTCGGTGGTCAGCGCCTGGAACTGGGCGCTGCCAAAGGCGCGGATCTGGTTGGTGGTGAGCGCAGCCAGGTCTTCGGTTTCGATGGCCGAGACCTGGGTGGTCAGCAGCGCGCCAATCTGGCCGGTGCTCAGGGCCACGATCTGGCTGGTGGTCAGGGCGGCCAGCTGGTCGCTGTCGAGTGTCTGGACCTGTGTGGAGCCCAGCGCGCGAACCTGGCTGGTGGTCAGGGCGGCCACGTCGGTGGTCTCCATGGCCAGAACCTGACTGGTGAGCAGGGCCGCGACCTGGGTGGTCGAGAGCGCGGCGACCTGCTCGGTGAGCAGGGCGACCACACCCTCGGTGGTCAGGCCACGCAGGGCGGAGGTGGCCAGCGCACTGATGTCGTCGGTGGTGATGGCCGCGACCTGGTCGGTGCTGAGCGCGGCAACCTGGGCACTGCCCAGCACGCGAAGCTGGTTGGTGTCCAGCGCGACGATGTCGTCGGTCGAGAGCGCCAAGACCTGGTCGGTGGTGAGGGACTGGACCTGGGTGGTGCTCAGGGCGGCCACATGGTGGGTCTCGAGCGCAGCGACCTGGTCGGTGCTGAAGGCACGAACCTGGCTGGTGCCCAAGGCACGGAGCTGGTCGGTGCCCAGGGCGGCCACGTCTTCGGTCTGGATGGCCGCGATCTGGCTGGTCGTGAGGGCGGCAACCTGCAGCGTGGTGAGGGCAACGACCTGGTCACTGCCCAGGGCGGCGATGCCATCGGTGGTCATGCTGCGCAGGCTGAGCGTCGTGAGGGCGCGGATGTCACCCGTTTCGAAGGCTGCAACCTGGTCTGTGGTCAGGGCGGCCACCTGGGCACTGCCCAGCACTCGGACCTGATCGGAGCCCAGGGCCGCGATGCCCTCGGTCTTGATGGCAGCGATCTGATCGGTGGCCAGGGCGGCGATCTGGCTCGTCAGGATGGCGGACAGGTGGTCTGTCGTGAGCGCCGCCACCTGGTCGGTGTGCAGGGCACGCAACTGCGTGACACTCAGGGCCACGAACTGCTGGGTGCCCAGGGCGGCCATGTCATCGGTGGCCAGGGCCTGGACCTGGGCGGTGCTCAGGCTCGCAACCTGTGAGGTTGACAGGTGAACGATCTGGTCTGTGCTGAGGGCCAGCACGCCGTCGGTCGAGAGGCCGCGCAGGGCCAAGGTGGTGAGCGCGGAGACGTCGTTGGTCTCGATGGCCGCGAGCTGCTCGGTGGTCAGCGCCGAGAGCTGGGTGCTGCTCAGGGTCTGCAACTGAGACGAGCTCATGGCCGCCACGTCTTCCGTGGAGATGGCTGCCAGCTGATCTCCGTTGAGCACGGTGACCTGTGAGGTGGTCAAGGCCGCGATCTGGTTCGAATCCAGGGACTGAATCTGGTCGGTGCCCAAAGCGCGCACCTGGGCCTGCGACAAGGCCGCCACCTGACTGGTGCCCAGTCCGGCGATGTCATCGGTGGTGATGGCATTGACCTGGGCCGTGGTCAGGGCACCAATCTGGGTGGTCGTGAAGGCACCCAGCTGATCGGAAGACAGGGCCTGGATGCCGAGGGTTGTGAAGCCGGTCACGGCCTGGCTGCTCAAGGCGGCCAGGTCCGTGGTCTCGAGGGCCGCAACCTGGTCGGTGCTCAAGGCGCCCACCTGTGCACTGGAGAGCGCGCGCACCTGGCTGGTGGACATGGCCGCGATGGCATCGGTGGTCAAGCCGGAGACCTGGGTGGTGGCCAGGGCCGCGATCTGCGTGGTCAGCAAGGCGGTGACCTGGGTGGTGTCCAGTGCAGCGAGCTGCTCGGTGCCCAGGGCGCGCAGCTGAACGGAACCCAGAGAGCGCAATTGGTTGGTGGTCAGGGCGGCCATGTCTTCGGTCTGGATCGCGGCGACCTGCTGGGTGCTCAGGGAGGAGACCTGCAAGGTGCTCAGCAGCGCGATCTGGTCAGACGTCAGGGCCTGAATGCCCTCTGTGGTGATGGCGCGCACGGAGGCGGTGGCCAGGGCCGAAATGTCGTCGGTGGCGATGGCCGCAATCTGGTCGGTGCTGAGGGCGGCCACCTGGGCGGAGGTCAGGGCACGAACCTGGTTGGTCGTCAGGGCGGCGATGTCTTCGGTCTGGATGGCGGCAGCCTGGGTCGAAGACAGGGACGCCACCTGCAGCGTGGACAGGGCGGCGATCTGGTCGGACGTGAGTGCGGCGACCCCGTCTGTGGTGAGCCCGCGCAATGCCGTGCTGGACAAGGCGCTCAGGTCCCCGGTTTCGATGGCGGCGACCTGCTCGGTCGTCAGGGCCGCGACTTGCGTGCTGACCAGGGCGCGCAGTTGGGTGGCCGTCATGGCGGCGATGTCATCGCTGGTGATGGCCGCGATCTGGGTGGTGCCGAGTGCAACCACCTGGGCAGACGTCATGGCGGCAATCTGGTCGGAGGTGATCGCGGCAATCTGGTCGGTTCCCAGCGCCCGAACCTGGGCTGCACCCAGCGCCGTGAACTGGCTGGTGGTCAGGGCGGCCAGGTCATCGGTCTCCAACGCGGCGACCTGGCTGGTCAAGAGGGCGGCCACCTGGGTGGTGCCCAGTGCAGCGGCCTGATCCGTGGTGAGCGCCTGCACGCCCAGTGTGCTCAGGCCACGCAGGCTGAGCGAGGACAGCACAACGAGGTCTTGCGTCTCGATGGCCGCCACCTGATCGGTGGTGAAGGCCGCCACCTGGGTGCTGTTGAAAGCGGCCACCTGCTGGGTCTGCAAGGCGGCGAGGTCCTCGGTCTCGATGGCCGAAACCTGGGTGGAGCTCAGGCTGACCACCTGCAGGGTCGTGAGGGCACGCGCCTGATCGGAGGTCAGGGCTGCGACCTGGTCGGTGCCCAGGTTGCGGACCTGGTCGGACGACAGGCTGCGCACCTGGCTGGTCGTCAGCGCCGCCAGGTCTTCGGTCTGAATGGCCGCCACCTGCGCGGTGAGCAGGCCGGCCACCTGGCTGGTGCTCAGAGAGGAAATCTGCTCGGTCGACAGGGCCTGGATGCCCTCGGTGGTGATGCCACGCAGGGCCGACACGCTCAAGGCGCTGACCGAGGCCGAGGCCAGGGCCGCAACCTGTTCGGTGTCCAGCACCAGTGTCTGCGCACTGGTCAGCGCGGCCAGCTGGGCGGTGCCCATCGCGGCAATGTCTTCGGTTTCGAGGGCCGAGATCTGGTTCGTGCTCAGGGCCAGCACCTGGGCAGACAGCAGGTGGGCGGCCTGGTCGGTGGTGAGCGCCGCAATCTGGTCGGTGCCCAGCGCCTGAACCTGCGACGTCAGCAAGGCACGGAACTGGGTGGAAGACAGGGCCGCCAAGTCTTCCGTCTGGATGGCCTGGACCTGGGCCGTGGTCAGTGCGGCAATCTGAGAAGTGCCCAGCGCGGCGCTCTGTTCGGTGGTCAGGGCTGCGACGCCCTCGGTGGTCAGGCCACGGATGGCAGAGGTGGACAGCGCCGCCACGTCGTCAGAGCCCATGGCCGCCACCTGGTCGGTGCTGAGCGCAGCCGCTTGGGCCAGGCTCAGGGCACGCACCTGGTTGGTCGTCATCGAGGCGATGTCATCGGTCTCGATGGCCGCCACCTGGGTGGTCAGCAAGGCGGCGACCTGGCTGGTGGACAAAGCCGCGAGCTGCGCGGCAGACAGGGCCTGGATGCCGTCGGAGGTCAGGCCCCGCACGGCAGCGGTGCTGAGCACGCCGATGTCCTGCGTCTCGATGGCAGCGACCTGGTCGGTGCTGAGGGCCGCGACCTGGGCGCTGCTGAGCACAGCCACCTGGCGGGTCGACATGGCCGCGACCGCATCGGTGGTGATGGCAGCGATCTGGCTGGTGCCAAAAGCCACCAGCTGGGCGTTGCTCAGGCTGGCCACCTGATCGGTGCGCAGGGCCCCCACCTGGAGGGTGTCAAGGGCCTGCACCTGGGCGGTCGAGAGCACCTGGATCTGGCTGGTGCTCATGCCCGCGATGTCGTCGGTCTCCAAGGCGGCGACCTGTGCGCTCAGCAGGCTGGCCACCTGGCGGGTGTTCAGTGCGGCGACCTGATCCGTGCTCAGGGCGCGGATCTGATCGGTGCCCAGGCCACGCAGGGCGGCGGTGGTCAGGGCGGCGATGTCGCCCGTCTCGATCATGGCCACCTGGTCGGTGGACAGGGCCGCCACCTGGGTGCTGGCCAGGGCTTCAAACTGGCTGGTTGTCAGGGCCTGGACGTTGTCGGTCGACAAGGCGTGAACCTGTTCGGTGCCAAGGGCCCGCACCTGTGCCGTCGTCAGGGACTGCACCTGCTCGGAGCCCAGCGCCGCCACCTGGTCGGTTCCCAAAGCCTGGACCTGAGCGCTGCCCAGGGCGCGGAGTTGCGCCGTGCGCAGGGCCTGAACGTCTTCGGTTTCCATCGCGGCCAACTGGGCCGTGCGCAGGGCTGCAGCCTGCAGCGTGCTCAGCGCCTGAACCTGGTCGGTGCTCAGCGCACGCATGCCATCCGTGCTCAGGCCGCGCACGGCGGCCGTGGCCAAGGCCTGCAGGTCTGCCGTCTCCAGGGCCACGACCTGATCGGTGCCGAGTGCAGCCACCTGGGCGCTACCTAGCGCCCGGAACTGGATCGTGCCCATGGCCTCGATGGCCTGGGTGGACAAGGCGGCCATCTGGGCCGTGGTCAGGGCGCTCACCAGGGTGGTGTTGAGCGACGACACCTGGGTGGTGTCGAGCACGGCCACCTGATCGGTGGTGAAGGCCCGGAACTGGGCCGTGCTCAGCGCGTTGAGCTGGGTCGACCCCAGGGCCTGGAGGTCATCCGTGGCGATGGCGGCCAACTGGGTGGTCAGGAAGGCGGCGACCTGGTTGGACGTGAGCGCCGCAACCTGATCGCTGCTCAGCGCCTGGACGCCATCGGTGGTCAGCGCCTTGATGGCCAGCGTGTTCAAGGACGAGATGTCCGAGGTCTCGATGGCCTGCACCTGATCGGTCGTGAGGGCCGAGACCTGCGCCGAAGTCAGGGAACGAATCTGGTTCGTGCCCATGGCGGCGATGTCGCTGGTCTCGATGGCGGCGACCTGGCTGGTCGACAGACTGCTGACCTGCGCGCTGGTCAGCACGCCGGCCTGGTCGGTCGACAAGGCCACGATCTGATCGGTGGTCAGCGCGCGCACCTGGGCCACAGTGAGGGCGCGCACCTGGTCGGAGGTGAAGGAGGCGATGTCATCGGTCTCGATGGCCTGCATCTGGGCGGTCGAGAGGTTGGCCACCAGGGTGGTATTGAGGGCCGCCAGTTGTGCCCCACTGAGGGCCTGGACACCGTCGGTGGTCAGGCCACGCAGCGCCACCAGGGAGAAACCGCTCACGGCGGCCGTGTCCAGCGCGGCGATCTGATCGGTCAGGAGGGCACCTACCTGGTCGCTGCTGAAAGCGCGCAGTTGGGTGCTGTGCAGGGCGGCGATGCTGTCGGTGCTGAGCGCCGCCACCTGCGAGGTGCTCAAGGCGACGATCTGCGCCGTCGTGAGGTTCAGGGTCTGCACGGTGGCAATCGCCACCAGTTGCTCCGTGCTCAGGGCGCGAAGTTGCGTCGACCCGAGCACCTGCACCTGGTTGGTGGTCAGTGCAGCCAGATCATCCGTGGCCATGGCGCTGATCTGGCGTGTGGTGAGGGCCGAAACCTGGCTGGTCGACAGCGACACCACCTGATCGGTGCTCAGTGCCTGGATGCCATCGGTGCTCAGGCCGCGCAAGGCGGTGCTGGTCATCGACGACAGCGTGGACGTGGTGATGGCGCTGACCTGGTCGGTGCTCAGGGCCGAAACCTGGGTGCTGCCCAGGGCCTTGATCTGTGTGGTGCCCAGGGCCGCGATGTCCTGGGTCTCGATGGCCGCCACCTGGGTGGTCAGCAGGGCCGCTGTCTGGACGCTGGTCAGCACACCCACGTGTTCGGTGGTCAGTGCGCCGACCTGCTCGGTCAACAGGGCGCGGACCTGGTTGGTGCTCAGGGCTCGAAGCTGGTCGGTGGTCAGTGCGGCGATGTCTTGCGTTTCCACCGCGGCCACCTGGGTGGTCGTCAGGGCCGACACCTGTCCTGTGGTCAGGGCAGCCACCTGATCCGTGGCCAGGGCCTGGATGCCATCGGTGGTCAACCCCCGCACGGACGCCGTGGCCAAGGCAGCCAGGTCGGCCGTCTGCAGGGCACCGACCTGGTCGGTGGTCAGTGCAGAAAGCTGCGTGCTCGACAGCGCGCGAGCCTGGCTGGTGGTCAGGGCAACGATGTCACCCGTCTCGATGGCCGCAACCTGCGTGGTGGTCAGTGAGGCGACCTGGGTGGTCGCCAGGCCCGCCACCTGCTCGGTGGTCAGCGCTTCGATCTGATCGGTGCCAAGCGCACGCACCTGGGCCGTCGACAGCGCCCGGACCTGGGTGGTGCTCAGTGCCTCGACATCCTCGGTTTCGATGGCCGACACCTGTGCGGTGCTCAGCGAAGCCACCTGGGTCGTCGTGAGCGAAGCCACCTGGGTCGTGCCCAGGGCCTGGATGCCATCGGTGGTCAGGCCACGCAGGGAGGCGGTGGTGATGGCGGCCAGGTCGCTGGTTTCCAGCGCGGCCACCTGCTCGGTGACCAGGGCCGAAATCTGCGCACTGCTCAGGGTGCGGACCTGGCTGGTGGTCAGGGCCTGTATGTCTTCCGTCTCGATGGCTGCGATCTGCGCACTCGTCAGGAAGCTCACCTGGGAGGTCGTCAGGGCCGCAATCTGGGTGGTGGTGACGGCCTGGATCTGGTCCGTCTCCAGCGCCCTGACCTGTGCGCTGCTCAGGGCGCGAACCTGGTCGGTCTTGAGCGCCGCGATGTCTTCCGTCTCGATGGCCTTGACCTGGGTTGTGGTCAGGGCCGAGACCTGTGTGGTGGTCAAGGCCTGCACCTGCGTGGTGGTCAGGGCCTGGATCGAGTCGGTGGTCAGGGCACGGATCTGCACCGAGGTCAGCATGCGCACCAGGTCCGTCTGCAGGGCCTGGATCTGCTCCGAATTCAGCACGGCCAGATCGGTCGTCTCGATGGCGCGAACCTGGTTGGTGGTCAGCGCCGCGATCTGGTCGGTGTCGAAGGCCGCCCAGTCCGCCGTCGTCAACTTGGCAATGGTCGAGGTCGAAAGGGCCGCGATCTGGGTGGTGGTCAACGAGTCAATGATGGACATGCGGCCCTCGAATTCAGGACGTGAAAGGATGGTGAGCGCGCTCCTTGCGGAGGCATCGCCCGGCCAGATCCGCCAGCCTAGAGAAGCGCGGCGAGCGGGTTGGCCGGAAAAGCATGGCGGTCACGACACATTTCATGGCCGACACTTCTTTTCACCGATTCGTCGGCATATCGGTGCGCCCCCAGGCGACTTGAGCACTTCTTTGACACATGCAGAAACAAGCACGCAAACTGTGACCTTCTGCCGCCGTTTATCGGTCGAGCGAGGCGCCCGCCTTGCCGCACCATGGGTGAGCACCTGAAATGGGCTCCACGCCGAAGCACGCCGACGCACGCCACCATGACCGACACCCTGACCGCCCCCCTGCCGACCGAGGCCCCTGCCCCGGTGCTGGACCAGCAGTACCTCATCGAGGCCGTGACCCTGCAGGGCCAGGGGCAGGACGAAGAGGCCGAACGGCGCTTCCGGCGCTTCCTGATGGCCCAGCCCAACGACCCCGTGGCCCTCTACTCGCTGTGTGTGATCCTGCTCAAGCGGCGCGCCATGGCCGAGGCTTTGGCGCACCTGGCCCACGGCACCCAGGTGGCCCCGCACTTCGCGCCCCTGTGGGCGGCCTACGCCTCGGCCCTTCACGCAGCCGGCCAGCGCGATGCGGCCCTGGCCGCCTACGACCAGGCCCTGGCGCTCAAGCCAGACTACATCGAGGCCCTGATCAACAGTGGCACCCTGCTGCGCGAATCACACCAGCACATGGCGGCACTGGAGCGCTTCAACCGTGTCCTGGCCATCAACCCGGATTACGAAACCGCCCTGGGCAATTGCGCCATCCTGCTCACCGAATTCAAACGCAGCGAGCAGGCCATCGGCATGTTCCAGCGCCTGCTGCACATCAACCCGAATTACGACTACGGCCTGGGCCTGCTCAGCTACGAGCGCATGCACATCTGCGACTGGACGGACTTCGACACGCTCGTGCAGTCCATCACGGACGGCGTGCGCGCCAGCCAGCGCGTCTGCAAGTCCCTGGGCTTCATGGCCATCAACGACCAGGCCGCCGACCACCTGCTCTGCGCGCGCACCTTCGCCGCTCACAAATTTCCGCCCACTACCCCGCTGTGGACGGGCGAGCGCTACCGCCACGACCGCATCCGAATCGCCTACGTCTCGCCCGACCTGCGCGAGCACCCCGTGGGTCACCTCATGGCCGGCATCTTCGAGCAGCACGACAAGCGACGCTTCGAAACCATCGCCATCTCCTTGGGCATCGACGACCAGAGCCGCCTGCGCGAGCGCATGCTGCGCAGCTTCGACCACTTCCTCGACGCCCGCCTGATGGGCAGCGCCGACATCGCCCGGCGCATGCGCGAGATGGAGGTCGACATCGCCATCGACCTGGCTGGCTACACCTCCGACTCCCGCACCGATGTCTTCTCCCATCGCCCGGCCCCCGTGCAGGTCAACTACCTGGGCTACCCGGGCACCCTGGGCCTCGACTGCATCGACTACCTGATCGCCGACCGCCACGTCATCCCGCCCGCGCACCAGGCCTACTACGACGAGAAGGTTGTCTACCTGCCCGACTCCTACCTCCCGGCCGCCGGCGGCATCCAGATCGCCGAGCGCACCCCCACCCGCGCCGAATGCGGCCTGCCCGACGAGGGCGTGGTGTTCTGCTCCTTCAACCACGACTACAAGATCGCGCCCCACATGTTCACCGTGTGGATGCGCCTGCTGCGCGAGGTGCCTGGCAGCGTGCTGTGGCTGATGTCGCGCAACGAGGTCTCCCAACGCAACCTGCGGGCCCACGCCCAAGCCCAGGGCGTGGCGCCCGAGCGCCTGGTGTTTGCCCAGCGCGTGCCCAGGGTTGAAGACCACCTGGCCCGCTACCGCCAGGCCGACCTCTTCCTCGACACCCACCCCTACAACGCCCACACCACCGCGGCCGACGCCCTGATGGCCGGCCTACCCGTGGTCACCTACATGGGCCAGTCTTTCCCTTCTCGCGTGGCCGGCAGCCTGCTGCACACAGCCGGCCTGCCCGAACTGGCCACGGCCAGCCTCGCAGACTACGAAGCCCTGGCCCTGGCCCTGGCCCGCGACCCCGCCCGCAGGCAGACCCTGAAAGACCGGCTCGCTGCGCAGCGCCAGCAGGCCTCGTTGTTCGACAGCGCCACCTTCTGCCGGCAGCTCGAAACCATCTACACCGCCCTGTGGCGCCAGGCCCAGCTGGGCACGGTGCGCGACGAACTCGGGGCCTGAACGCGTGAGCACTGCCTTCGACATCCAGGACGCCCAGGCCGCCTTCGCCCGGGGCAACCTCCACAAGACCGATCTGGTCTGCCGCGCCCTGCTGGCCCGGCCAGACAGGCAGGCCGATCACGCCGCAGCCCGCGACCTGCTGACCCGCTTGCGCGAGCACCTCGGGCTCGACCGGCCCCACAGCAGCCGCCCCGACGCCCACCGCTACCTGCTGATCAAGGCCTGGGGCTTTGGCATGTGGTCCGACCTCGACCACGTGCTCGGCGCCCTCCTGGTGGCCGAACTCACCGGTCGCATCCCCCTGGTCCACTGGGGTCGCAACAGCCTGTTCCGCAACCCCGACACGGACAACGCCTTCGCGCTCTACTTCCAACCGGTGTCCCCGGCCCAATGGGCGCACGTCTGCCAGCCCGGCCTGGCCTGCTACCCACCCAAGTGGCATGCGGGCAACCTCCACCTCGACGACGTCGTCAAGTGGGAGGGCGACGGCTCACGCGTGACCGGCCTCTACCTGCTCAACCGCCCCGAGCCCGTGGTCGTGAGCGACTTCCACATCAAGCTGATCGACCTGCTGCCCTGGATTCCCGAGGGCCACCCGCTGCATGGCCTGGGCCTGCACGCCGTCTACCGCCAACTCTGCCGCCGTCACCTGCGCCTGCAGCCCGCGCTGCGCGCCGAAATCAATGCCCTCTGGCAGACCCACTTCGCACAGGACCACTGGCTGGCCGTGCACGTGCGCGGCACCGACAAGGTCCACGAATTCGCCAGCCTCGAGGCCCTCAACGCGCAGTACCACGGCAGCATCCAGCGCATCCTCGACGTCAACCCCAGCCTGCGCCTGTTCCTGTTGACCGACAGCGCCCCGGTCGAGGCCGATTTCCGCCAGCGCTGGGGCGAGCGCGTGTTCTGCCTGCCCTGCGTCCGGGGCTCGGGCCAGGAGGGCGTGCACCTCTCGGGCCACCCGGGTGAGGCCATCGGTCGCCAGGTCCTGACCGATGCCTGGCTGGCCGCCCGTTGCGACTACTTCCTGGGCAACGGCGCCTCCAACGTCTCCACCGGCATCCGCCACCTCAAGGACTGGCCCGCCGGCACCTATTTTCTGATGGGTGCCGACTTCCTCGCCAGCACCGACCTCTCCCTCCACCAGTGGTAACCCCCTCCATGCCGCATCCAGCCCCCATCCTGATCGACGGGGTGTTTTTCCAGATCGGCCGCTCCGGCATCGCCAAGGTCTGGACCCAGGTGTTCCAGCAGTGGCTGGCCAGCGGTTTTGCCCAGCACGTGCGGGTGATCGACCGGCAGCACACCCTGCCCCGCCTGCCCGGGCTGGAGGTGATCGACGCCCCCGGCTTCAGTTACCACGACCTCGAATCCGACCGCGACCTGCTGCAGCGCCTGTGCGACCAGCATGGCGCGCAGGTCTTCGCCTCCACGTATTACAGCCACCCGCGGCACACGCCCACCCTGCTGCTGGTGCACGACATGATCCCCGAGGTGCTGGGCTGGGACCTGAGCGAACCCATGTGGCGCCAGAAGCAATCGGCGCTGGCCCATGCCTCGGCTTTTGCCACCGTCTCGCAGCACACCGCACGCGACCTGCGCCAGCACCTGGCCCAGGCCCTGGGCCGCCCCGAGGTGCCCATCACCCTCGCGCCCAATGGCTGCGACCTGCAGCCCGCCCGCGCCGAAGCCGTCACCGACTTCCGCCTGCGCCACGGTCTGCACCAGCCCTACTTCATGCTCTCCGGCACGCGGGACGACTACAAAAACGCCGACCTCTTTTTCGAGGCCTTTGCCCTGCTCGGCGAGGCCCGCGCTGGCTTTCACATCCTCTGCACCGGCGGGGGCGAACTCAAGCCCACCCAGCGCGCCCAGGCAGGCCCGGCCACCGTGCACGTGGCCATCCTCACCGAGGCCGACATGGCCCTGGCCTACAGCGGCGCCATCGCCCTGGTCTACCCCTCGCTCTACGAAGGCTTTGGCCTGCCCGTGCTCGAAGCCATGGCCTGTGCCTGCCCGGTGGTCTGCACCGACGCCGCCTCCCTGCC
>NZ_JAIZVX010000269.1 GCF_021768455.1 Aquabacterium sp. | reverse complement strand
GGCGTTGATCCAGGCCTTGCAGGCCCTCGATGCCCTGCGCTATGGCCCGAACGCTCCGCCACCCGCAGGCCGGCTTCCCCCGGCAGCGCGGGCGCTCGCGCAGCAAATACGGCACCACGCCCGCACCTGGCAGCAGGCGCGGGCCACATCGGCGCCCCGTGGCGCCCACGCACCCGCTCGGCGCAACACGCCCACCTGATCGGGCACACTGTCGACAAGACCCCATCGACTGCCCAAGCCCATGGCACGCGCACTGCAGACCGCAGGCTCGTGCCCGCGCCCAGCCCTCCCCCATGCCCGACCACGTTCCGGACTCGTCCACGTTCCGCCTCACCCGCGCAGCCAGCCAGCACGCACGCGCCCCCCATCGGCCCTCGGTGACAGCCTTGATCAGCCACCGCGCTGCGCTGGGCCTGCTCGGCGCCTGTACCGTATGGCTGAGTGCCTGCACCACCCCAACGTCCTCCCACATCGGCCCGGACCTCAAGCTCGACACCCGCCTGAGCGTCCCCGTGTCCGCATCAGCCCCGGCATCGGCGACCTCCGCGGCCAGCGCAGTGGTGGCCAGCGCGATCCAGGCCCCCGAGCCCCTGCAGGCCCGCGTCCTGCCCGGCAACCCAGACCCCAACAGCTACGCCCACCGCGACGACGCTGCGCGCCTGGCCCAGGCACTCGCAAGCGAATGGGGCCTCGACCCCGACCGCACCCGCGCCGCCCTCGCCCAGGCCCGCTACCGCGAAGCAGTGGCCCGCCTCATCATGCCTGCACCGGTCGCCACGGCCAAAAACTGGGCGGCCTACCGCAGCCGTTTCGTCGAGCCCATCCGCATCCGCGCCGGCACGGCCTTCTGGCGACAGCATGAAGCCACACTGCGCCGCGCAGAGGCCGAATACGGTGTGCCCGCCGACGTCATCGCCGGCATCCTCGGCGTCGAAACCATTTACGGACGACAGACAGGCAATTTCCGGGTCCTCGACGTGCTCGCCACGCTGAGCCTGGACTTCCCCACCGGCCGCAGCGATCGCAGCCCTTTTTTCCGCAAGGAACTGGGCGAGTTTCTGAAACTCTGCGAAGAACAGGGCCTGGCACCTGAAACCGTACAGGGCTCCTTTGCCGGGGCCATTGGCCTGCCGCAATTCATGCCCAGCTCCATCCGTCGCTATGCGGTGGATTTCGACGGGGACGGCAAGGTCGACCTCCAGCGCTCTCCGGTGGACTCCATCGGCAGCGTGGCCCACTATCTGGCGAAACAAGGCTGGCTGCGCGACCAGCCCAGTTATTACGAGGTCACGCCCCCACGCGACCCTTCCGCGCTGGAAAAACTCCTGGCGCCCGATATCGTGCCGAGTTTCTCGCCCCGCGACATGAGCGACCTGGGCGCACAACTGCCCGAATCGGCGCAACAGCACCCGGGCTCGCTGGCCCTGGTGCAGCTCTACAACGCGGGGGATGCGCCAACCCTCATCGCCGGCACTGCCAACTTTTACGCGATCACGCGCTACAACCAATCCAGCTACTACGCGCTGGCCGTGATTCAACTGGGACAGGTCGTGGCCAAAGAAGCCACGCGGCAAGGTGCCTCCAAATAAGTCACGCGATACCCATGGAGATTGGCAGCCCATGCACCCGGCAAGCGAGCTCGGAACATATTGAATTGCGCCCGCATTTCATTTGTGTATAGAATTCGCTCACGGCTCAGATGGTGACAGGGCCGACACGCCGCACTCACCTGCCAGATCCCCATAAGTATTTCGCCTTCGGGCACAAAGGACACCACCCATGAGCAGCTATCAAGACCTTCTTGCACAAAAGGCCAAACTCGAACAGCAAGCCGCTGAACTCGAAAAGCAACTGGCTGACGCGCGCCGTGCCGAACGCGCAGGCGTGATCGCTCAAATCAAGTCGCTGCTGGCTGAACACGGCCTGACCGTGGCCGACCTGGGCCTGAAGGCCGGCGGCAGCAAGCCTGCAGGCACCAGCGCCGCTGCAGGCCGCAAGGTGGCCCCGAAATACCGCAACAACGACACCGGCGAAACCTGGACGGGCCGTGGCCTGCAACCCAAGTGGGTTCAGGCCGCTGTGGCCGCTGGCAAAAAGCTGGAAGATTTCGCGATCTGAATTCGATCGCGCACAAACAAAAGCCGGTGCATGCACCGGC
>NZ_JAIZVX010000268.1 GCF_021768455.1 Aquabacterium sp. | reverse complement strand
CCCTCTTTCAAGGACACCTTGGGATGCAAGCCCGTGAGCCCACTCAGGGCGCTCATGTCGGCATAGGTGGCCGCCACGTCACCCGGGGCCATGGGCTGCAGGTCGAGTTGGGCCTCGCGGCCCAGTTCGGCTTCAAGCGTGCGGATGAAATCCATCAACGCAACGGGTTGGCTGTGACCGATGTTGAACACGCGGTACGGCGCCCAGGAGCTTTGGGCCGAGGGGTTCAGGCGGTCGAAATCGGGGTTGGCCACCGGGGGGCGATCGGCCACCGCGAGCACGCCATCGACGATGTCGTCGATGTAGGTGAAGTCGCGCTGCATGTTGCCATGGTTGAAGACCTTGATGGGCTCGCCCGCCAGGATGGCGCGTGCAAAGAGCATGGGCGCCATGTCGGGGCGCCCCCAGGGGCCATAGACCGTGAAGAAGCGCAGGCCGGTGGTGGGCAGGCCGTAGAGGTGGCTGTAGGTGTGGGCCATCAGCTCGTTGGCCTTCTTGGTGGCGGCGTAGAGGCTCACGGGGTGATCGACCGCGTGCTGCTCGGAGAAGGGCATGAGCTGGTTGCCGCCGTACACACTGGAACTGCTGGCGTAGACCAGGTGCTGCACGCCGTGGTGGCGGCAGGCTTCCAACATGTTCACAAAGCCGACCAGGTTGGACTGCGAGTAGGCGTGCGGATTGGTGAGCGAGTAACGCACCCCGGCCTGCGCAGCCAGGTGAATGACCCGCGTGAAGCTTTCTGCCTTGAACAAGGCCTCCAGCGCGGGCATGTCGGCCACATCCATCTGCTGGAACTGAAACTGCCCCGGCGTTTCGGCCAGACGCTGCAGCCGCGCGCGCTTCAGGGCGGGGTCGTAGTAGTCGTTGAGGTTGTCAATGCCCACCACGCGCTCGCCGCGGGCCATCAGGGCCTGCGCGACGTGCATGCCGATGAAGCCCGCTGCACCAGTTACCAGTATCGTCATGAGCGAGATTGTCGCTCAGGCTGGCCACCGGATGCGCCGATCAGGCCCGGGCATCGCCCCAGCGCAGGCTGGTGGATTCGTCGCCCTGGTAGGTGGTCTTGCCCTGGCGGTCCACGCAGTAGACGGGCGAAGCGACCACCTCCTCGAACACCGAGCCTTCGCTCAGGCGCGTGTAGTCAAACAGCACGCTGCGGGTGACCCGGCTACCTTGGCGGAGCAGGCCGCCGTGACCGATCCAGGTCGGGCCTTCGATGGTGACACCAGGTTCGACACGGGTGCCGGAGCCGATGTAGACCGGGCCGGTGATGTTCACGGTGTCCCAGTCGATGCTGGTGTTCAGCCCCACCCAGACGCCGGGTCGCACTTCGCGGCCAGGCATGTCCATCTGGGCGATTTCGCCGCGCAGCACGCGTTGGCAAACGGCCCAGTAGTCGGCCACACGGCCGATGTCGATCCAGTTGAAGAAGCGGTTCTGGGCGAAGAAGGGCAGCCCCTTTTCGGCCATCATGGGGAAGAGCTGGCTGCCGATGTCGAACTCGCGATCGGGCGGGATCAGGTCGATCACCTGGGGTTCGAAGATGTAGATGCCGGTGCTGGCCAGGTTGGACTTGGCCTCTTCCGGCGAGGGCTTTTCCTGGAAGGACTGCACGCGGCCGTCCTTGCTGGACACGACGATGCCGTAGTTCTTGACCTCTTCCTTGGGCACTTCCAGCGTGACGACACTGGCCATGGCCTTTTTGGACTTGTGCTCGAAGAGGGCGGCCTTGATGTCGAGGTCGATGATGGCGTCGCCGCACAGGACGATGGTGGTTTCATCGAAGAAGCCGCTGAAATCCTGGATGCGGCGCATGCCGCCGGCCGAGCCCAGGGGCTTGGGCACGATCTCGCCATGCTCGCGCACGCCTTCGTAGGCATAGCCGATGTTGACGCCCCAACGCTGGCCGTCACCGAAGTAATTCTCGATCTTCCAGTGGTTGTAGGCGACGTTGATGATGATGTCGGTGATGCCGTAGCGCGCGAGGTGCTCGATGATGTAGGCCATCACCGGCTTGCCCAGGATGGGGACCATGGGCTTCGGTGTCTGTTTGGTCAGAGGGCGGACCCGGGTTCCTTGCCCGGCCGCCAGGATCATTGCTTTGGCCATGCTGCTCGATGCAATCGCTGCGTGTTGTGATGAGCCGCCATGATGCAACAAAC
>NZ_JAIZVX010000170.1 GCF_021768455.1 Aquabacterium sp. | reverse complement strand
AGCTCAAGCAGCACCTGCCGGCCGTTGAGGCCATCTTTGCCCACATGTTCCACACCCTTGAAGCGCCGCACTTCCTGGTGCGCGACCGCGTGGCCCAAGGCCAGCAGGCCTTCCTGAGCTGGGATTTCCGCTTTCGTTTCAAGGGCGAGTCGGCCTGGCAGACCGTGCGGGGTGCGACCCACTTGCGCTTCGATGCGCGGGGGCTGGTCAGCGAGCACCGGGATTACTGGGACGCGGCCGAAGAGCTCTATGAAAAGCTGCCCCTGCTGGGCGCCCTGATGCGCTGGCTCAAGCGCCGGGTGATGAAAGGCGCTTGAGCGCCCGGGCGGAGAACAGACAAAAAAAACCCCGCCACGGTGGGCGGGGTTGCGCATGGCGCCGAGGAGCCAACCCGAGGGCTGGCGAGGATCCGGTGAGGCTGGGGGCTTGGTGCGTTCGGCCGGATGCCTGTGCCGCGCGCGCCCTCTGTGTCAGCCTGCGTTCAAAGGTCTCCTCCCTGTGGGACGACCGTGTGACAGCTCACGCCGAGACTGTAGGGCCGTGGCCTCTGAAGTCCCTTCCCCCTCAAGGGGGTAAGCTAGGGTGGAAGCGCAGCGGGATCGGCCGCATGGCCGATGTCTCCCCGTGGATGAGGGGGCGGGTTTCCCGTGCATTCGGGCACGGCGCAGCCCGTGACAGGTGACACAGCACTCAAGTTGGGGGATGACGAGGCCGATGGAAGGGACATGATGGCCCGGAGACCCGGTGGGTACCCACCTGTTCCCGAGCCAGCCTGAGGCCCCGGAGTACCTTTCATGCACATGCTTTACAACTCAGACAGCTACGCCGTCGTCCAGATCGACATGTTCGGTGACGAGGCGGGGCTGTCCCAGGCCCCTGCCGCCTCGCTGCCCCTGACGCGGGGCGGCTTCGAGATCGTCGACAAGTTCGCGCGCAAGGAACTCTTCATCGAAGGTGCCCTGGCCGAATCCTTCAAGGAGGGGGTCGAGGCCCTGATCGAGACCTCGCCCAGCGTGGAGGAATTCGACGCCTACCTGGAGCGTTACGCGGCCATGGCCCTCCAACCCGTGGTCATGCACTGATCGGTGAACCGTCATGAGCGATCCCGTGGCGTTGGCAAGCTGGTGGTGGCTGCTGGGTGGCCTGCTGCTCATGGTGGCGGCCATGGGTGGGCTGCGCCTGTGGATGGCCGCCCGCCGCGCCGAATCGGCACATGGCGGGCAGGGCCCTGCCACCTTGCCGCAGGGCGGCCCCTCCGAGCCGCCCGAGCCCGCGCGCGCCCGGGCGGTTCAGGATCCGCTCACCGGCCTGGCCACCCGCCTCCTGCTGGAAGACCAACTGGCCTCGGGCGTCTTGCGTGCCGACGCCCGCCAGCGCCGCCTGGCGGTGCTCTACATCGACCTGGACGGGTTCAAGCCCGTCAACGATTCTTTTGGTTACGGTACCGGTGATGCCCTGCTGCGCGAAGTGGCAGAACGCCTGCGCGCCCTGGGCCGCAGCACCGACACCGTGGCCCGCCTGGGCGGCGACGAATTCCTGATGCTGCTCGATGGGGACCCGGACACCGCCTCGGCGGCCCTGGTGGCCGAGCGCGTGCGCGAGAGCCTGGCCCGACCCTATCAGGTGGAAGGGCGCGAGGTGCGCCTGTCCTGCTCGGTGGGCATCGTGCTCTACCCGGATCACGGCCCCCGTGGTCGCCTGATCGCCCGCGCCGATGCGGCCATGATGGCGGCCAAGCACGCCGGCGGCAACATGCACTGTTTCTTCGAGCAGCGCATGGACCACGATGCCGAGGCCACCGTTGCCCTGCAGCGCGACCTGCGGGCGGCGCTGGAAACCGGCGAAGGCCTGCTGCTGCATTACCAGCCCAAGATCGACGCCCGCAGCGGCCAGATCACCGGGGCCGAAGCCCTGATGCGCTGGCAGCACCCCACACGCGGCATGGTCAGCCCGGGGGTGTTCATCCCGGTGGCCGAGCGCTTTGGCCTCATCGGCACGCTGGGGCAGTGGGTGGTCGAGGAATCTGCCCGCCAGATCAAGGCCTGGATGAAGGTGGGCCTGAGCATGCGCGTGGCCATCAACCTCTCGGTGCACCAGCTGCGCCAGACCGACCTGGTCGAGCGTGTGCAGGAAGCCCTGGCCCGACACCGTGTGCCGCCCGAGCTCATCACCTTCGAGATCACCGAGTCGGCCGCGATGGAAGATGCCCAGGCCACGCTGCGCCTGTTCACCCGCCTGACCGATGCCGGCGTGCACCTCTCGATCGACGACTTCGGCACCGGCTACTCCAGCCTGAGCTACCTGCGCAAGCTGCCCGCCAGCCAGATCAAGATCGACCGCAGCTTCGTGCAGGACCTGGAAACCGAGCCCGACGCCCGCTCCATCGTGCTGGCGGTGATCAAGCTCTCACATGCCCTGGGGCTGGAGGTGGTGGCCGAAGGCGTCGAGACCGTGGCCCAGCAGGACATCCTCAAGCAGCTGGAGTGCGACCAGCTGCAGGGCTTCCTCTACGCCAAGCCCATGTCGGCCACGCACCTGCAGCTCTGGGCCCTGGGCGATGACGTGCCGGCGAACCGTCCGACCTTCCGCGATTCGCTCTTCAATGTGGACGATGCCCCCTTCCCGCCCACGGAACCAGGCGGCCTGACGTGAGGCCCGGGGTGGCCCGCCTTAAAATGCGGGCATGAACACCCTTGCCTCCGCTGACCCGACCGCGACACCGGCCCTGCTGCCCGTGGCCCGCCGCCCCTATACCCGTGCGGCGAACCTGCCGGAGATCATGCGCCAGCGCATCGTCGTGCTCGACGGGGCCATGGGCACCATGATCCAGCGCTACAAGCTGACCGAGGCCGACTACCGCGGCACCCGGTTTGCCGACCACGGCAAGGACCTCAAGGGCAACAACGAGCTGCTGCAGCTGACGCGTCCCGAGGTGATCCGCGAGATCCACGAACAGTACCTGGCGGCCGGTGCCGACCTGATCGAGACCAACACCTTCGGTGCCACCACCGTGGCCCAGGACGACTACGAGCTGCCCGAGCTGGCTTACGAGATGAACCTCGTGGCCGCCCGCATGGCGCGCGAGGCCTGCGACAAGTACAGCACCCCCGACAAGCCCCGCTTCGTGGCCGGCGCCATCGGCCCGACCCCCAAGACGGCCAGCATCAGCCCCGACGTGAATGATCCGGGTGCGCGCAACGTCGACTTCGACACCCTGCGCCAGGCCTATTACGAGCAGGCCAAGGCCCTGATGGAGGGGGGCTGCGACGTCATCCTGATCGAAACGATCTTCGACACGCTCAACGCCAAGGCCGCCATCTTCGCGGTCGACCAGCTGTTCGAGGACACCGGCGAGCGCCTGCCCATCATCATCTCCGGCACGGTGACCGACGCCTCCGGGCGCATCCTCTCGGGCCAGACGGTCAGCGCCTTCTGGCACTCGGTGCGCCATGCCCACCCGCTGGCCATCGGCCTGAACTGCGCGCTGGGGGCGACGCTGATGCGCCCCTACATCGAAGAGCTGGCCAAGATCGCCGGCGACACCTTCGTGAGCTGCTATCCCAACGCCGGTCTGCCCAACCCCATGAGCGACACCGGCTTTGACGAGACGCCGGAGATCACGGGCGGCCATGTGGAGGCCTTTGCCAAGGCGGGCTTCCTCAACATCGCCGGGGGCTGCTGCGGCACCACGCCGGGCCACATCGCCGAGATCGCCAAGCGCGTGAGCGCCTACCAGCCGCGTTGCCTGCATGGCGGCGCCACGGGCTTCCTGAGCACGCTCGCGGCCTGATCAGGCGCCGGGCCGGAAGCGGTTGACCACCGCGCCCCGGCTCTCCAGGCAGCGGGCGATCACGCGTTCGTAGGCCGCGTCGTCCAGGGCGAGGCCTTCGTGCGCCTGGCCGCTGAGTGAGGCACACAGGTTGGCGCAGGCCAGCGGTGCGAGGGTGTGCGCGCCCAGGGTGCGCAAGGCCGCATCCCCTGCCTGGGCCGGCCCATGGGCCAGCTCCGCCATCACCGCGGGGCTGAAAAAGCCCACCGTGGGCAGCAGGGTCATGGGCAGGATGCCGGAGAGGCGGCTCAGGAAGTTGGTGCCGATGTCGAGCTTGCCGATGCGGGCCTGGTGTCGCCCGATGCGCAGGGCGGCATCGATGAAAAAGTCGAGCTGGGCGTTCTCGCGGGCGAAGACGGTGACGGCGTTGGCCACGCGCAGGCTGCAGCGCATCGGGCCGTCGGGCCCGGGGTAGACCCAGGTTTCGCGGCAGAAGGCGTAGTCGCGTTCGATGGCCACGTCCAGGGCTTCGGGGGCGAAGACGAGCACATCGGCGTCCACCCAGGCCACGGCGTCGATGCCCTCTTCGGCCAGCAGGCCCTTGATGAGCAGCAGCCGGGCCAGGTCGGTGACGGGACAGACCTCGCCCTGGGCCTTGTCGCGGAACCAGTCGGGGACCAGGCTGAAGAGGGCGTCATCGAAGAAGCGGTAGCCGTGGCCGCGCAGGCGGGCCCAGTCCTGCACGCTGGCCATGCAGGACTGCACCCAGGCCGGGACGCGTTCGGTTCGGAAGGATTGGCAGACGAGGGTGCGCATGGCCGCAGCATAAGCGCGCGTCAGGCATGACGAAGGGGCCCGCAGGCCCCTGGTCTGTGTGGTCCCGGTGTCGGGGGACTCAGAAGAGTTCGATGCGCGGGCCGTCCGGGGCCACGAGTTCGAGTTCCTGGGCGGCGCGGCCGATGTGTGGCGAGCGCTTTTCGATCTCTGCGTGGGCGGTGCGCTGCTCCTGCATCACGTAACCCTCGACCCAGCGCTGCATCAGCTCTTCCAGGGCCTGGGGCGGTGGCGGGGCCTTGCCGCCGACCAGGGCGTAGAGTGCAGCGCTGTGTTCGGCCAGGCTGCCCAGGGCCGATTCGACCTGTTCGAGCAACTGGCGGTTGATGTCCTGGAACTGCATGTGGCCCATGGCGTCGATGATGTCGGTGGTCATGGTCTGCATGCCTTCGTCCATGTCGGTCGAGAGGTTCACCAGATAGGGCACGACCTCGTTGAGGCTGCTGCTGATGTGGCTGATGTGCTGGGCCAGCTCGCCCAGTTGGGCTGCTGCGCCATCGGCTTCCAGTTCGGAGGCCGCGGCCAGTTCGCCATCGATGGCCTCGGCCACGTTCTGGATGCCTTCGGTGATCTGGCGAGCGGCTTCAGAGGTCTGGGCCGAGAGGCGGCGCACCTCGGCGGCCACGACCTTGAAGCCGGCGCCTTCTGCCCCGGCGCGTGCGGCCTCGATCGAGGCGTTGATGGACAGCAGGTTGGTCTGGCGCGAAATGTCGCCGATCAGGGCGGCCAGCGGGGTGAGGTGCTTGACCTGGTCCACCACGGCGCGGATGCGATCCTGGTTGTCCTTGCGGGCCGTCATGAAGGCCTTCTGGTGCATGGCCAGGGTTTCAATGGTTTCGCCGTTGCGGCCGGCCTCGGTCAAGGAGGTCTGCGACAGCACCTGCGAACGGCCCACGGCATTCTCGATCTGGCTTTGCAGCTCGGCGCTGCGCTTGTGCACGCGGTTGAGGCGGTCGACCATTTCCATCACGGCGTGCTCGGAGGTGCGGATGGTGACGGTCACCTGCTTTTGCAGGATGGCGAAGCACTGCTCCAGTCGGGCGAGGTCATTGGTCAGCACCTCGGGGACGGAGTCGTCGCGGCCCCGGCGCACCAGGCGGAAGTCGGCCAGGCCCAGGCCCACCACCACACCGATGAGGGTGAGGACGCCGGTGCGCAGGTCGTTGCTGGTCGGATCGAAGAGGTGGAGGGCACCCAGGGCCAGGGCGCAGCCCAGCAGCACCACCGCGCGGCTCATCCATTTCATGCGGATGCGGTTGTGCAGGTATTGGCGCGCGTCATCGGCGCTGGGCAAGGCTGCCGTGGCGTTGTCGATGACGTGGTCGGTGGGGTCGTCGTTGTTCATGTCCTGCCCTTCTGCAGCGCCTCAGGCGCCTGGCACCACCTGCTTGACCACCTTGACCAGGTCCGTGCCCGTGACCGGCTTGACCAGCCAGCCCGTGGCGCCGAGCTTTTTGGCCTCGTCGCGCTTGCCCTGCTGGCTTTCAGTGGTCAGCGCCAGGATGGGCGTGAAGCGCAGGATCTTGCGGGCCTCCTGGATCAGGGTGATCCCGTCCATCTTGGGCATGTTGATGTCGGTGATGATCAGGTCGGGCTTGAGGCCGGCCTTGATCTTGTCCAGTGCCACGGACCCGTCGTTGGCGGTGTCGACCTTGAATCCGCTGATTTCAAGGGTGCTTTTCAGGCTCATCAGCATGGTGCTGGAGTCGTCTACCAAGAGAACGGATTTCACGTTGCGGACCCTTCAGATCTGGTCATGGCTTCTCGGTGCGCAGCCGTTTGTCAGGCTGCCGGGGCCTGCAGGGCTTTCGCCAGCCAGGGGTCGCTCACGTCGCCGGAGATGGCGGGGCGTGTGACCAGCAGGACCTGGAGAACGGCCGCATGCAGGTGTTTGCACTTTGACAAGTTAACGGCCGGTTTCGCCTGTTTCTTGAGCCATTCCAGCAGGGCCTCGGCGTCTTCAACCGTGACTATTTCTTCAAGCGCAGCGTGTTTTTTCAGATATCGGATCGGCATCACACAAGCTCCTTGGGGTTGAGGACCATCAGCACGCTGCCGTCGCCCATGAGGGCGGTGCCGGCAAAACCGGTGAGGCCGGCGAGCACGCCTTCCAGCGGTTTGAGGATGATGTCGGTGGCACCGTGGAAGTGGTCGACCAGCAGGCCGACGTTCTCGCCACCCAGGCGCACCACGAGCACGGCGTGTTCGCCGTCTTCGTTGAGCGTGGCCGAGTCGTCCAGGCAGAGCAGGTCGTGCAGCGCGCGCAGGGGCACGATGCGACCGCGCAGCACCGTGGTGCGGGCCTGCTTGAAGTGGTGGATGTCTTCGTGGTGCACGCGGACCGTCTCGACGATCATGTCCATGGGCACGCCGAAGCGGCGGTTGCCGGCCTCGATGATCATCACGTTGGTGACGGCCATCGACAGCGGCAGCGACAGGCGGATGCGCGTGCCGCGGCCATGCTGGCTGCTGAGTTCGACGTGGCCATTGATGCGCTCGACGGCGTTGCGCACCACGTCCATGCCCACGCCCCGCCCCGAGAGGTCGGAGATGGTTTCGGCGGTGGAGAAGCCGGGCAGGAAGATGAGCTGAACCGCATCGGCGTCGCTCAGGGTACCGGCCTTGTCGGCCGGGATGAGCCCACGCTCGACGGCCTTGTTGCGCACGCGTTGCGGGTCGATGCCGGCGCCGTCGTCGTTGATCTCGATGACCACGCGGTCGGACTCCTGGCGGGCCGCCACACGGATGGTGCCTTGCGGTGTCTTGCCTGCGGCACGGCGGGTCTCGGGCAGCTCGATGCCGTGGTCCAGGCTGTTGCGCAGGATGTGGATCAGCGGGTCGGCCAGGGCCTCGATGATGTTCTTGTCGGCCTCGGTGTCTTCGCCTTCCACCACCAGCTGCACGTCCTTGCCGAGCTTCTTGGAGATGTCGCGCACCAGGCGCCCGAAGCGCTGGAACACGGTGCCCACGGGCATCATGCGGACCTGCATGATGGCGTGCTGCATGTCTTCCGCGATGCGGTTGATGACGGCGTACTGGGCCTTGATCTCGCGGGCGAGTTCGCGTTGCTGGAACACGGTCTCGGCGCGCTGGGCCAGGTAGGGCAGGGCGTTCTTGGCCACCACCATTTCGCCGATGAGGTCCATCAGGCGGTCGATCTTTTCCTGGCCGACCTTGAGCACCTTCTGGTGGCCGTTGCCATCGTCGCCACCCCCACTGCGGCGGGCAGAGTCGCCGCCATTGCCCAGGTTGCCGCCACCGGCCACGCCGGGGTTCCAGGCGGCCGGCTGGCCCATGTCGAGCACCTGGCTCACGGCCGCAAGGGCTGGGGCGCTGGTTTCGGTGCTGACCGTGGCGCGGCTGTGTTCGTCGGGGCGGTGCTTGCCGGCCCAGTTGACCAGGGCCACGGCCGAGACGGTGCCCGGCAGGGTCTGCAGCTCCTGGGCGGCTTCCAGCGCGGGCCCGTCGCCCACGGCCAGCAAGAGGCCACGCAGGCTCATCCGCACGGCACCGAGGGTGCCCACGCTCAGGCTGGGGCGGGCCAGCAGGGCGAGCTGGTCGTCCCAGAGTTGCAGGGCACGGCGGCGCAGCACCTCGGGCTGGTCGGTG
>NZ_JAIZVX010000040.1 GCF_021768455.1 Aquabacterium sp. | reverse complement strand
GGCCCCCGTGGTCGTGCCCTACCCCGATGGCGTGGTGGCCCACAGTGGCCGCCTCACGCTGCAACTGGCGGTCTACATCGACGAGAACGGCCATGTGCGCCGCACCGAGCCGGTGGGCGAGCGCCTGGAAGCCGCCTTCGAGCGCGCCGCCAACGACGCCTTCCTCCAGGCCCGCTTCCGCCCCGGCGAGCGCCAGGGCCAGGCCGTGAAAACCCGGCTGCTGATCGAGCTGGCCTTCGAGGCCCTGCCCGCCGACGCCGCCCGCGGCATGCGCCTGAGCGCCGCCGGGGGGCTGCCCGCGCCAACCGAGACCCACACCCTCGCCCGCTGAACCACGCCCCGGCCCAGCGCCTGCGCAGTGCCGACTCAGTGCCGGCTCAGTGCCGGCTCAAGGCCTCGTCCAGCAGTTCCAGCCAGTGCTTGACCGGCGTGCCCGTGCCGCCCTGCAGGTGCGTGATGCAGCCGATGTTGGCGCTGGCAATCACGGCCGTGCCCGCTTCCTGCAAGGCCGCCAGCTTCTGGTCGCGCAAGGCCAGGCTCATCTCGGGCTGCAGCACGCTGTAGGCACCGCCGGCGCCGCAGCACTGGTGGCTGTCGCGCACGGCCAGCTTCACCTCGAAGCCGAGCTCGCGCAGGCCACGCTCGATCGGGCCCGGGCTGGCCGCGCTGCTCAGCTTTTGCGCATGGCTCAGGCTGCAGGGAGGGTGGAAGGTCAGCGCCCCCAGGCTGGCCGCGCGCTTGCCCAGCTTGCGCTGCAGCGCCGGCAACCAGCCCGCCAGCAACTCGCCCGGGTCGCGGACCAGCGCCACCACACGGCGAGCCTTGTCGGCATAGTCGGGCTCATCGGCCAGCAGCTGGTCGCAGTCCTTCACCCAGGCGCCACAGCCCGAGGCGTTGATCAGGATGGCCTCCACCGGCGTGGGCGAGTCGATGTAGGGCCACCAGGCGTCGATGTTGCGGCGTGCGCGCACCTTGGCCCCGGCCACATCGCCCATGTGCCCCTGCACCGCCCCACAGCAGCCGCTTTCCGGGGCCTGCACCGCCCGGATGCCGATGGCATCGAGCACCCGGGCCGTCGAGGCATCGATGTGGGGCCGCAAACTGGGCTGCACACAGCCCTTGAGCATCAGCACGCGGCGGGCGTGCAGGCTCTTGTGGGGATCCGGCCAGGCGGGGGGCGCCAGCGGCGCGCGCTCCGGCACCTTGGCACGCAAGGCCGCAGGCAGCAGCGGCCGCATCCACTGCCCCAGTCGCAAGGCCACACCGAACCAGGGCGAAGGCATCAGCGTGCGCAGGCCCCAGCGCAGCAGGCGCTCACGCCCCGGGCGGGGCACGGCCGCGTCCACCACCGGTTGGCCCAGGGCCAAAAGCTCGTGATAGGGCACGCCCGAGGGGCAGGTGCTTTCGCAATGGCGGCAGCCGATGCAACGGTCCAGGTGCTGCTGGGTGGTACGCGTGGGCGCCTGGCCCTCGAACACCTGCTTCATCAGGTAGATGCGGCCACGCGGGCCATCGAGCTCGTTGCCCGTGTGCCGGTAGGTCGGGCAGGTGGCGTTGCAGAAGCCGCAGTGCACGCATTGGCGCAGCACGGCCTCGGCCTGTCGGCCTTCAGGGGTGGCCGCGTGTTCGGGGGCGAGCTGTGTCTGCATGGTGGCGTGCGGAGGTCAGGACAGAGAATCGGGGCGCGTGATCAGGGCTGGGGATCGGTCGGCGGTGTGCCGCGAGGCCAGAGGCGACCGGTGTCGAACACGCCCTGCGGGTCAAAGGCGCGCTGAACCTGGTGGTGCAGGCGCCGCATCACCGGCGAGGCCAGCGCCTCGTTCACCAGGGGCTGCACCGTGGCGCTGCACACCACCTGGGCATGGCCACCGGCGCGGGCCGCCGCCTCGTGCACCGCGGCCGCGGGCAAAGGGGTGCACAACCAGCGCTGGGCGCCAAACCACTCGCTGAGCTGCTCGCCGGGCAAGGCCAGGGGCGCCGTCGTGGCCGGCACCGAGAGGCGCCACAGGCTCACGCCCTGAGCTCCGGCCTGGGCCACGGCCTGGCGGGCGCGGACGAAAAACTCGTCACGCTGGTCGCGCAGGCCTTGCCAGAACTGCTCGGCCACGGGCGGCGCCAGCAGCTCGCCCTTGCGCTCGCGGTACAGGCCCTGCACGGCGCTGGCCACGGCGGCGCGCGCGCCCCGCAGGCGCAGCACCAGCAGGCCATCCCACCAGGCCGAGGCGTCCAGGGGCAAGGCCTGCCCAGCCCAGCGGTTGACCTGGGCCAGGGCCTCGGCCTCGCCCAGCTCAAAGCGCATCGTGGCCGAGACCACCGGCTGCGGCATCACCTTCAGGGTCACGTCCAGCAAACAGCCCAGCGTGCCCCAGGAGCCCGCCATCAGGCGAGACAGGTCAAAGCCGGCCACGTTCTTCATCACCGAGCCGCCCAGCTGCAGCACCTCGGCACGCCCATTGAGCAGGGTGCAGCCCAGCACGTGGTCGCGCACCGCACCGCGGCTGACACGCCCCGGCCCCGAGAGCCCGGCGGCCACCATGCCGCCCACCGTCGCGGCGCTGGCCTGCTCGGGCGCCTCCAGCGCCAGCCGGGGCGGATCAAAGGGCAGGTACTGACCGCGTGCGGCCAAGGCCGCTTCCAGCTCGACCAGGGGCGTGCCGGCCCGCGCGGTCACGAACAGCTCGCTGGGCTCGTAGCGGGAGATGCCCTGCCACCCCCGGGTGTCGAGCGGCTCGCCCTGGCGGGTGTCGCCCAGGTGATCCTTGCTGCTGCCGCCGCGCAGGCGCAAGACGGCGCCGCGGCGGGCGGCGTCACGCACCCGTTCCAGCAGATCGGCCACCGGTGCAGGCTGGGACTCGGGGGCCAAGGGCACCGCACCGGGCAGCACGGAAGCCGAATCAGGCAGGGGGGCGCTGGCGCCCAATGTGGGTTCGGACATGATGCCCCCAAGCATAGCGGCTCAGGCGCCCGGCTCAGGCCTTATCCTTGCCTGGCTTCCCCCACCTTGCCCTCACCCGCCCTGAGTCCGCCCATGAAAGTCGCCGCCCTGCAGATGGTTTCCACGCCCCGCGTGGCCGAGAACCTCGCCACCGCCCGCGCCCTGATCGCCCAGGCCGCCGAGGCCGGCGCCGAGCTGGTCGCCCTGCCGGAGTACTTCTGCCTCATGGGCCTGCGCGATGCCGACAAGCTCGTCATCGCCGAGCCCCTGGCCGACGCCCTCGCCCCCGACGCGGCCACCGCGCCCATGCAGGCCATGCTGGCCGAGGCCGCTCGCACCCACGGCGTCTGGGTGATCGGCGGCACCCTGCCCCTGCGCGGCCACGAGGCCCAGCGCGTCAGCAACACCACCCTGGTCTACAACCCGCAGGGCGAGCGCGTGGCCCGCTACGACAAGGTCCACCTCTTCTGCTTTGACGACGGCACCCGCCGCTACGACGAGGCCGCCACGCTCACCCCGGGCACCGAGCCCGTGGCCTTCACCCTGCACGACCGAAGCGGCCAAGCCTGGCGCATCGCCCTGGCCGTCTGCTACGACCTGCGATTCCCCGAACTCTTCCGCCAGCTGGGCCGCAGCGAGCCGCTCGACCTCATCGTCCTGCCCGCCGCCTTCACCGACACCACGGGCAAGGCCCACTGGGAGTTGCTGCTGCGCGCCCGCGCGGTCGAAAACCTCTGCCATGTGCTGGCCCCGGCACAGGGCGGTCTGCATGAAAACGGCCGCGCCACCTTTGGCCACAGCCTGGTCATCGGCCCCTGGGGCGAGGTGCTGGCCATGCAGGCCGAAGGCCCCGGCGTGGTCCTGGCCGAACTCGACCGTCAGCGCCAGACCACGGTGCGCACCCAGCTGCCGGCGCTGCAGCACCGCGTGCTGGGCTGAGTCCCCGCTCAGGAGACCGTCGGCGGCAGGCGCAGGTCGGCGTCGGCCTGGGCGTTCCAGTCGGTGTGCACCACGCTGGACGAACCGAGATGGGGCGTCAGGGCCCCGAAAAGGGTCAGGGCATGGGCCTGCATGCCCTCGCGGAAGTGCTTGCGATCGAACAGCTTGGCCTGGGCCTCGGGCGGCAGGTCGGTGATGTTGAGCACGTTGCGGCGGATCAGGGCGTCGATCAGGTCCTCCAGCACGCGGACGAGGTCGGCGTCCATGGAGGCAAAGCGCGCTGCATCCGGGTCGCGCCCCAGGAAGGCCCGCACCTCGGGGTGATCGGGGCTCAGCGACTGGGCGCCGGCCACCGGCTCGCGGTGCAGGCTGGCGATCTGGCCCAGGGCGTCGCGCAAGGCGTAAGGCATGGCGGGGTCTCTCGGTACAGGGGATGCCGGGTTATCGGCCGCCCGGCCCGCCGGCTTGACCCCGATGTGCACCCCCTGCGCGGCCGCGCGCCCAAAAAAAACCGCCGGACAAGCCGGCGGCGGCAGGCGCCACTCAAGGCACCCAAGGAGAACAGACCATCGCAATGGGACCGTATGCAAACCGCGGGCCAGGCTGGCCGCCCCAGCCTGGATCAGAGCTGCCCGTAGGAGTGCAGGCCCGAGAGGAACATGTTCACGCCCAGGAAGGCAAAGGACGTGACCAGCAGGCCGGCCAGCGCCCACCAGGCCGCGAACACGCCGCGCAGGCCCTTCATCAGGCGCATGTGCAGCCAGGCGGCGTAGTTCAGCCACACGATCAGGGCCCAGGTCTCCTTGGGGTCCCAGCTCCAGTAGCCGCCCCAGGCCTCGGCCGCCCAGAAGGCGCCCAGGATGGTGGCGATGGTGAAGAAGGCAAAGCCCACGGCAATGGCCTTGTACATCACGTCATCGAGCACGTCGAAGGCCGGCAGCTTGCTGGCGATCTGGCGGCGTGCGCCCACGATGCCCGCCACGATCAGCGCCGAGATGCCGAAGTAAACCGCCCAATAGCTGCTCACCATCTGCTCGGCACCCGGCTTGCTGCGGAACACGATGGGCTCGAAGCACAGCACCACGCCCACCAGCCACAGCGGCGCCAACTTCCACCAGCGCGATTCGCTGGCATGGTGCTTGACCAGGTAGGCAAAGGCCACCATGGCCGACATCGCGAAGGTGCCATAGCCGATGAAATTGGCCGGCACGTGCAGCTTCATCCACCAGCTCTGCAGGGCCGGCACCAGAGGCTGGATTTCGCTGGCGCTGCGCTCCAGGGCGTACCAGAGCAGGAAGCCCACGGCCGCACTCACCACCAGCATCACGAAGGCGCCCAGCGAGCCCAGGTCCTGGCCCTGGCGCGCAAAGCGGTCTTCGTAATACAGCCAATAGGCCGTGGTCAGCCACGAGAACAGCACGAAGACCTCGTAGAGGTTGCTCACCGGGATGTGGCCGATGTCGGGGCCGATCTGGTGGCTCTCGAACCAGCGCACCAGCGTGCCCACCAGGGCCATGAAGACCCCGGCCCAGGCGATGCGTGAGCCCAGCTTCGTGGGCGTCGGGCCCTTGCTCACGACCCCGATCCAGTAAAACACCGTGCTCATGAAAAAGAGCACGCTCATCCACAGGATGGCGCTCTGGCTGGACAGAAAGTACTTCAACCAGAACACCTGATCGGCCTTGGCCAGGTCGGCCCCGTAGCCATCGGTGGCGCGCATGTAGAGCGCCATGGCGCCCCAGGTCGCCAGACCCGAGGTCAGGAACAGCAGGCGCAGCGGGCGCCAGAACCAGCCCAGGGCGATCAGGCTGGGCACGGCGCCGGCCAGGATGGCCTTCTCGTAAACGTCCATCGCCGGGCCATGGGCCCGGAATGCCCAGCCGGCCACGGCCACCACCAGGGCGGCAAACAGCCAGTCGGTCAGAGGGCGGCGCGCGCCTTGCGGGGCAGCAGGCAGCGGGGTGCGGCCAGAGGTCGTGGTGGTCATGCTTTGTCTTCCTCGGTCTCTCTTGTCGGGGGCGCGGTGCCGTTCAGCGCGACGCCACGGTCGGGGCCGTGGCAGCCTCGCCCAGCAGGGTCTGACGCAGTTGCTCGAATTCGCGGTCGGTGTCCAGCGTCTGGCGGGTCGACGACAGGGCCATGCGCAGGCCCGTGCCACCTTCGGGCGCGGCCTGCAGCCAGACCCACAGGCGGCGTTCGCGGATATAGAGCATGGCGAACACGCCGATGATCAGCAGCACACAGCCCAGGTAGACCACGTTGCGACCAGGGGTGCGCGTGACCTGGAACACGCTGGCCTGCTTCTGCTCGAAGCCATCGAGGGCGAACACCACCGGCGCCGGGTAGAACACCGCGTCAGACAACGACAGCACCGCCTGGGTCATGAAACGCTGGGCCGCCTCGCTGTCTGGCTTGAGCGGCGCCAGGCCGGCGCGCTCGCGGCTGAGGTTGGCCAGCTCGAACAGCCCGCCATTGAGGATGCGGATCAGCGTGCCCGAGGTGCGCTCGCGGTCGGCTGCAGGCACCACCTGCTCGATGAAGGCCGACAGGGCCTGCAGGCCCCCCGGCTGGGCTGCGCCAGCCTGCGCGGCCTCGGCCCCCGAGGAGGCCGCCGCCACGGCATCGGCGGCGGCCTGGATGGGCACGGCCCCGGCGAAGAGGTCCATGGCGCGCTGCGCCGAAATCGCCAGCTGCGACTGCAGATCGGCCCGGTCGGCCGGCGCCGCCATGCGGCTGAAACGCAGCGCCGCCTGCTTGCGAAGGGCCGCATCGCCCAGGGCCTGGCGCAGACGCAACCAGCCCTGGATGCCGAGTTCCTCGTCGGCCGGCACACGCAGGTAGCGGAAGCCCTCGGCCGGCGTGTCGCGCACGCCCAGCAGGAAGACCGACTGCCCGTCGAGCTGCACCGGCACCATGAAGTTCTGGTACTCGCGGGCCTGGCCTGCCGGGTCGCGCAGCTTGTAGGTCACCGAAGGGCCGATGTTGACCAGGGTCTTGTCCCCTGCCGGTTTGGCGCCCGAACCCAGGTGCTTGCTCAAATCGGCCAGGTTCACGCCACGCACATCGGTGGCCGCCGCGGCCTCGGCCCCCCGGCCCGCCTGGGCCATGTTTTCCACGTTGATCACGCGCAGGCCCGTGACCTCCAGGCTCAGGTCGCCGCCCACGGGTTGGCCACCCTGGGCCTTCCACCAGGCCTCGGGCAGGCGCACGGCCGCCCCGTTCACGCTGGTCGAAACCACCTCGGTGGCGGGGCCTGTGGCGCCCAGGGCCAAAGGCCGCAGGCGCACCACCGAACCGCCGTCTTCGAAACTGGACTGGAAGATGGTCACGCCGTCGTAGACCACCGGGTGGTTCACCTCGACCGTGAAGGGCTTGCTGACCTTGTTGCGCGCATCGTGGATGACGATGTCGGAGGCAAAGCGCTTGGGCATGCCCGTGTCGTAGTACTCCACCTTGAACTGCTTGAGCTCGACCTCAAAGGGCAGCGGCTGCACCAGCATGCCCTTGTCGAGGTTGACCACGGCCGCGTCGGTGCGCTGGCCTTCGGGCACGAAAAGCTGGGCCCGGTAGGCCGGGTTGCCCTCGCTCAGGCGGCCCTTGGGAGGCTCGGTCTGGCCTTTGAAAGGCTGCAGGCCCTGCGCCCAGGTCTGCACATTGATGAGCAGGTCACCGTCGAACAGCCCCCCGAGGCAGATCAGCACGATGGCCGAATGCGCCGCGATATAACCCAGCTTGTTGGCCGCACCCAGGCGGGCGCCGAACATCACACCCTGCTCGCCGTGCTTGCCCTCGCCGGTGCGCACGTCCTGCTTGATCGACCAGCCCTGCTGGCCCAGCACCTGCTGCACGCGGGCCTGGGCGGCGTCCAGCGGCTCGGCCAGCGTGCCTTCGGCATGGTGATGGAAGGCCTTGAGCGCGCTGGCGCGCACCTGCTCCTTGTGCGTGCGCCAGTCGACCAGGATGCGCGGCGTGTTGCGCACCACGCACAGGCTGGTCGAGACCACCAGGAAAGCCAGGATCAGGAGGAACCAGCCCGTGCTGTAGACCCGGTACAGGCCAAGGGCGCCGAACACCTCGGCCCAGTAGGGCCCGAACTGGTCGACGTAGTTGACCAGCGGCTCCCCCTGCTTGACCACCGTGCCGATGGCCGAAGCGATGCAGATCACCGTCAGCAGCGAGATCGCAAAGCGCATCGATGCCAGCAGGTCCAGCAGGTCGTTGCGCCAGGACCGGGCGGGGCTGGCGGGAGACAAGGGGGTCAGGGAAGGGGGCTGTACTGCGCTCATGGCATCAACAAAAAAGGCGGGCACCCTCGTGAGGGCCTCCCGCCTTGTCATGCAGACCCCGGTCAGACCGGGGTACCGTCAGGTCGATCAACGAAGGCCGGCGACGTAGTCGGCCAGGGCGTCGATTTCCTTGTCGCTCAGGTTGGCGGCGATGGCGCTCATCTGGGCATTGTTGGTGCGCTCACCCTGGCGGAAGGCGGTCAGCTGGGCCTTGATGTAATCGCTGTGCTGGCCAGCCAGACGGGGGTACTGCACGGGCAGACCGGCGCCGTTGGGGCTGTGGCAGGCGGCGCAGGCGGGCACGCTCTTCTTGGCGATGCCACCGCGGTAGATCTTTTCACCCACGGCCACCAGTTCGGGATTCTTGGCGCTGCCGTCCTTGGCCTTCTTGGAGGCGTAGAAGGCGGCCACGTTCTTCATGTCTTCCGGCGTCAGCGCAGCAGCCATGCCACCCATGATGGCGTTCTTGCGCTTGCCTTCCTTGAACTCGGTCAGCTGCTTGACCAGGTACTCGGGGTGCTGGCCCTGCAGGATCGGGTAGGTGGGCATGCCGCGCGAACCGTCGGCGGTGTGGCAGGCGGCGCACACCGTGGTGGCCTTGGCTTCCCCAGCAGCCAGATCAGGCTTGGCGGCCTTGGTTTCGGCACTGTGGGCCAGACCGGACAGGGACAGGGCCACCGTGGCAAGGGCGATCAGGTTCGAAAAGCGCTTCATGGCTGGGGGTGGTGAGTTGCGGTGATGGGGCAAAAACGGTAACTGCGCAGTGTAGACGCTCAGGCCTTCATGATTTTCTGGCAGGTAAACCAATGGATTTTACAATGCCCCATGAGCAGCCCCAAGCAAGCCAAGTCAAAGCCGAGTGCAAAACCCGCCCGGCCCGTCACCCCGAGCCCGAATCGGGCCATGCACGCGCCCCGCAAAGTGGCCGCCCCCGAACTCCCGCCCGAGGCCAAGGAGGCCCTGGCCTGGGCCCATTCCGCGCGGTTCTACACCACCGCGGCCAAGCTCAACCAGCTGCCTGCCAGCGAGCTGCCCGAGGTGGCCTTCGTCGGCCGCTCCAACGCGGGCAAGTCCACCGCCATCAACACCCTGGCCCAGCAGCGCCAGCTGGCCTACGCCTCGAAGACCCCCGGGCGCACCCAGCACATCAACCTCTTCCAGCTGGGCCCCAAGCTGGCCCCGGATCAGGTCTGGACCGACCTGCCCGGTTACGGCTACGCCGCCGTCGACCGCACGGCCAAGCTGCGCTGGCAAGAGGTGATGGCCGACTACCTCGCCCTGCGCCGCAACCTGGCCGCCGTGGTGCAGATGGTCGACTCCCGGCACGGTTTCACCGAACTCGATTTGCAGCTGCTGCAGTTCGTCACGCCCCGCGTGCGCAACGGCGAGGTCAAGCTGCTGGTGCTGCTCACCAAGGCCGACAAGCTCAACCGCAAGGAGCAGGCCGAGTCCTTGCGCGCGGCCCAGGCCGTGCTGGGCGAGATCGCCACCGAAGAGGCCGACATGGGCATCGCCCTGTTCTCATCCCTGAGCAAGCTGGGCGTGGGCGATGCCGCCGAGGTGATCAAGGGCTGGGCCGCCTCACCCGAGGTCGCGCAGGCCCTGGCGCAGGCCGAGGCCGAGGCGCGCGCGCAACAGGCCCTGCTGGACGCGGCCGCGCAGGATGGCGAGCCCGAGGGCGGCTGAGCGGGGCTCCGCAAAAAGCGGGTGCCAGCCCCCTTGTGCGGGGGATGACAGCCCCACCGCCCTCACTAGAATGGGTTTCGTTGCGGTGCAGCATCCGCTGCCCTCCCCTTATCTGGCACGGTCTTTGCGACCGACAGGAGCATGACCATGAAATCCATTTTCCTCGCTTCCGTCCTCGGCCTGGCCGCTCTGGGCAACGCCTCGGCCACCATCCTGACGTCGACCACCGAACTGGACCTGATGGACGACACCGCCATCAACATCGGCAACACCTTCTCCAAAGGCAACGCCGGCAACAGCTTCAGCGACCTCTACAACTTCGAGCTGAGCCTGGCCGGTGACCAGGACGCCATCGTTGAACTCGCCTGGACGACGGGTGCAACCAATAGCCTGGCCCATGTGATCGCCACCCTGACCAGCGAAAACGGCGTCGAGTACATCGACAACGACCTGTCCGACGCATACAGCTTCACCGGCCTGACCGCAGGCTTCTACAAGCTGACCATCACGGGCGACATCCTGGGCAGCAAGACCTCCAGCTACGGCGGCTACTTCAGCCTGACGCCGGTGACGCCGGCCGTGCCGGAACCCGAATCCCTGGCCCTGGCCCTGGCAGGCCTGGGTGTGGCCGGCCTGTTGGCCCGCCGCCGCAGCCATTGAGGCGCACGGGGCGCCTGGCACGACTGCCCTCACGCCCGTCATCGCCTGTCGTCATCGGCCCATGAAAAAAGCGTCCCTCGGGACGCTTTTTCTTTGCCCTGCCACCACCTGGGCAGCAAAGGGGTGGCGAGCCGGGTTCAGCCCCCGATCAGGCGGGTCAGCGCCTCCTGGTACTTGGCGGTGGTCTTCTCGATCACGTCCTGCGGCAGTGCTGGCGACGGGGCGGTCTTGTCCCAGGGCTGGCCATTGACCGTGGCCTGTTCCAGCCAGTCACGCACGAACTGCTTGTCGTAGCTGGGCGGGTTGGCACCGGCCTTGAAGGCGGCTTCGTAGCCCTCGATGGGCCAGAAGCGCGAGGAATCCGGCGTCAGCACCTCGTCCATCACGGTCAGGGTGCCGTGTTCATCGAGGCCGAACTCGAACTTGGTGTCGGCGATGATGATGCCCCTGGTCAGGGCGTAGTCGGCAGCCTTTTTGTAGAGGGCGATGGCCAGTTCGCGCACCTTGGCCGACATGTCGGCGCCGATGATCTCGACCATCTTCTCGTAGCTGATGTTCTCGTCGTGGTCGCCCACATCGGCCTTGGTGGCGGGAGTGAAGATGGGCTCGGGCAGCTTGCTGGCATTGCGCAGTCCGGCCGGCAGCTTCACACCGCAGACCTCGCCGTTGTCCTGGTACTCCTTCCAGCCAGAGCCAGCCAGGTAGCCGCGCACCACGGCCTCCACGGGCAGGGGCTTGAGCTTCTTGACCAGCATGGCGCGGCCCTCGACCTGGGCGCGCTCGGCCGGGGTCACGGCGCTGACGGGGTCGTCACCGGTGAGGTGGTTGGGGGCCACGTCCTTCAACAACTCGAACCAGAACAGGGCCATTTTGGTCAGCAAGGCGCCCTTGCCCGGGATGGGCTCGCCCATGATGACGTCGAAGGCGCTGATGCGGTCGGAGGCCACCATGAGGATGCGGTCGTCGCCCACGGCGTAGTTGTCTCGCACCTTGCCACGGGCAAGCAGGGGCAGGGAGGTGATGGCGGAGGTGTGCAGGGCAGAGGTCATGGTGCGTTGCCGGGGCTGAATGAGACGGATCAGGCCGACATTGTGCCGCCTGATGGCGCCCCTGAGGGCCTTCAGCAGGTCTCAAGGCGCCTCGGATGGGTGCGTGGCGGCGTCCACCAGGGCCGCCAGACCGGGCAGCACCCGGGCCACGTCCAGCGGTTTGGTCCAGTAATCGCTGAAACCGCAGGCCAGGGCTCGCTCGATGTCGGCGGGCATGGCATCGGCCGACACCACCACGGCCGGCACCTCGGCGAGCCCAGGCAGGCGACGCAGGCGCTGCAGCAGCGCGATGCCGTCGGTGTCGGGCAGGTGCATGTCGAGCATGAGCGCACAAGGGCGCAGGGTGGCCAGGGCCGAGACCGCCTCGGCACCGGTTTCGGCCACCGTGAGCGAGAAGCGCGACTGGGTCTCGAACACCGCCTGCATCAGCACGGCGTTGACGCGGTTGTCCTCGACGTAGAGCACGGGCTCCGCCTCCGCCGTGGTCGACACCAGGGTCGCCGCGGCCGGCCCGCCGGGCTCGTCGAGCGCGCCCGGCCCGGTGCTGACCCAGTCGGCCTGGCCCAGGGTGTCCTGCTCGTCGACGCCCTGGAGGTGGACCTTGAAGCAGGCGCCTTGCCCCGGGGCGCTCTCCACCGTCATGTGCCCCCCCATGAGCTCGACCAGGCCACGTGTGATGACCAGCCCCAGTCCCACCCCCTCCACGCCGCTGCGCTCGGCACCCAGGCGGTTGAAGGGCTGGAAGAGTTGAGCCTGCTGGGCCTCGCTCAGGCCGGGGCCCTCGTCCTGCACGGACAGGGTGAGCACGCCGTCTTCGGCCCGGGCCGACAGCCGCACCGTGCCCGAAGGCGGGCCGTACTTGATGGCGTTGGACAGCAGGTTGTTGAGCACCTGCAGCAAACGGTGTTCGTCGACCTCGGCCCACCAGCCCTGCTGTGCGGGCGCGAGCAGGCGCACCTGTTTGGCCGCTGCCGCGGGCTCGTTGAGGCGCAGTGCCTGGCGCAGGATCTCGTCGATCTGCATGGGCTGCACGTTGACGCTGGTGTGGCCGGCCTCGATGCGGGAGATCTCCAGCACCTCGTTGATCAGGTGCAGCAGGCTGTCGCCCGCCACCTCGATGTAGCCGACCTTGCGGCGCTGGTCCTCGTCCAGCGGGGCCCCCTGCACCTTGAGCAGGCGCGCGAATCCGAGGATGCCGTTGAGCGGGGTGCGCAGCTCGTGGCTCATGCGGGCCAGGAAGCTGCTTTTGGCCTGGTTGGCCTGCTCGGCGGCCTCCTTGTCGCGCAGCGATTGCTCCAGCTGCTTGCGCGCACTGATGTCGGCCGTGTAGCCGTGCCACAGCACGGTGCCATCGGGCTCATGACTGGGAGAGGCGTGGGTTTCGCGCCATTGCTCCTGCCCGTGGAGGCGCACGCGGTACTCCTGGCGCCAGGGCTGGAGCTGGTCGGCCGAGCGGGCCATGGCCAGCTGCAGGCGGGGCAGGTCATCCGGGTGCACGGCGGCCCAGACGGCCGGGGCATCGCGCAGGGCCACCGAGGGGCTCACGCCAAACAGGGTGCGCATGCCTTCGGTCACGTAGGTGAAGGCCACCTGACCGCCGGGGTGGCGCCGCATCTGGAACAGCAGGCCAGGCGCCTCTTCGGCCACGCGCTTGACGGTGAGCAACTGCAGCTCGAGGCGGCGGCGCTCCAGCAGTCGGAAGCAGCTGACCTGGATGCGCAGATCGCCTTCGGGCCGGCTGGCGCTGCGACGCGCATTGAGCAGCACGTCGATGGTGCCGCCCTGGGCGCGCAACAGCATCATCGAGGCCTCTTCGATGACGCCCTGGGCGTCGAGCATCGGGAGCACATAGGTGTGCCACATCAGGCGCCCTGCCTGCGGCAGCAGGGTGCTCAGGGGCTGACCGATCAGCGCCTCGGCATCGTGCCCCAGCCACTGGGCCAGGGTCTCGTTGACCCACAGCAGCTCGTCGCGGGGCCCGACGCTGAACAGGCCGCAGGGCAAGGCATGAAGGTCGGGCGCTTCCAGCTCGTTCATGCCGGCGCCCTTCAATCGGCCCCGGCCTGGCCAAGGTAGCCGCGGATCAGGGCGATGGTCTCGGCCGGGTGACTGAGGTGGGGGCAGTGCCCCGTGGCGCGCATGCGCCGCAAGGTCGAGCCAGGAATGTGGGCGGCGAGGTAATCGCCCACGGCCAGGGGCGCGATGCCATCGTCGGCACACTGCAGCAGGAGCGTGGGCACGGTGACCTGGCCCAGCAGCGGACGGATGTCGGAGAGGAACACCACCCGCGCAAACTGCCGCAGGATGGCCGGGTCGCCACTGCACAGGCTGGCGCGCATTTCTTCGACCAGTTCGGGCTGCTCGTCGGATTTCACCGCCACCGGCGCCAGGAAATTGGCCCAGCCCAGCATGTTGCGCTCCATCAGCTCCAGCAGGTCCATGATGTCGCTGCGCTCAAAGCCGCCGACGTAATCGCCATCGTTGACGAAACAGGGGTTGGGCGCGAGCATGATCAGCCGGGCAAAACGTTCGGGTGCCACCAGCGCCGCCATGAGGCCGATGCTGCCGCTGATGGAATGGCCGACATAGACCACCGGCTCGTCGCCGATGGCCTCCAGGAGGGCCAGCACGTCGTCGCGGTAGCCATCCAGGCTGTCGTAGCGCTCGGGCGACCAGGCGCTGGCATCGGCCCGGCCGCTGCCCACGTGGTCGAACAACACGACGCGGTGGTCGTGGGCCAGGTCATCGGCCACGTGCCGCCACATGCGCTGGTCGCAACCAAAGCCATGCGCCAAGACCACCCTGGGCCCGGCCACGCCGCGCTCCGTGACGTGGTGCCGCTGGATCACTGCCTGCCTCATCGCCATCTCACCCTGCTGTTCTGGTTGAGGCCAGACAGCACCCCGGCGGGGACCTTGGCCTTCTGTCATGTTTTATCACAGCCGCCCAGGCCTCAGCCAGAGGCCCCGCGCCATCCTGGGCGGACTTGTGGCGGATCAGCCCTGCCCGGTCTGCCGGACCCGGGCGGCGGCCAGTGCGCGCGCCTGGTCAGCCTTGCGGTCGGCCACAACCTTTTGGGCGGCTGGACGCTGCTCGATCAGCTTGACGTAGCCCTTCCAGTCGATGCCGACAGCGGCCACCAGGTCTTCGCCACACACGGCCCGGCTGGCCATGGCCGCCAGGGGCAGGCTCACGAAGACGGCGCAATCGGCCTGGGTGAAATGCTCGCCCGCGGCAAACGGGGCAAAGCGCGCCAGGCGCCGGAAGGCCGCCAGACGCTGGACCAGCTCGCCCTTCACGCGGTCGGCCACGCCCTCGGGCAAGGTCGCGCCAAAAAAGGCCTGGGGGTAGAGCTGCCGGGCGCACAGCTCGACGTGCAGGTCCATGAAGGCGATGAGCTCGCGCACCTTGGCCGCCTGCCAGGGATCGGCCGGCATCAGGCGCGGCTCAGGCCAGCGGGCCTCGATGTAATCGGCCATGACCTGGCTTTCACACAGGAAGCCGGCCTCGGTTTCCAGAAAGGGGATCTTGCCCAGCGGGGTTTTGTCCTGGGCGCCCTCCCCGCCCCCCAGGGGTGCGAAAACCTCGTCGAAGGGCACGCCCTTCTCCAGCAGGATGAACTTGACCTTGTTGTAGTAGTTCGAGAGCGAAAAGCCGTGCAGCTTGAGCATGAAGGGGTCTCCTCTGGGGCCGGATGGCAGGCTTCAGCTTAACCGGCACGGCCCGGGATGGCACCCCATGCACACCCGGGGCAGCCCCTCTCTCTCCGTACCCGTCAGAGCCCCGCGGCCTTCAGCCGACGGGCATGGTCGACATACAGCTGCACCGGGTCCACCCCATCGGCCACCAGGCCATGGAACTGGTTCACCGCATGGAAGTGGTTGAGCGGGAGGTCGTCTCGGATCACCTGCCCCAGGTGGCTGGCGCAACGCCCCACCAGGCCGTCGCCGGCTTCCGTGTGGAAGGTCAGGCTGGTGAGCTTCATGAGGTAGTCGGCCGGGTTCAGCGCGTTGTAGAAGGTGCCGACACCGCTCCAGGCGTAGTAGCGCACGCCCTGCACCGCCGCGTCGCCCTGGCCACAGGGCGTGGTGGGCACACCGGCCGGAAAACGCCGGTTGAAGGCGGCCGCGCCGCGGCTGGACAGTGACCGCATGGCGGCACCGGCGTCCTGAGGCAGATCTGCGTCGCTCAGCCAATTGATGACGTGTCCCAGGGCATTGCCCGAGGACAAGAGGGCCGACAGCGCCCAGTCGTGTTCGCCTGCCAGGCCTTGCACCCAATCGGCGGTTTCCGAACCCAGGTTGGGCCCGGCCACGCTGGTGACCGAGGCCACGAGCTCGGGGTGCAGCCCGGCCACGTAGCGGGCCGTGTGGCTGCCGTGGCTGTGCCCGATGAGGTGAACCTTGGCCGCCCCGGTCTGCCGGAGGAGGGCCTGCACCTGGGTCAGCAGCTGCTCGCCACGCACCTCGGAGCTGTTGAACGCCGAGACCTGCACCAAGTGCACCTCGGCGCCATGCGCGCGCAAGGCTTCGGGGATCCCGACCCAGTAGGGCACGCGGCCCAGCTGATCGAAACCCATCATGCCGTGCACCAGCACGATGGGATAGACGGTGCGCGCCGTGGTGTCGACCACGGGCACCGGGGCCTCAGGCGGCCGGCTGCAGGCACTCAGGCCCAGCAGCAGCGGCAACAGCACGAGGGCCGCGCCCAACGAGGCCCGCGACCAGGCACCCGCCCGCACACGGCGCCTCACCTCGTTCAGGCGACCACCTGGGCCAGCTTGCCGCTGGCGTAAGCGGCCGCGATGTCGACCAGCGAAATGCCCTTGATCTTGGCGGCCTGGCCTTCGCACCCGAACTCCAGGTAGCGCTGCTTGGCCACCTGCTTGGCGGCTTCGCGGGCGGGCTTGAGCCATTCGCGGGCGTCGAACTTGTCCGGGTTCTCGAACAGGAACTTGCGCACGGCACCGGTCATCGCCAGGCGGATGTCGGTGTCGATGTTGATCTTGCGCACGCCAAACTTGATGGCTTCCTGGATTTCTTCCACGGGCACGCCGTAGGTTTCCTTCATCTTGCCGCCGTACTCGTTGATGATGGCCAGCAGCTCCTGCGGCACCGACGACGAACCGTGCATCACCAGGTGGGTGTTGGGGATGCGGGCGTGGATTTCCTTCACGCGCGAAATCGCCAGGATGTCACCGGTGGGCTTGCGCGAGAACTTGTAGGCGCCGTGGCTGGTGCCGATGGCGATCGCGAGGGCGTCGAGCTGGGTGGCCTTGACGAAGGTGGCGGCTTCTTCGGGGTCGGTCAGCATCTGGCTGTGGTCCAGCTTGCCTTCGGCGCCGATGCCGTCTTCTTCGCCCGCTTCACCGGTTTCCAGGTTGCCCAGGCAGCCGAGTTCACCTTCCACGGTCACGCCGACCTTGTGGGCCATCTCGACCACGCGACGGGTCACGTCCACGTTGTAGTCGAAATCGGCCGGGGTCTTGCCGTCTTCCTTCAGCGAGCCGTCCATCATCACCGAGCCAAAGCCCAGGTTGATCGCGCCTTCGCAGACCTTGGGGCTGGTGCCGTGGTCCTGGTGCATGACCAGGGGAATGTGAGGGTACATCTCGGCCGCGGCCTGGATGAGGTGCTTGATGAAGGGCTCACCAGCGTACTTGCGTGCGCCGGCGCTGGCCTGCAGGATCACGGGCGCACCGACCTCGTCGGCGGCCGCCATGATGGCCTGCACCTGTTCCAGGTTGTTGACGTTGAAAGCCGGAATGCCGTAGCCATTTTCGGCGGCATGGTCCAGCAGTTGGCGCATGGAAACGAGTGCCATGGAAACCCCTAATACAAAGTTAACAAAATATTAATGCGGACAGACCCTCATCCGCATGGAACTGGGCGGGATTCTAGCCACTGCCCGTGCCGGCCAACACCCCCCGAATCTCGGGCAAACGCCCCATCCACCCCTTTTGGCCGATGGGCGACAAAAGCCTGCGAAAAGGGGGCCGGCGCGGTTTGAAAAGGGTCGGCGGCGTACCACGGCCTGGCCCTGTCCTGTCCAGCAAGAAACTGGCCGCCGGCGCTGCGCCAAGGCGGTGCGTGCGGCATTTTTCACGAAAGAACGGGAATACCCGCCCCCACCCTTCAAAATGACGGCGACGCCCACCGGCCCCTTGCATGCCGGGTGCGGCCGTTCAAGGTTGGCTGTATCCCGATGAACTCCCCTGCTTCCACGCGCCCTCGCGAGCGCGCCTTGGCCCGGCAACTCGACGCCGAGCGCTTCCACCTGCTGCACGCCCTGTCGACCCCCGGTGTGGTCGTGGCGTCCCTGTTCGCGCTGCTGGGCGCGGTCTTCCTGAGCCCCCACGTGTCGCAGGTGGCGCTGCAGACCTGGGTGACGCTCAAATTGCTGGTGGCGGCCGCCCGCATCCTCCACCTGGAGTGGCACCGCAGCCACCATGGGCGACACCACCGGGCCTGGCGCCTGCAATGCCTGGCGCTGCTGCTGCTCGACGGCTGCATCTGGGGCAGCGCGGGCTTTCTGGCCCTGCAGGGCCACACGACGCTCACCCTGGTTGTGGCCGCCTGCCTGATGGGTGTGGCCACGCTGGCCTGCTTCTCGCTGCAGGCGCACTGGCTCTTTGCCGCGGCCTACAGCCTGCCCGTGGTGCTGCCCACCTCGGCCCTGTTGCTGGCGCAGGGCGACGCCTGGCTGCGCTTCACCGGCCTGGGCATGGCCCTGTTTGCCCTGGCCCAGCTGGTCGCCGCCCACCAGGCCCAGCGCCGCCTGGTGGCGCTGCTGCAGGACCGCATCACCACCGACCAGCAGGTGCGCGACAACGAAGCCGAACTGCGCCTCGCCCGGCAGGAGAACGCGCTCAAGAGCCATTTCGTGGCCACCATGAGCCACGAACTGCGCACCCCCTTGCACGGCATCCTGGGCCTGACGCGCATGCTGCGTTCGGCGCGGCTCGATCCGACCGACCGCCAGCGCCTGGCCCTGGTCGAGCGCTCGGGGGAACACCTGCTCAGCGTGATCAACAACATCCTCGACCTGTCACGCATCGAGGCCGGCCACCTCACCCTCAGCCCCGAACCCTTCGACCTGCACGAACTGCTGCACGACGTGGCCGCGCTCACCCAGGTCACCGCGCAGGAAAAAGGCCTGCGCCTGCGCACCGATCTGCGCCTGCCTCGGCCTTGCGTGGTGCGCGGCGACCCGGCCCGGGTTCGCCAGATCCTGCTCAACCTGCTGGGCAATGCGGTCAAGTTCACCGAGCAAGGCGACGTGCTGCTCTCGGCCTGGCGCCATGCCCCCGACGCGCCCGTGATCCTGCAGGTGCGCGACACCGGCATCGGCATCCCTACCGAGGCGCAAGCCCACATCTTCGCCGCCTTCCGTCAGATCGACGGGGCCCTGGACAGCCGCTTTGGCGGCACCGGCCTGGGCCTGACGATCTCCCGCGAAATCGCGCGCGCGATGCAGGGCGAAATCACCTGCCAGAGCACGCCCGGCCGGGGCTCGACCTTCGAGCTGAGCCTGCCGCTGCCGGCCGACCGCACGGCCCAACACACCCTCTCCACGAGGCTGGACGCCGAGGCCGCGCAGGCGCAACAGGCCCGCGCCGTGCGCCTGCGCGGACAGGTGCTGCTGGCCGAAGACAACGAGGTGAACGCGATGGTGGTGCACGCCCTGTTGGCCCGACATGGCCTGGGCGTGGAGGTCTGCACCGATGGTGCCGCCGTGCTGGCGCGCCTGCGCGATGGCAGCCGCCCCCGGCCCGACCTGGTCCTGATGGACTGCCACATGCCCGAGATGGACGGCTTCGAGGCCACCCGCCAGCTGCGCGCCGACGAACAGGCCCGCGGCCTGCCCCGGCTGCCGGTGGTGGCGCTCACGGCCAGCGCCCTGGCCGAAGACAGCCAGCGCTGCCTGGATGCGGGCATGGACGCCTACCTGCCCAAGCCCTTCCGTGACGAGCAGCTGCTCGCCGTGTTGCTGTCGTGGCTGCCGCACGGGGCGAGCGCCACGCTCAGCGAAGCCGCCTGATCAGGCCACCTCGCACACCTTCAGCATGTTGGTGCCTCCTGGGTGGCCCATGGGCTCACCGCAGGTGATGGCATAGGTGTCGCCCGGTTTGAGCACGCCGCGTTCGACCAGCAGCAGTTCGGCCTTGCGCAGGGCCTCGTCGCGGTCGGCGTAGGTGGGCATCAGCAGCGGGCGCACATTGCGGTAGAGCGCCATCTTGCGCTGGGAGATTGGCTGCGCGGTCAGGCCATAGATGGGCACGTGGATGCGGTGGCGGCTCATCCACAGGGCGGTCGAACCCGACTCGGTCAGCGCGATGATGGCCTTGCAACCCAGGTGATAGGCCGTGAACAGCGCCCCCATGGCGATCGACTGGTCGATGCGACCGAAGGTCTTGTTCGTGAAGTCGGCGTCCAGCGACACCTCTTCGGCGCGCTCGGCGGCCAGGGCGATGGCGGCCATCTGCTCCACCGTCTCGATGGGGTACTTGCCCGCGGCGGTCTCGGCACTCAGCATCACGGCATCGGTACCGTCCAGCACGGCGTTGGCCACGTCCGAGACCTCGGCGCGCGTGGGCACCGGGTTCACGATCATGGACTCCATCATCTGCGTGGCCGTGATCACGACCTTGTCCATCTCCCGCGCCATCTTGATCATGCGCTTTTGCAGCGCAGGCACCGCGGCATTGCCCACCTCCACGGCCAGGTCGCCACGGGCCACCATGATGCCGTCGGAGGCCTTCAGGATCGCCTCCAGGTTCGGGATGGCCTCGGTGCGCTCGATCTTCGCGATCAGCGCGGGGCGGTGCTTCCAGGGCTCACCGGCCACATTGGCCAGCTGGCGGGCCATCTCCATGTCGGTGCTGTTCTTCGGGAAGGAGACGGCGATGTAGTCGCACTGGAAGCTGGCAGCCGTCTTGATGTCCTCCATGTCCTTGGCCGTCAGGGCCGGCGCGGTCAGCCCGCCCCCCTGCTTGTTGATGCCCTTGTTGTTCGAGAGCTCGCCGCCCAGCTTCACCGTGGTGTGCACGGCTTCGCCCTTGACCGAGTCGACCGTCAGCACGATCAGGCCATCGTTGAGCAGCAGCACATCGCCCGGCTTCACGTCGCGGGGCAGCTCCTTGTAATCGAGGCCCACGCCTTCGATGTCACCCGGTTCGGTGCGGCTGGCATCCAGCACAAAGGGTTGGCCCGGCTCCAGCATCACCTTGCCTTCGGCGAACTTGCCGACGCGGATCTTGGGGCCCTGCAGGTCGGCCATGATGGCCACGACCTTGCCCACACGGGCAGCGGCCTGGCGCACCAGCTCGGCACGGTCGATGTGATCCTGCGCCTTGCCGTGAGAGAAATTGAGTCGCACCACGTCCACCCCGGCACGCAGCATCTTCTCCAGCACCTCTGGCGTGGACGAAGCGGGGCCAAGGGTGGCAACGATCTTGGTGGAACGGGGCATGAAAGGGTCTCCAGTGGTCGTGGTGTGTGACGTCATGGCGGCACGGCCATCCGCGCCGCGTGTGGCAGCGGTTCAGGGTGTGCCCCAGCCTGATGTTTAACATTTTATTAATACGCTGCATCCGGGGATTTGCCCTGAGGCGGGCCGCGATCCGCGCCTGCCGCGCCCTCTCGTTGGCCCCCTGTGCACGGGACACCACAGCCCCTTACACTTCGGCGCACCATCGACACCGATACCGCCGTGTACCGCACCATCGTTTTCGCGCACGCCAACAGCTTCCCCGCCAGCACCTACCGCCGCCTGTTCGACGGCTGGCGCGCCGCGGGCTACACCGTGCACGCCATCGACCGCATCGGCCACGACCCGCGCTTCCCCGTCACCACCGACTGGCCCCTGCTCGTCGAACAGCTGCGCCACACGATGGAGCAAGAAGTGCGCACCCCGGCCTTCCTGGTGGGGCACTCGCTGGGCGGCTACCTCAGCATGATGCTGGCCTCGCGGCACCCGCAATGGGCTCAGGGCGTGGTCGTGATGGATTCGCCCCTGCTCTCGGGCTGGAAAGCCGCCGGCATCGGCCTGGCCAAGCACCTGGGCACCATGCAGCGCGTCATGCCCTCGCAGATCTCGGCTCAGCGCACCCACGAGTGGCCCAGCCTGCAGGCCGTCCAGGCCCACTTCCACGCCAAGCCCAAGTTCGCCGCCTTCCACCCCGACATCCTGGCCGACTACGTCGACACCGGCACCGAAGCCGCGCCTGCGGCCACACCCGGCGGCCAGGCCATCCGCCGCCTGCGCTTCAGCCGCGAAGTCGAAACCGCCATCTACAACACCATGCCGCACCGGCTGCTGCGCGACTTTCGCCGTCGCCCGCCACGCTGTCCCATGGCCTTCATCGGTGGCACCCGCTCGGCAGAACTGAAGGCCGTGGGCCTCCAGGGCACCCGCCAGCTGTTCGGCCAGGCCATGTCCTGGATCGAAGGCAGCCACCTCTACCCCTTCGAACAACCCCAGCGCACCGAAGCCGAGGTGCTGCAATGGCTGGCGCACTTCGCCTCGCCCGACACCGCTCCCTCCCCCGCCAGGCCGCGCCCCTGAACCGGCACCGTCTCATGCCGCACAACGCCCCCCAGCTCATCCCCTTCGTCACCGTGACGAACTGGGTGCGCGCGGCCCGGCGCTGCGGCATCGACATCGAAGCCATCTTCCGCGCCGAAGGACTCACGCCCGCCCAACTCCACCCCAGTACCGCCGCCATCCCTCGCGCCACCCTGCAGCGCGTCATGCAGCGCTGCGTCGACGACACCCGCCGCCAGGGCGCCGGCCAGCACTTCCCCATCGCCCTGGGCGAAACCTTCGCCTTCGAATACCTGGCCGACGTCGAAACCTTCATCGCCACCAGCGCCACCCTGCGTGATGCCGCCCGCGCCCTCGCCTGGATCCCGCCCCTGGTGAACCCCTATCTGCGCTTCGACCTCTCCGAGCACGGCCACCAGGCCCGCATCACCCTGAGCTTCGCGCTGGACGACGCGCCGCTCGACGCCACCTGGCCTTTCACCGAAGCCGCCTTCACCACCATCATCAAGTTCAGCCGCACCCTGCTCGGCGAAGAAGGCGCCGTCGGGCAGGTGTCCCTTCGGCACGCACGCCATGCCGCATCAGCGACCTGCGAGGCGCACTTCCAGGTCCCCATCGCCCACGACGCCCCCATCGACGCCCTCTGGTTCGACCGCGCCCTGCTCGATCGCCCCCTGGGCGGCGCCTTGCCCGCCCTTCACGAGATGGCCGCCCAGCGCGTCGTCGAACAGGTCGCCCAGCACCAGGTTCGCAGCCTGCTCGCCAGCGACGAGACGCCCGCATCCCACCCCCTGGTTGCCCAGATCGAATCCGCCTGCCTCGCCAAACCGCGCCTGCTCGGCCTGGGCCTGCCCGCCTTGGCCGACGAACTCGGCCTGCACGTCCGCACCCTTCAACGCCGCCTCAAAGACGCTGGCGAGACCCATTCGGCCCTGCTCGACCGCCTGCGCTTTCGCCTGGCACGCCAGTGGCTGGCCGACCCCACGCGGTCCATCGAAGACACGAGCGAACGCCTGGGCTTCTCCGACCGCCGCAGCTTCACCCAGGCCTTCACACGCTGGTCTGGCCACACCCCCACTGCCTGGCGCCGCCTGCACCACGAGGTCAGGCTGCAGCCCCCGGTTTAACCCGGGGCCGCACTGTCACAAAAACTGCCTTGGTGTCGCCAGCGGACATGGCGCACCGGCAGGCTCCTGCCTACAGTCCACTCACCGCCTCTCACGCCCTGAGACGCGTTGCCGAGGAAGCTGTCCATGCCCCACCCCACGCTCACGCCGCCCCCGATCGTCCCCCGTGAAAAGCTCGATTTCGGGCTCGACGGCGACATCCCCCGCCACTGGCTGGCTGGCGATGCCTTCCAGACCCGCTTCTTCGACGCCATGTCCACGCTCTTCCCTGTGGGCGAGAAATTCTTCATCACCTGCGTGCGTGACTTCCGCGACCGCATCACCGATCCCCAGACCCTGCAGGACATCAAGGACTTCACCCGCCAGGAAGGCCAGCACGGCATCGTCCACACCCGCTACAACAACCGCCTCAAGGCACAAGGCGTCGCCGTCGACGCCATCCTCGCCGGCCAGGAGCGCCGCCTCTTCACCCTCATCCGTGGCAAGTGCTCGCGCGAATTCACACTGGGCATCACCGCCGCCGCCGAGCACATCACCGCCATCATGGCCGACTGCTTCGTGCAGCGCCCCGAGATCTTCGAAGGTGCAGACCCGCGTGTGCGCGCCCTCTACGTCTGGCACGCCATGGAAGAAATGGAACACAAGGCCGTCGCCTTCGACGTCCTCCAGGACGTGGCCCATTCCAGCTACCTCAACCGCGTTGGCTCCATGCTCCTGGTGACCGTGCTCTTCCCCTTCCACGTCTTCCGCATCATGCGGCACATGCTCCAGGTCGATGGCTACTCCCCCTGGGAGCGCACCCGCATCTGGGCCAAGGGCCTGTACTGGCTCTACGGCCCCGGCGGCCTCTACCCGCCCATCCTGCGCCAGTACTTCCGCTACCTCAAACCCGGCTTTCACCCCTGGCAGGAACCGGTCGTCCCCAGCTACGAGCCCTGGCGGCGCCTGCTGAAAGAAACCGGCGACCCCATCGAGGCGGGCAACCGCCTGCACGGCGAACGCCACTGGGTCGATGCAGTGCGCGCGTGAATCCAGCCCAGCCCCTTCCCTCGTCTTCTCGTCGCAAGGAGCCCCCCATGAGCGACCACACCATCGTCCCCCGCGAGCGCCTGGACTTCGGCCTCGACGGTGACATCCCCCGCCACTGGTTCGGTGGCCACCCCTTCAAATCCCGCTTCTTCGACGCCATGTCGACCATCTTCCCCGAGGGCGAGCGCTACTTCATCGCCTGCGTGCGCGACTTCCGCGATCAGGTGAGCGACCCGCAACTCAAGGAAGACATCCAGCACTTCATCCGCCAGGAGGCCCAGCACGGCATGGTCCACGACCAGTACAACCGCCGCCTCAAAGCCCAGGGCATCGACGTCGACCGCCTCGAGGGCATCACCCGCCACCTGCTGTTCAACATCCTGCGCAAGCACCTGCCCCGCAAAATGACCCTGGCCGAAACCGCCGCGGCCGAGCACATGACGGCCATCATGGCCCACGGCTTTTTCGAGCGCAAAGAAGTGCTTGAGCACGCCGACCCACGCATACGCGCCATGTACGCCTGGCACGCCATGGAAGAAATCGAGCACAAGGCCGTCGCCTTCGACGTCATGCAAAAAGTGGCCAAGGTCGGCTACCTGCGACGCGTCTGGGCCATGGTCGTCGTCACGCTGGGCTTCAACGTGCACTCCCTGCTCACCACCCGCTACATGCTCAAGGTCGACGGCTTTGGCCGCTGGGAGCGAGCCAGGCTCTGGGCCCAGGGCTTGTGGTGGCTCTACAAACCCGGCGGCCTTTACATGAGCATCCTGGGCCACTACCTCCAGTACTACAAACCCGGCTTCCACCCCTGGCACCAAGGCCAGATGCGCAGCTACCAACGCTGGCTCGACACCTTCAACCAGACCGGCAACCCCATCCTGGCTGGCGAAGCCCTGCACGCCGCCGGGCGCTGATCCGCGTGCCGCACACAAAAAAGCCTCTCCGCAGAGAGGCTTCTCATCACAGCCGGGCGCCTCGCCACGGCTGCATCGGCTCAAAGCCGTCTCAGCCCGCTGCGCGCTGGCTCAGGATCTCGAAGGCCGGCAAGGTCTTGCCCTCCAGCACCTCCAGGAAAGCGCCACCACCGGTCGAGATGTAGCCCACGTCCTTCTCGATGCCGTACTTGGCAATGGCCGCCAACGTATCGCCACCACCCGCGATGCTGAACGCCGGCGAGGCCGCGATCGCGCGAGCAATCGCTTCGGTGCCATGGGAGAAGGCGTCGAACTCGAACACGCCCACCGGGCCGTTCCACACGATCGTGCCGGCAGCCTTCAGTTGCTCGGCCAGCTTGGCGGCGGTCTTCGGTCCAATGTCCAGAATCAGGTCGTCTTCGGCCACATCGGTGGCCGCCTTCACGGTCGCCTCGGCATCGGCCGAGAAAGTCTTGGCCACCACCACGTCTTCCGGAATCGGCACCGCCGCACCGCGGGCCTTCATGGCCTCGATCACCGCCTTGGCCGCGCCGACCAGGTCGGGCTCGGCCAGCGACTTGCCGATCTTCAGGCCGGCGGCCAGCATGAACGTGTTGGCAATGCCGCCCCCCACGATCAGGCCGTCCACGTTCTTCGACAGCGACTCCAGGATCGTCAGCTTGGTCGACACCTTCGAGCCAGCCACGATCGCCACCAGCGGACGCTTCGGTGCCGCCAGGGCCTTGTTGATCGCGTCGATCTCGGCCGCGAGCAACGGACCAGCACAGGCGATCGGCGCGAACTGCGCGATGCCGTAGGTCGTGCCCTCCGCACGGTGCGAGGTGCCAAAGGCATCGTGAACAAAGATGTCGCACAGCGCAGCCATCTTGCGGGCCAGCGCTTCGTTGTTCTTCTTCTCGCCCTTGTTGAGGCGGCAGTTTTCGAGCATCACCACTTCACCGGAGGCCACGGTCACACCGTCCACCCATTCGCTCACCAGCTTGACCTCGCGGCCCAGCAACTCCCCAAGGCGCTTGGCCACGGGTGCCAGCGAATCTTCCGGCTTGAATTCGCCTTCGGTAGGACGGCCCAGATGCGAAGTCACCATCACGGCGGCCCCAGCCTTCAAGGCCAGCTCGATCGCCGGCACCGACGCGCGGATGCGCGTGTCTTCGGTGATGTTCCCGGCATCGTCTTGCGGCACGTTCAAATCGGCGCGGATGAACACGCGCTGGCCAGCGGCCTTGCCTTGGGCCACGAGGTCTTCAAATCGGAGGATGGTCATGATGGCTGCCAGTGTTGGCGTTGACAAAACTGGCGCCATTGTAGAAAGGTCCGAAGCCATTTCCATACGGCATCTCGGGCAAGCACCCCCATCCAGGGTCCACCCGCCACGCCACACGCCCCGACCGCCTCAGTGCCCCTTGCCCTTCGACGCCTTCTTGGGCGGCGGATCCTCCGCATCCTCTTCCTCGTCGGCCTTCGATGCCGCAGAAGCCGGCGCGGATGCCTTCGAGGCGGCCTGCGGAGGTGGAGGCCTGGGCACCACCGGCGCAATCCCCTCCAGCTTGTTCTCCCGCATGTACTCGTCCATCTCTCGCCATCCCCCAAACATCGCCGACTTGTCGGCCTTCGGGTTCAGCGTGTAGCAATCCTCGATCGCCCGCATCGCATGACGGCAGGCACTCCCAATCGCCTTGGCCTCGGCTTCGCTGCGTTCGGCGGCCTTCTGTGGCGTTTCAATCCCCAGCTGGTCGCAGCCTTGCAGCCCAGACAGCAGAAAGCCTGTCAACAACCATGCCCTCCCCGTATGCCGAGTGCGATCGTGCCAGACGCGCGACACGACGCGGCCCGGCGCGTCGGCCAATTCAGACTTCCGATCCAGCTTTCCTCGCTCACCCATGTCCCAGACCCTCTCGGCGATCGGTCCACTGCGAACCCATCGGCATCCATGATTACGGTCGCACAGGCGTCAACTTGAATGACAAAAGGCCCCGAAGGGCCTTGTTGATCAGTGGATCAGGCGATCTCCGTCGTCCACGAAGAGCTCATCCAAGATGAGCGCGTCAGGCTCTTCTCCCGCGCTCCAGAACACCAGCAGCACCAGGATCTTGAAGTCCTCCAGCGCCACAGGGGCACGCGGCAACGCCGAAACACGCTCCAGCACCACCTCCCGGAGACTGGGCGACAAGACCCCGGCGGCCCCCAGAAACTGGAGAAACCCGAGCGCCTCAGGGCCGAGACGCTCGCACTCGTCGTCCGTGTACACACGGGCACTGTCGGACGCAGGCGGAAGAACCAGATGGGAGTTGACCGCCTGAAGCCCATTCAACCAGGCCAGGGCCTCGTTGATCTCCTCCGACTCGAAACCCGCTGCAGACAACTTTCGCGCCAACAGACCCGCCTCGGGACAGGCGTCCGGGCGCCAGTAATGCTCGTAGAGGTAGACCAGAACGTCGAACATGGCATGACTATAGCGCGAGGTGAACAGATGCCCCACTGCCCTCCGAACAAGGGCAGATGAACGCATGAATATCACCGCTCGGAAACGAAAAAAGCCCCTGCTGATACAGCAGGGGCTTTTCTCACTATAAGTAGCCTGACGATGTCCTACTTTCACACGGGAATCCGCACTATCATCGGCGCTGAGTCGTTTCACTGTCCTGTTCG
>NZ_JAIZVX010000169.1 GCF_021768455.1 Aquabacterium sp. | reverse complement strand
GTCGAGCATGGCCTGGGCGTGGGCGCGGCTGGTTTCCGTTTGGGCGCCACCCAGCATGCGGGCCACCTCGGCGGTGCGGGCCGGGCCGCTCACCTCGCGGATGTCGGAGGTGGTTTGCCCGCCGCTGAGCGCCTTCGACACCAGCAGATGCTGGTGGGCGCAGGCCGCGACCTGGGCCAGGTGGGTCACCGCCATCACCTGGCGGCCATGGCCCAGGCGCTGCATCAGGCGGCCCACGGTGTCCGCCACGGCGCCACCGACGCCGGAGTCGATCTCATCGAAGATCAGGGTGCCGACCTGGGCCGAGGCCTCGGCGCGCTGGGTGGTGGTCACGGCGATGGCCAGGGCCAGGCGCGAGAGCTCACCGCCCGAGGCGACCTTGCCCAGCGGGCGCGGCGTGCTGCCCGCGTGACCGGCCACCAGGAATTCAACCGACTCCAGCCCGAAGGCCTGGGGCTCGGTCTGAGGCGTGAGCGCCACCTCGAAGCGGCCACCGGCCATGCCCAGCTCCTGCATGGCCTGGCTCACAGCCTGGGACAAGGCGGGCGCAGCCTGCGCACGCTGGGCCGACACCACCTTGGCCACGCTCTGCCAGGCCTGGTGCGCCTTCAGGGCCTCGCGCTCCAGGGCGGCGAGGTCGGCGGCGGCGTCCAGCTCGGCCAATTCGGCCCGCCAGCCTTGCAGCAGCTCGGGCAGGTCGGCGGGCTGGCGGCGGTAGCGGCGCGCCAGGCTCATCCACGAGCCCATGCGGCCATCGAGTTCGGCCAGGCGCTCCGGGTCGAGCTCGGTGTGGTTCAGGGTGCTGTTGAGGCTGTGGGCGGCGTCCTGCAGTTGGGCTTGGGCCTCGCGCAGCACGGTCAGGGCGTTGCCCAGGTTGGGGTCGACGCCGGCCACGTCTTCCAGGGCATCGATGGCGCGAGAGGTGAGCGACTCGGCGCTGTCATCGGCCTCGGCCACCGCGTCCAGCGCCAGCCGGGCGGCATCGAGGATGGCCTGGCCGTGGCTCAGGCGCTGGTGCTCGGTGTTGAGGCCGTCCCACTCGTCGGCCTGGGGATTGAGTTTGGCGAGTTCACCGATCTGCCACTGCAGGCGTTCGCGTTCTCGGTCGAGGTCGGCCTGGCGGGCGCGGGCGTCGTCCAGGCGGCGCTGGGCCTCGCGGCGGGTGGCCCAGGCCTGTTGCAGCGCGGTCGTGTCCACACCGGCCTGCGCGTCCACCAGGGCGCGCACCGAATCGGCGCGGGTGAGGCTTTGCCAGGCGTGTTGGCCGTGGATGTCGACCAGGTGCTCGCCCAGTTCGCGCAGTTGCGTCACGGTGGCGGGGCTGCCATTCACCCATGCCCGGCTCTTGCCCTGGGCGTCGACCACGCGGCGCAGGAGCAGGCTGGTGCCCTGGGCGTCGTCGGTGGCGTGGAAGCCGGCCTCGTCCAGCCAGGGTGCGAGGCGCTGCGCCAGGGGCGCGGGCAGGTCGAATTCGGCAGAGATGTCGGCCCGGGCGGCGCCTTCGCGCACCACGCCCGCGTCACCGCGGCTGCCCAGGGCCAGCTGCAGGGCGTCGATCAGGATGGATTTCCCGGTACCGGTCTCGCCCGTCAGCGCGGTGAAACCGCCGCCGAGGTCCACCTCCAGGTGGGTGACGATGACGAAATCGCGCAGGGTCAGGCGCCGCAGCATCTCAACTCACTCCTTCGTTCCAGCGCAGCTTGCGGCGCAGGGTGGCGTAATAGTTCCAGCCCTTGGGGTGCAGGAAGCGCACCCGGTGGGCCGAGCGGCGCACCGTGACGCGGTCGCCGGGCAGCAGGCTGGCCAGGCTCTGCATGTCGAAGTTCATGCTCGCGTCGCGGGCGGCCACGATCTCGATGCTCACGGTGCCTGTGTCGGGCACGACGATGGGCCGGTTCGAGAGCGTGTGCGAGGCAATCGGCACGATGGTCCAGCCTCCCAGGTCCGGGTGCATGATGGGCCCACCTGCCGACAGGTTGTACGCAGTAGAGCCGGTGGGCGTGGACACGATCAGGCCGTCTGCGCGGTAGTTGGCGAGGAAGAGGCCGTCGACCTCGGCGCGCAACTCCACCATCGAGGCCACGGCGCCGCGGCTCACCACGATCTCGTTGATGGCGAAGCCTTCGTAGATGGTGTCGAACCCGCCATCGCGGGTGGGGCGCAACACGGCGCCGGCCAGCAGGGCGCGCTTTTCTTCTTCGTATTGCCCGCCGAGGATCAGCGGCAGGGCCGTGGCCATGTCCTTCAGCTGCACGTCGGTGATGAAGCCCAGGCGCCCCTGGTTGATGCCGATGAGGGGGATGTCGAAGGGCGCCATCTCGCGGGCAATGGCCAGCATGGTGCCGTCACCACCGACCACCACGGCCACGTCGCAATGGCGGCCGATGTCCTTCAGGCTGAGCGAGGGGTAGTCGACCATGCCGGTGCTCTGGGCGGTGTCGTGCTCGATCGAGACGTCGAGGCCGGCCCTCACGAGGATCTGGGCCACGTCTTCCAGCACCGGGCGGATGCCGCGGGCCTGGTACTTGCCCACCAGGGCGGCATGACGAAAACGGCAGTTTGGCAGGCTGGGCATGCGGGGAATTACACCACAGCGCCCATGACAAACCGTGCGTTTCCCTCGGGCGTGGGGAGCGTGGTGCGCCAGCTGCGCCTAAAATCAATTCGACATGCTGGACGACCGAGCCAAGATCCTCCTCAAAGCGCTGGTGGAGCGCTACATCGCCGATGGGCAGCCGGTGGGGTCGCGCACGCTGTCGCGCGCCTCGGGGCTGGACCTCTCGGCCGCCACCATCCGCAACGTGATGGCCGACCTGGAGGAGCTGGGCCTCATCGTCAGCCCGCACACCTCGGCTGGGCGCGTGCCCACGGCCCGCGGCTACCGGCTGTTTGTCGACACCATGCTCACGGCCCGCCCCAGCGGCATCGGCGATCTGGCCCACGAGACCCGCGACCAGCTTCAGCCCGACCAGCCCCAGCGCGTGATCGCCAGCGCAGCGCACATGCTTTCGAGCCTGTCGCAGTTCGTGGGCGTGGTCACCGCGCCGCGCAAGGCCAGTGTCTTCCGCCACATCGAGTTTTTGCGGCTGGGCGAAAAGCGCGTGCTGGTGATCCTGGTGGCGCCCGATGGCGACGTACAGAACCGCGTGATCTTCACCGCGCAGGACTTTGCCCAGCCGGAGCTGATCGAAGCCAGCAACATCCTCAATGCGCACTACTCGGGTCTGACGATCGAAGAGATGCGCGCCCGGCTCAAGAGCGAGGTCGACCAACTGCGCAGCGACATCGCCAGCCTCATGGGCCAGGCGGTGCAGGCCGGCGGTGAAGCCATGGCCGAAAGCACCGAGCAGTTGGTGGTCTCGGGCGAGCGCAACCTGCTGACGGTGCAGGATTTTTCGAACGACCTGGGCTCGCTGCGCCGCCTGTTCGACCTCTTCGAGCAAAAGACCCAGCTGATGCGCCTGCTGGACGGCTCCAGCCGCGCAGAGGGCGTGCGCATCTACATCGGTGGCGAGAGCCAGGTGGTGCCGTTTGAAGAGCTCTCGGTCGTCTCGGCTCCCTACGAGATCAATGGCCAGGTGGTCGGCACGCTGGGCGTGATCGGCCCCACCCGCATGGCCTATGACCGGATGATCGAGATTGTGGACATCACGTCACGGTTGGTGAGCAACGCGCTGAGCGTGAAGTGAAGAGCAGGCGAGGGCGCAGCGGCGCTGCATCCTGACTTGGCCTGCTTCTCGGGTCGCCCATTGGTCTGAGTGGGTCGTGACTTGATCCTTGATTGATGTGCGTTCAATGCAGATCGTGTGTCTCCCTGATTGTGTGGGCCGTGGCTTGCCCGGCCAAATGGGGCACCTCGTGACGAGGTGTGGGGCTCGGCGCCATTTCAGGTTGCCGGATGCCCAGGCTCCATCCCCTTTCTTCCCATCATTCTTCAATCAGAGACACACGATGATCGCTCCGTTCAAGTTCACCAAGTGCCTGGCGGCCTCTGCGGCCCTGCTGGCTTTGTCGGCCCATGCCGAACTGCAGGTCTGGCGCATGACCGGCATGGTCTACGACGAATTGACCAGCCAGGGCGGGGCATACGTGCCGCCCTCCAGCGCTTATGCCCATGGCAAGACCGTCAATGTGGATTACGTGGTCGACACGGCCGTCACCGCGCCCGATGGTGGCTCGACCTACAGCGCCATCCGCACCTTCACGGTGAATGGGATCGGTTCCTACGCGGAGGGCACGATCTGGGCCGACGGGGTGGGCCTCAATGCATTGAATGTGGGCCCCACCAGGCCGCGGAGCGATCAGGTCAGCTTCCTGTCGTTCAACCGCTTCAATGGCCCCAAGGCCACCAGCGTGAGCCATGCCCTGGCCGACTTCTCGACGGCAACGGCCGCCGGTGTGGACGTCGACTACCGGATCGACTTTGGCAGCGCCGGTAGCGTTCGGATCCGGCCCACGTCGTTCACCCAACAGACCTTGCCTGCGCGCTGCAAGTTCCCCTTGTTCCGCTTGATTGACCCGCAGTGCGAGGCCCTGCGTCTGATCAAGTAAGCACGTCAGCCCGTGCCTGGCGCCGCGGGGCCTTTTGGGGGCTGTGGCGCCGGGAGGTCGACCGTGGCGAGCCGCGCGTTGGGGGTGCTCTACAATCTGCGGCTTCCCTCAGGGGGCCGTTAGCTCAGTTGGTCAGAGCAGAGGACTCATAATCCTTTGGTCGTTGGTTCAAGTCCAACACGGCCTACCAAGTATTTATCGATGTTTGCGGGCAATTTGGTCGCTGCGTCACAAGCCGAATTTTGCCGAAAGGTACAAATTCGGTACAGTGGCCAGTGACAGATCCTTCAGAGAGCCTGCATGCCAACCATCGTCAAGACCGATTCAGGGACCTGGAAAGCCGTCATCCGCAAGACCGGCTTCCCCACCACCACCAAGACCTTCCGCCTCAAGCGCGATGCTGAGGACTGGGCCCGCACCACCGAAGACGAGATGGTGCGCGGCATGTACGTCAAGCGTGCGCCTGCCGAGAAGCTGCTGTTTGCAGATGCCATCGACCGCTACCTGGCAGAGGTCACGCCCAGCAAGCGCCCCTTCACCCAAGCTGGCGAGAAGCACCGAGCGGCGACGCTCAAGAAGCACTTTGGCAAGTACTCGCTGGCAGGCATCACGGCCGAGCTGGTGGCCAAGTACCGCGACGAGCGCCTGGCGGGCCTGGACCGCCTGGATGCCGATGGCAACCCCAAGCCGCGTGCCGCCAACTCGGTGCGGCTGGAGCTGGCTTTGATCGGCCATCTGTTCACCGTGGCCATCAAAGAATGGGGCCTGGGGCTGATCTACAACCCCGTGCTGAATATCCGGCGGCCATCGCCAGGTGCTGGCCGCAACAGGCGCTTGTCGGCCAAGGAAGAGGCCATGCTGTTTGCGTTGATCGACCAGTACTCCAACCCCATGCTGCGCTGGATCGCACGCATTGCCATTGAGACGGGCATGCGGTCGTCAGAGATCGGCACGCTGAAGCTTGACCAGGTGGACTTGAAGAAGCGGGTGGTGTTGCTCAAGCAGACCAAGAACACCACGCAGCGCACCGTGCCCTTGAGCAAGAAGGCGACCGAGCTGTTCACCGAGGCCGTGGCCAACCCCACGCGGCCCAAGAAGGAAACCAACCTGGTGTTCTTTGGTGAGCCTGGCAAGGATGAGAAGCGCCGCCCCTACAACTTCAACAAGGCGTGGCGCGAGATCAAAGCCAAGGCGGGCATGCCTGACCTGCACTTCCATGACCTGCGCCATGAGGCCGTGAGCCGATTTGTCGAGGCAGGGCTGAGTGACCAGGAGGTGTCGGCCATCAGTGGGCACAAGTCGATGCAGATGCTCAAGCGGTATACGCACTTGAGGGCTGAGGACTTGGTGGCAAAGCTGGATGGCCTGGCAAAAGGTCGAAGCGAAAGCGCGGCGGAATCGACTTGAGGGCCTTGGAAACTGCGTTGCGTGAGACGCCCAACTGCCTGGCCACCTCAGACTGATTCATGCCTTCTGCGACCAGCATCACGACTTCCTTCTTGGCGTCAGTGATGTGGGCCTCGGTGATCCCTGCAGCAAGGTCACGGAGTGCAGCTTTCTCGTCGGGAAAGAGGCGTTGCAGCGCGATGCAATGCCACGTGAACCGGTCGATCAAGGCGTTCCCTGATGTACTTCTGGGCTGTGCTTGATCCCAGCTTTGTCTTGTCAGGCGATCAACTTCCACATCGAAGCAGCCCTTGCTGCGCAGTGCGCGCTTGTAGTCGGCATTCCACTGCCCTTCAATTTTCGGCCGATGGCCTGCGCAGTAGCGTGTGCTCAGCTTGAGTGCATCGCTGGCGATTGGATCTGTCTCTGGCCAGGCCTTGTCTTCAACGAAGGAGGCGAACTCAGAACGGTTGCCGCACAACTCACAGAACCAGTGGCGCCGCTGCCCATTCAGTGATTCGTGGTCAGCAACTTTGGAGCGGCTTGGGGCCTTGCCTTCGCAGCGCCTGATCAGCTCCAAGGTGCTCTCGCATGTGGCAATGAATTCTTGGTCATGTGCACCGATGCGTTCTGCTTGGCGAAGGTACCGGCGCAAGGCCATGCGCATGGATTTATCCACCACGTCGAAGCCCACGAGCTTGGTCAGCTCGCCAAGGCTCATCTCTGTGTAAAAGCCGGGCGGATCTGCCGCACCAATCGCTGGGTGGTCTGCCGGAAGTTGGTCGGCGTAGTGACGAATCGCAGGATCGATGACCTCCTGAATCAGCCGGTGGATGTTGTACCGCCTCGACTTCGCAGAGAAGGGATGCCATTGATCACTGAAGGCATTGATGGCGTTGGCAACGATGGGGCTGCATCCGCCCCAAACGTGAATTGCCTCTTGCTGTTCGCCAATCTTCATGTCAACCAATATGTCCAACAAACTTGCTGAAGTATACGTAGCCTAGGCCTAACCTTCGTTTGTCTCTTGTCCCTACCGGATGTTTACGATGACCATCGAAGAAACCTTGTTGAGCAAGTACGGACCGCTGTTGAGCCTGACCCAATTGGCCAACGTTTTGGACCGATCGCCCGAGGGCTTGCGAATCAGTCTGCGCACCGCCAATGACTGGTCCATTCAGCTCAACACGGCGCGGCTGAAGGTTGGCCGACGCGTGTACTTCCGCACCTCCCAAGTCGCCAGCATGCTGTCCGGCAACTGATTCGTGTTCGTGCTGATCGTGAGCATCAAGATCATGAGCATGGTTTGGGAGCACTACCCAGCGGGTGGCGGCGACCTGTTGATGGCTTTGGCGTGCGCAGACCATGCGCATGACGATGGGACCAACGTCAGGCCCAGCGTGAACCACCTTGCCCAGAAGACCCGCCAGAGCCCCAGAACCGTACAGCGCCAACTCGCGCAGATGCGTGATTCCGGGTGGCTGGTCCTGGTGCGAAACGGGCACGGTGGGCGCGGCCACACGGCCGAGTACCGCATCAATCCCCTGTGGATAACTAACCCCGTCAAATTGACACCCTTTGCCGACCATGACGCCGAAAGGGTGACAAATGGAGCGCTAAAGGGTGACACCAGAGGTATCAAAAGGGTGTCACCCGTGTCACCCCAACCACCATTAACCGTCATTGAAACAACTACTACCCCTCCAACCGCGTCGATTGACCAGGATGCACCGCCGATTGAAGGGCTCATCTGGCCCAGGTTCATGACCGAACAAGAGCGTGTCTCCGGCGCACAAGTCATGGCGATGTGCCCACCAGAGTTGCAGCAACAAGTTCTCGATGAGGTTGCCGGGCTGGCAGACCGTGGCGCGGTGCGGTACCCCGTAGGTCTGGTTTCGAAATTGGTGGAGGCGGCACGGCGTGGGCGATTCGTCCCTGCAGCCGCGCTTGACTGGACACCCAAACGACTGGCAATGGCAAGGGCGGCGAGGGAGCGTGAACGCGACCGGTTGGAAGGACGCCAGGCAGAACCTGAAGTGTCAGATCCTGCTGTGCGGGAGGCGGCTCGCGCCAAGATTGCCGAGCTGACCCACCAAATGCGGCTTACACGCCCCGATCGGGGAGCAAGGAACACCAGGGGTGCTTGAACCATGAAAACGCTCTCAGAACGCATTTCTGCGCGTACTGTGTTGGCGCCGACCGAAAACTGAGCCACTTATGAGGGGTGTGCCGATCTAAAACTGAGCCAGGTGTTCAACCTACTCTGCTGCTTTTTGATGCAGCGG
>NZ_JAIZVX010000039.1 GCF_021768455.1 Aquabacterium sp. | reverse complement strand
CAAGCTGCGAGTCTCAAGGGCAAGTCGTGGGATCAGGTCCGTGATGTGATTTCCCGTGGTGAAAGTGGCACGTCTGCTTCCTCGGTGCTTGGCACTTCACAAGGTGCTGCCCTACGTATGGGTCAGGATGCTGCCGGTAAGTCGAATGCCTCGGCGCTGATCCAAGCAGCAGCATCCCCGACGCAGAATCCCCGTGACATTGTGACGGGTCTTCAGCAGGGTGCTTTTGCTGGTACGGATGCTGGTTTCCTAAACAACCGAATCAATCAAATTGTGAACTCATCGAAGGTGAATGGGCAGGCAACCATCACCCCGAGCCAAGCAGGCGTCATCCTTCAGGATGCTCTCCGAGTGAACAATCACTCGTGGGGGATCACTAATTTCCTCGAAGGCAATTCGGTCCGGGTCAACAAAAACGGCGACCGCCTCAGCCAAGACTATATCGACAATGAGGTGGCCCGTGCCAAATCGGGTGGACTCATTCAGGATGCAGTCCGTCAAGGCGATGTGGCAACCGGGGTTCAGACCTTGGCTCAGGCACAGGCTGCCCGTGATGCTGCACAGGCCCAGCTCGTTGCCACCCGTCAGCGGATGGTCAGTCAGCCGGGCTTGCAGTTCCAGATCCCTCGTTTGCAGGCTCAGCTTGATGCTGCGAATGCGATCTTGATCAAGGCTCAGGGCAATGTGAATACCTCGGCTGCACCTGTGGTTCAGCCTCCGGCACCCAAGCCGGGTGAACCCGGTTCGCATTGGTACGATGGGCTGTTCACGCTTCATCGGAACTAACCACCAATTTATTGTGGTAAAAGATAACCCCCGGCCTAACGGCTGGGGGTTTTCAATTTACGGCGAGAGCATCCTAGTGTTATGAGGCTCCATCACCGAACGTAGGATAGCAGATGGCCACCTCTTATCAGTCGATGCTGGATCAGTTCCTTGCCGCCAGCCCCGTGACCAATCCCGGTGGATACGATACCTCGAACATGCCTGCCACGAAGCAGGCTGAGGTCGAAGCGGCGACCCAAGCCAAGATGGCTCAGATGGGGCCGGATGGTTATTCCCTCTCGACCATGGCGAACACCCGTTCCGGGCAGGCATCGGCTGATCCGATTGCTCGTGATTTCACTAGTATGACGCCCTTCGCCTTTCGACAGAAGTATGGCGATGATATTGGCCAGCGTTATTCGGCTGCCTTTTCTTCTGGTGATGCTGCTCGTCGTTCAGATACCCAATCCCAGCGGACAGGTGTCCAGCTTCTCAGTGACAGTGCCAACTCGGCCACGGCAGGTTTCCTCAATGGCTTCGCCGGTCTGGGGAACCTCGCTGTTTCCATGGATCCGACCTCGCGTCTAGTGAGCACGGGAGCCCGTGCCCTCGGCTATAACGACGTTGCCAACTCCATCGACAATGCCCGCAGCACGGCCAGTGTGAAGATCGCCGAGGCTATTGCTGGTGCAAACGACTTCGCTCAGGGCCTTCAATCGGATCAGATGCAGGGTGCCCGCCGTGCCTACACGGCTCAGCAGACTCTGGATGCTGCCGATAACAAGGCTAACGAGGCCATCAATGACAAGACCCATGGTGGGGTTCTGCCCGGTGCATGGCGTGTTGCGGCTGATGCTGCTGATAGTCTGGGCAATTCGCTTTCCAATCCGGCCATGGCCACGGACACTATCGCTTCGGGCGTTGGTTCGCTGCTTGCAGCCGGTCCCATGGCCAAAAGTTTGGGGGCTCTTGGTCGTGCTACTATTGGTCGATTGGGTGCCACGGAAGCCATTGCGGCTGCTGCTGAACGTCAAGCTGCCGGTCGCATTCTTTCGACTAGCGATCAGTTGCTGCTCAAGGGCGCCGAAGAAGGCCCGGTCATGGCCAGCATTGCTGGTATGGAAGGTGGTGGGGCCTATCAGCAGACGGCTGATGCTGCTCGACAGGCTTTGGCTGGTCGTACCGATCTCACCGAGGATCAGAAGAACCAGATGGCTGATGCTGCTGGTCGTAAGGCCGGTCTCATTCAGGCCGGTGCTGCTGTGGCGATCTCGCCTCTGGTAGCGAAGTTCGAGGCCCATCCAACGGGTGTTGCCTCGCTCCGTGAGGCTGGCCAGAATATTCTGAAGGAAGGAATCGAAGAAACTATCCAGTCCGGTTCGGGACAGCTTGCTCAGAACTATAGCCTGCAACAGCATGTCAATCTGAAGCAGGATTTGCTGGATGGTGTAGGTGAACAGGCTGCCCTTGGTGGCTTGGGCGGTCTTGGTTCTGCTGGCATGGTACAGGCCCCCGGTCTTGCTTTGCATGGTGCAGTCGAAACTGCAAAGCTCCCGTTCAAGGCGATGGGCAAGGCCCTGACCTATGCCGGTGATCGGTTCGATGCCCGCAATCAGCGGGTAGCCGATAACATCATCTCGGGTCTGACCGATCAGGCCAATGATGCTGCTCCGGGTGCTCAGGCTGAAGCCGAGGACACCATCAGCCGCTGGAACAAGTCCGACGACACCAAGGACAAGGCCAAGGCATGGGTGGCTCAGAATATCGCTGGGCTTCAGAACATCCGAGGTATTCAGGATACGGCTGCTGCTGTCACCCAGAAGGGTGGGGCCATGATCGACAAGTTGATGTCGATGGCCAAGCTCGGCGATCAGGTTCGTGAGAGCCAGAATGCTCAGGACGGTGAGACCCCCGATGGTCTTCAGAACTCTACGATCCAGAAAGTCAAGGATGTGGTGGCCAATGCTGCTCAGTCCGAGAGCGTCCAGAAGGCTATGGAGGTCGGTAAGGATCTTTATGGTCGGGCCGCATCCAAGATCAACTCGTTCGTGCAATCAAGCATCGACACGGCCAAGACTGATCCCACGACCGAAGATCACTGGCAGAATGTCCAGAACACCGTGCCTTTGGTCACGCAACTGGCCGAGACCAACCCCGAGAAGGTTGATCCGAAGACGGCTGGTGATCTGCTGTTTCATGATGAGCAGGGTAACATCAAGTTGACCCCTTATCAGCGTGCCACGCTTCGTTCGGTGCAGGCTACCGCTCAGGCTGCTCAGGCTGGTTCGGAACTAGCCTCAAAGTACGGCATGAAGGACGCTCCTGCCGTATCCCAGCAAGTGCTGACCAATGCTCCCAAGGATGGAGGAAAGCTGTCCATCTATGGACATCTTCAAGGCATTCGTGCTGCGTACAACGCGGGTAACACTAACCTCGCTTTCGAGCTTCTCGGAAACCTGCGTGGCTTTGCTCAACACTTGAGCAACAAGGTCGGCTCGTTCAACAGTGCCTTGGCCGGTGGGAACTCGGATCCTAGCAACCCATTCACTGGCTTCAATGTCCACATCGGTAACGGGAAATTCCGTCCCGGCGGCAGTACCTACATCGACCCTCGTCGGGCGAGTAACGTAAAGCTGGCCCAAGAGGTTGCTGTGCAAGCACGAGTCGCCGCTGATGCGGTGAACAATCTCAGTGCTGCTTTCGGGCTGCCAGTCGAACATATTGATCCTACCCAGCTTGATGGTTCGTTGGAGGGCCATGCAGATACCATCGCAAAGGAATACCGTGATGGTAGCCGTATGGTTCCTGTTAATGAGACGGAACGAGACACCACCAAGACTGAACCTCAAGTTAAGGATAGCAAGGAAGCTGACACACTATCTACCCCGGAAAAGGTTCCCAACGAAGTAAATAAAGTTGAAGAACCTGCCCCGCTTGCGGATAAGGAAGAGCCTGCGGCTGAACCAAAGGGACAGGAAGCTGACAAGCCTGCCGCCGAGGCTGTCGAACCTGCTGATAAGCCGGTGGAAGCCCCTGTGGAAACTCCGGTGGAAAAGCCCAAGCCGGTTGCCGGTAATGAAAACCGTCTGTCCGCCATCAAGGGGCTAGACTCGGATCGCACCCGGCTGTCCGAAACGAATGAACCTGTTCAAATGGTCAAGGATACCCTGACCAATGAGACGACATTCGAGTCCGTGGTGGGCGAGGAATTGAACCGAACGTTCTCCAAGCCTGTGGCTGCTGCCTACCAAATGTATCTTGGTTTCGCTGATGGACTGGTGAACAGCCTCAATGATCGCCTCAAGAGCTTCCTGTCCAAGGACAGTGTTGCCAAGGCGATTGCCCGTGATGGGTTCGAGAAGGCTGTAGCCTACACCAATGGTGGTGCTCTGAACTTGGTTCAGCAGAACCCTGATGGCACCTATGGTTATGACCAGAAGCTGATCCAGACGGCTACGCTGGCTGCTCTTCAGTGGTATCTGAAGATGAACAACTCGGGCCGTCAGTTGACGGACGATGACGTTCGCAGCGTCTTCAGCCTGAATAGCGATGAAGCTGTGCCCCCCGGTCTGGCCAAGAGCCTGTCCGGTGGTTTGCTGATCTCGGATGTGTCTCGTTCCTTGGCTCAGGAGATCCAGCGTTTCTGGGGTGCCACGGTCGATCCCAATGCACCGGCCAACCATGCCAATGCTGTCTTCGAGGGCATCGCCAAGGAGCTATTGACGGTCATGGTCGATAATGGCCTGATCGAGACTAATAAGGTGGATGTCTCGGCACTTCCCATCAATGGTGGTGTGCGTGAGGTGAACATCTACCGTCCGGCCATGCTGCGGGATGAGAATGGTGAGCCGGTCAAGCGGGCTGATGGTTCGCTTCAGCGTGTGCTGGCGGATGACAACCCCATCCGTCAGTTCCCGACTGCCATCGAGAAGGCTGCACTGAAGGACAAGGAGGAAGTCACCTATGTCGGTGAGCCTCCGAAGACTGTCCAGAAGACCCAGCTTCGGTCGGATACCCCTATTACGGAACAGCAGCAGAGTGTGGTGGCCAAGGAACAGGGCGTTCCCCACTTCGTCAATATGCCTTTCATTGACATGCTCAACCGCATGGCCGAGCCTTTGGTGCTGCGTCTGTTCGGTGGTGGAGACACGAGTGCTCCTCTGAACATCAACGACAAGCGTTCACTGGAAGGGCAGAACTTGACGGCCCAGTCGGCGTTCCGGTCGATCCAGAACATGCTGGCCGAAGTGACCAGCTATGCTGCCAAGGCAGGAACCAAGGTCGAGGAAGCACCTGTCCACTTTGCCTATGCCTATACGGTGGTGAACCGCCTTCAGATGCTGGGCAAGGACAATCCCCAGTCCAGCAAGCTGATGCGTGAAGCGGTGCTCCCAACGTGGAACACCATGGACATGACCAACCCAGACAACCGGGCCAAGTTCACTCTTGGTCTGGCACAGGCTCTGGGCGTGAAGGTTCACACCCTCGGTCAGACCGAGATGCGTGCTGCTCTCAATGCCAAGCTGGCAGGGTTCAAGGGCACGCTGGACATCCTTGGTTCCAATGGAAAGCTGACCGAAGCCGACATCGACACGATGAAGGACGAAGGTGTGGACAGCCCTGTGGCTCTCCATGCTCTGATGGAATATGCCCGTCTGCTGAAAACGACCCCGGAAGATCGCAAGGCTTTCCGCACGGCTCTGTACTTCGAGGCTGATGGTGTTACTAATGGTGTGGTGAACGCCATGAGCCTGTTCACCTCGGGCAAGTTCACGCCTTCGTGGATCTCTAACATCGAGCGTGGTGGTCTCTGGTTGGGTGAGCAGGCCATGAGTCTTGCCAACCTGCGTGGCCGGGACAGCAACTCCAAGAACGATCTGTATGGTGTGGCTGCCGATGGCACGGCTGTGAATGTGAGCCAGTTGTTTCGGGCCCACAGTGGCCACCCCGAGGCTGACCAGATCCGTCATGTCCTGACCTTCTTGGGCCAGTTCCTCGACGGTGTGCAGTATGCCGAGGGTGACGGCGATCTTCAGGTGTCTCGTGGGGCCACCAAGAACCCGCTGACCATCACCATCTATGGTTCGGGTGCCAATGGCATTGCCGGGAACATCTTGGATGAAGCTCTGTCGAGCCTGTATTCCCGGATGTCTCAAGCTGCTCAGGCCAAGGCCAATGACAAGAGCTTGTCCACTGGGCAGGCCCTGTTCGGTGGTGATAAGGAAAGTGCCGAGGTCAAGCTCAAGGCTCTCACCGAGAATCTGTCGGCTCTCGTTGGTTCCTCCCTAATGTCCGAGAAGTCGGGCAAGACTTCGAGCCTGCATCTCAACAAGAACGGCAAGGTCAACATCGACCTGTCGAACTTCGAGGAGTTCACGGTCGGCGGTGAAGCCTACAAGGCCATGCGTCAGAACGTGCTGCACGCCTTCGTTGAACCTATGGTCGAAAGCATCACCAACACGGTGGGGCCTGATCTGATCCGCACCATGGATCTCATCAAGACCCAGACACAGGCTTGGTCTCAGGTCGGCCAGTTCATGTACCAGAACGCTTACGCCAAGGCTCTCGAAGCCAAGCGTGAAGCGAACCCGGACATGAGCCCGTATGACCTGCTGTCGAAGGCTGAGACGGACAAGATCCTGAAGGACATTCAGGCCAACATTCCCGGCTTCAGCACCGGCACCCAGAACTTTGCGTTCGGGGGCCAGACCCGGTTGAACCTGCCCTTCATGAAGACGAAGGCCGGTAAGACCCTGACGCCGGAGTTCAGCCGCAACCTCGACGGCACCATGGACACGTCTGCCTATGGCAACATGCCCGGTGATGCCGGTGTGTCGGGCCAGCCCAACATGACGATCGGTTCGGGTGACGGTCAAGCCGTGCAGAACATGATCGAGAACCCCGACATGCCTGCCGAGCACATGCAGATCTTCGACGGTATCCACTCGACGGTGGCTGATCTGGACAAGATGGGGCAGGTGGCCAACAAGGGTGTGGCTGACTCGTGGCAGAACAATCCGCTGGCCCACCTGACGGAAGCCTTCGGGAAGTTCGTGGACCAGCTCGACCTGTCTTCGTTGACGGAAGATCAGCGGAAGATGCTGGCCAAGGGCCTGCTCAATTCCTGGGACGGTATTCCGACTGTCGAGCAGCTCGAAGCCGCCTTCAAGAAGACGGCCATCGACGGTCAGCGTATGGCCGACGGCATCGAGAAGCGTCAGTCTGTCCTGTCTCGGGTGCAGCTCTCGGTGGACCAGATGGCTGGTGCAGCTAATCCTCACACCCAAGAGGGCGTGATCCTCTCTGGTTCCCCGCAGGAGAAGGCTGCTCAGTTGAACCGTATGCTGGCTCAAGTGGTCACGCAGGAAGCCCCTGAGGCCGTACAGAGCGAAGAGGAGGCAAAGCCTACCGAGAGTGCCCCGGAAGCTCCTAGGGTCTCTAATGCCCCCCAGAGCCTCTTCTCGAAGGTGCTCGAAAAGGCGATCACGAAGATCACCAATGATCGGCTGACCCGGAGCCTGCTCCGTGATGTCATCCGGTCGGGCCGGGTGAACGACTATCAGATCCACACGGGCACCCGTGAAGAGCTGCTGGATCGTGCTGCCGATATGGGAATCAGCCTTGCACCTGAGCGTCAGGGGACGTTCATGGGCTTCATGGATCCTGCCTCGAAGCAACTCTTCGTGGTCAATGGCAACAGTGAGACCATGCTCCATGAGCTGATCCATGCTGCCACCTATGAGACTGTGCAGGCTCACTACAACGGTGAGGACGTTGGACCTGAAGCTAAGGAGGCCATTGGCCGCCTTGAAGGTCTGATGGACCAGTTCAAGGAAGCTGGCTTCGATGGAGCTGCATACCAGAATACTCTGGATGAGATGGAGCGTCAGGCGGCTCAGGGCAATCCTGCCGGTGAACTGAACGAGTTCATGGCATGGTCGCTCTCGAACCAAGAACTCTCGGAGCAGCTTCGGGATACCAAGGCGAACCCGATTGTTCGTCTGGCCCGTGCTGCCATCCGTGAATTGAAGGCTCTGCTCTTCGGCGGTAAGCGGTCGGCTGCCGTCAAGGATGATATGTTCACCAACATCCGTTTCAACACCAATGTGCTGATGCGGACGGAGAACGGTGTCCGTTCGATGAGCCAAGAGGGCCTGCTGTTCCATGACCCTAACTTTGGTGATAACCAGCGGATCGCGGATTTGTTGGGGAGCATCAAGGGCAAGGTCACGGACTTCATTGGGACCGACCGACTGAACCGTGTGGTCAATGCCGCCAACACCAAGCAGAGCTTGGTGAATGGTGCCCGTATCCTGAAGGCGTTCACTGAGGCTGGCTTCGATATGACGAAGCAGGAGCAGGTGGCCTTCATGCATATGGTGGGCATCATGGGCACTGCTGCTGATCTGGATGCGAATGCCACCAGCCGGATGCAGGATATGTACGCCCACGTCATCAAGCAGCTCTCGGTTGATGATTTCCTGAAGAACCCGGATGTCCTCGACACGGCTGATAGCGATCAGGCGAACCGGAAGTTCACGCTTCTGGCTGGCAAGTTTGCTGCTCGGCAGGATGGCTTGCAGCGTTCGACGATCCTCCCTGCGTTCGTGGCTCTGGCCATGACCAATGAAGAGTTCCGTCAGATGCTGTCCAAGGTCGAGATGCCCAAGGGCAACTATGAGGCTTGGAACTCGGTGGACAATATCCTCGATAACATCGGGGAAATGGGCATGGATGCTGTGGGCCGGGCGATCTCTGGTGAGGGCTTTGGTTCCAAGAACGTGCAGACGGCTCTCGATGGTCTGGTCGCCCAGATGCTGGAAACCAGCAACGACGCCCAGCTCTACATCGAGAAGTTCACCAACCCGATCGGTAACGGGATCGACAAGGCGAACAGCATTCTGGTCGATGCCTTCAACAAGCTCGGCGAGACTGCACAGGCCAATGTGAAGAAGCAGCGTGAGAACGGTGCTGGCAAGATGAAGGTAGCTCTGGCCGAAACCCTTCAGACGCTGGCTGGTATGCTCCATGAACCGACGGGTCATGAGATGGCCTTGAAGATCATGTCCAATGCCAACCGCACGGATAAGCTCGGCACTTTCCCCTTCGATCTGCTCAACGATCTCGTTGGTCGAACCAAGGAGAACGCCAAGATCTATGACCTCATCAAGCTGGCTCACCAGTGGGTGTCGGGCATCCGGCAGACCTATATCGAAACGATGCCCCGGATCTTGGAAGGCAATTTCACTCGTACCCTGACGGGTGATGAGAAGACGGCTATGCACAAGGGTATTGCCCAGACCGATCTGTCCTCGCTGCTGTCTGGCAACAAGGTCGCGGATGTGTTGGGGTGGATGCAGTCTGCCTCGAAGCGGGACGTGAAGATCAAGGAACTGAAGGACCGCATCCGCGAGATCTCGCCGGACCATGCAAACCTGATCGTGCAGAAGGCCAGCGAACTGGCTGACTATATGGTCACGAAGCAGGCCGATAGTAATCTGCTGCGGAATGCCGATGCCATCGCCAATCTGTTGGGCGAGGGTGTCCGGGACACGAACACCTCTCGGGAGATGGTGGAAGCCATCGACCATCTGGTCTCGCTTCAGGCTCTGTCGAACCAACCAACCCCGATCCGCAACACGCTTGAGGTGCTGGCCACTCATGAGGGCCATGGTCTCGACTTCGTGTTGAACTCGCTCAAGGGTCAGGCTGATGCTGATCGTGAGAAGGCTACGGGCAATGCTCGGTTCAACCACTACAAAGGGTTCATGACCCAGCAGAACGCTGATGGCTCGCACATCATGGTGGTGAACGATGCTCCCACGAAGCGGGCCGATGGCAGCCTTGGCCTTGGTGCCAAGGACATGCTGGAAATGGGCTATGTCCGGTTGGGTAAGTTCGAGGGCTCTGCCAAGGATCCGTCGAGCAAGGGCAAGTCCTACTGGTTCCTGCCGGTGTCGGGCCGTGCCCAGTTCTCGCAGGGCATCATGCAGAATGTCCAGCAGACTGTCTCTGGTGTGGACAAGAGCACCGGGCACACTCTGGGCCTGACTGGTGGGGCTATCAGTGATCCGAAGTTCCTTCAGCAGATCCAGAACTCGAAGGCTACCGAGACCAAGGGCACTGCCCTGATGCCGCTCTACAACGAGAACGGTCAGCTCGTGGGCTATGAACGTCAGGTCAGCCCGACCATGACGGGCAAGCTGATGCCCAACACGGACCTGACCAAGATGATGGGTGTGCGGGCCGGTCGTCAGGCTGAAGAGGCCAACGCCTTCGCTATGAACAAGAAGCTGATCGACGCCCAGCGTCAGATCTGGGACGACCAGAAGAAGGGCCGTCGTGACGAGTTCGTGGATCTCTTCAAGAGTACGGACCCGGTTCACAAGGCTGCCGTGGCCATCTTCTCCAACGAGACCCATGCCTATATCGAGGCTCGGTTCCCTGAGGGTTACATGGTCCGCAAGGACATGATTAATGATGCTGTGGGCTACCACAATGCCAGCATCGGTGATGCTTGGACGGGCACTTCGCGGTGGTCGCCTGAAACTCAGCGTCTGGTGCGTCAGAGCCTCAAGGGCATGTTCGGTGACAAGGCATATACCTATGCCGTGAAGGCTGAGCGGTTCTTGCAGAATGCCATCGTGCAGGACATCAAGACGACCATTGTGGTAAAGTCCATGATCGTGCCGTTGGCCAATGCTGCCTCAAATGTCTACCAGCTCATCGGTCGTGGTGTCCCATCGGTCCAGATCTTCAAGAACATCCCGAAGAAGACGGCTGAAATCGAGGCATGGCACAAGAGCCGTATCCGTCAGATGGAAGCTCAGGTTGAGCGGCTGGCTGCTACCGATCCCTTGGTTCAGAAGCGTCTTGACGCCGAGATCCAGACGATCAGTGATGGCCATCGCCGTCTCTCGATCTGGCCCCTGCTCGAAGCGGGTGAGTTCTCGTCGATCTCGGATGCTGGCAGCCGTGAGGAAGTTATGCTCTCGGAGGGCCGTCTGTCGGATTACATCGAGTATCTGGTCAACAAGTTGCCGGGGCCGATGCAGACCGCTGGCAAGTATGCCATCATGTCCAAGGACACTGCACTCTTCCGGGGCTTGCAGAAGACGGTGGACTATGGCGACTTTGTGGCCAAGGCGATCCTCTACGATGATCTGACCAAGCGGCAGGGTAAGTCCAAGGCTGAAGCCCTGAGCCAGATCACCGAGGAGTTCGTGAACTACGACCGGCTGCCCGGACGTGATCGTCAGTACCTTGAGAGTGTTGGTCTTCTCTGGTTCTGGAACTTCAAGATCCGGTCGGCCAAGGTGGCCCTGTCCATGGTCCGTAACAACCCGGTCCACGCATTGGTCTCGTCCAACCTGCCCATGCCTCTCTCGGGGATCGGGCTGCCTATTCAGGACAACCTCTGGATGTCCCTGTTTGACGGGCGGGCGGTGAACTCGATGGGCCTGCATATGGCCTTCAGGGCACCGGGATTGTTGCCAATTGGCAACCTGTTCCGATAAATAAAAAATCCCCCTCGGGTTCCTACCGAGGGGGATTTCATTTGACCTAGCCTTGTGGCGGCTTTCGATCCCCCAACTTGGAGAGAACGAGGATCGCAATGACCACAATTACGGCGACTGCGATGTAAGGGGCTGCTGCGATAATGGCGGCGCTTATTGCAAAAAACGCCGTCACGATCACGACCCCTATCACAAGGGCCTGCACTTAGGTCAGTTCTGGGGCTTCTTCAGACCCGAGAACAGTGACTGGCGAGGGGCTTCCTCGGCAACCGCTTCCTCGGCAACCGCTTCGGCGGTCTCGACCGCTGCTTCGGCTTCGACCGGGCTGTCGGTCAGCACAGCCAGCTCTTCCGCCTGCTCAACCGAAGCACCTTCGGTCAGCAGCTCTTCGACCGCTTCGTCCTGAACTTCGCTCTGGGCCTCAGCGATCACCTCGGCAGGAGCGGGTTCAGCCGCACCGGCCTTGGCTTCGGCAGCCTTGGCGGCAATGCCCAGCGGTTTGGTGCCCGAGGTCTTCACACGGGTCTCGGCCTTGGGGGCCGGAGCCGGTGCAGCCGGAGCCTTCTCGGTGGCGGCTTCCGCCGTCGCCAGAGGGTTGAGGTCGATGCTGGCGGTGAAGCCGCTCGGCCCACGGGTGGCCGAGATGGTCACGCCGATGGGCGACAGCGGATCCAGACCCGGCACGAGCGTGCGGACGTGGTTGGTGATCGCCTTCTCGATTTCTTCCTGATCGAGAGTCATGTTGAACGCCATGAGGACTTTACCTTTCAAAAAGCCGCAGGAGGTTTTGGAACTCTGGGGTGAGCACCCCAGCGTGGATCGCTCCCAAGGCGTCTGCGACGTGTTCCGACTTGGAATGGATTTCACCTTTGATGAAGCCCTTACCGTTCTTTTCATAGACCGGCCATGGAGCTTCGGGGTATGCTTGTACACCAGCATCAATCATCTGCTGCTTCGATGCATTGCGGTTGCCCGCAAGTGCCTTCTTCGCATCGGCTGCACTCACCTCAATGAGGGGAATACCCATGGCACGGATCGTGGCCATGACGCCGACGCAGATACCATAGGATGCCATCGCTCGGGCCGATTGGGAACCAACCGGCATCTCGACGAAGACAACCTTGGCCTTCTCACAGGCAGCGATGACGGGACGTGCAAGCTGCTCAGCCCGATGCAGGTCATTAGAATTGACCCGCACCTGCTTCCCTTGGAGCTTCACTGGTTCGATGACCTGCATTGCTGAGGGGGTGAAGAAGCCCTGCTCAAGGCAGAGAGTCCCTTCAGTGATACCCCAGTGATCGAGGCTTGGGTCGAGACCCACGACATCTACAATCATGATTGCTCCGCAGAAAAAGCCCTCCCCAGTTGTACTGAGGAGGGCTTGTCTTTACCCCAACCTAAGTTGGGGATCAAGTCGGATTAGCCCTTATTGAAGAGGCTCTTCCGCTCGCCACCGGCATTGTTGCCGCCCGACGAAGACGGGGGAGCACCAGCCGAACGACCGGGCCGACCTTGCTGGCCACCGGCACCATCCTTGATGGTCCGCTTGTCGCGGATCTTGCCCTTATGGGCTTCGAGCCACGTCGGCCAGAAGACAGCCACGTCCTCACCCTGAGCATTCAGGATAGCATCGCCCGAGGCTGCCACCGAGCCGCCGTTTTCGAGAGCCTGTTCGGCCTCACGCACGGTGCAACGGAACTGCGGGAACATGGCCTTCTCGGCCACGTTGACTTCGCGTTCCTCAGCGATGGCCTCGTAAGCCCCGGTCGTCTGGTTCTTCTGGGTCTTGTTCTCCTTGACCCGGTAGATGGCCAGAGCGACCTTCTTGCCGATGCACTCGACCAGCATCGGAACGGCCTTGGGCAGTTCCTGCTTGGCGTCGGGATCGTAGACCTTGAAGGTCTTTTCCTCGGTGTCCTGCTCGTTGAGCGGCTTGTCCGAGGCGACCATGCAGATGTCGTTGACGATGGCGAAGCCGGGCAGCGGGTTCCGCTTGCCGGTTTCCTTCTTGTCCTTGTCCTTGGCCATGTAATAATTCAGGCCAGCACCGGACGTGATCCAGAAGGTCTCGCGGTATTCCTTGCCGTCGGCATCGACGCCGATGAAGGTGACGGACTGGGCATTCGAGCTGGTGCTCTTGCCCGCATAGAGGGCCTTGATGGTGAACTCCACGATGTCCGTGTCACGGACCCACGAGCCACCGCCAACGCGGTCTTCGTTCTTCTCAAGACCTTCGGTCGAGAGGCCACTGAAAATACCCATAATCTCAAGTTCTTTCTTCGTTTGTCTACTGGCTTAGTACCGTTTTGGTATTAGGTGTCGTAGAACTTGTGGAGGTGATCCAGCAGAAGCTGGGCGTCGTTGTCGATATAGGTCTGCTTGGCGTTGAACATACCCATCGGCGAACGAATGCGAGTCCCGACAGTCTTTGCAGTCTTTCGGGTCTGGAAGACGTACTTGAAGCCGATCTCGGTCTCGTCTTCGCTGACGTTCAGCAGAGCTGGGTCATACTTGCCGAGATCCTTGACCGGAATGGTCGTCGCTTCCACCACGGTGGAGAAGTAGGCTTCTACACCTTGGTTCTTGAGAGCACCCTTGATGGGCACTGCCCGCTTCATCTCCATTGCCTTTTCGTCCAGCACGTCGAGGACGTGGGCGATGATGATGACCGGCTTGCCGAACTCGACGAGCTTGACCTGCATCAGCTCCTTCCAGAACTGAGCATAGTTGCTCCATCCCTTCATCGTGTCGGCCTGTCCCAGCACGTACTGGGACTCGAACATATCCATCAGAAACGTCGAGCTGTCGATGATGAGCCCATCCACATGCTCGGGAGCAGCGATGGCATCGTCGATATAACCGAACACCTGATAAGGGTCGGTGATGCGGACGTTGATGAAGTCGTTCTTGAACGGCAGGCGTTTGCCTGCCTCGGCGTTGAGATAGATCCAACGGTTCTTGTTGCGGATGTTCCGCAGAGCCGCTGATTTCCCAGCACCGGAGACGCCTCCGATCAGTATCATCTGATCGTTGAAGACGATGGTATCCTCGGACATGGTGTTCCTTCCTCTTGGTTCCAGCGATAGCCAGTCCTGAACCAAAGAACAGGACTGGCCAGCCGATCACTTCCGCTCGAAGCGTTTCCCGACAGTCACCATGATGGTGGTGTCGATCTCGTCCTCGGTCAGAGGTGTGTTCAGCTTCTTGTTGAAAGCGTGAACCTGCTTCTGGACTTCGATCAAAGACATGCCTCCGTCCACGAGGGCCAGAGCATACTTAATCATCTGGTTGTTCCGGTTGCCCGAAGCGATCCGCTGGGCAAACCAGCGTTCCAGATTGTCCATATTCTGGACCGCCTGCATTTCCTTCTTGAAGCCCTCATTCTTCGAGGTCTTCGGAATAAAAGGCAATGCGTCGAGGATCTCGCCTTCCAAGTTATAGTGGTAGTCGCCGTCATAGCACTCCCACTTCTTGGCCCGTTGGTTGGCCGACTCGTCGGTCTTGAACGGAAGCCAAGCCATCACATTGTTCATGAACTCCTTGTATTCGTCGGAGTCCAGCTCAAGGTGATAGTTGATCGGAAGGATGAGACGGAAGCGATCTGCTCCCACGATGTCGTTGCCGCCCTCGTCCATACCCTCAAACTGCTGATGCCGCTTGGTGGTATAGGTCATGAAGCGATGCTCCTTCATGATCTCGTGACAGGTGGCGAGGGAGATCCCCTCATCCACATCAATCACGATCATGTTGAAGCCAGCGAGCACGTTCTCCTCGGCCCGGTGTCCGGCCTTGAAAGCATGGTTGGTCCAGTGGTAGCCGGACGCCTGCGTCATCTCATGGAGCTGGTCGAAGGGCACCACCTCGGACTGGTAGTTGTAGGCCCAGTGATCCGAGTAGGACACGATCATCTCGTCGATGTTGGTCTCCTTGAGCTTCTCGCCCTTGAAGAACTCGATCCCGTCCACGAAGGACTTCTTGATGATGATGTGCTTCTTGTAGCCCCATGCCGTCGCCATGGTCATCATTTCCTGACGGGCGGCGTTGCCTGCCTTGTAAAAGGGCAGGGCCTCGTGAAGATCGGCGTGGGTCTGTTCGGTGCCCACGTCAGCGATGAAGCGGGCGAGCTTCACATATGCCTTCTCACGAGCGAGGATCGCCTGAAAAGCCGTCCCAGACTCCTCCACCAGCTTGATGGCTGGCAGCAGGTGAGAGTCCAACTCGATCTCAGTGCTCTCGTCGCAGAAAGCGAACGCTCCGGCGAGTTTGAGTGCTTTGAAATACCGATGCGAAAGCTCGGCTTTCTTGATCTCGTCGTGCTCAGGCATGGAGTCTGCCAGCCGCTCGCACTCGATCTTGTAGGTCAGGAGAGCAATGCCCACTTCGTCGTCAACAGTCATTTTCCAATCGAACATGGCCGGGTCAGCCAGCTTGTGAAACTGGGCAGCCCATTTGTTCGAGGAAGCGTTGTTCGCTGGTTCGGTCAGACGACGATAGATCTCCTCAGGAGTGAGGGAATTGAACGCCTTCTTGTCCTGCTGACCCCAACCGAAGATGCACCGACGGGCATAGCCGGTGTCGAGGAACGAATAGAACTGATCCTCGGTTTGACCACCGTCCAGCAACTTGCTAGGGGTGCCGAATAGCAGCATGTTGGTGGGAGTCTTCCCATCCAGCTCTTCGCCTCGCTGGTTGTCAGCGGTGTTCTTGACCAGCTTCTGTTTCACTATCCCCTGATCGTAAAGCTCAAGGAACAGGGTCAGGACATCGGTGGAACCAATGAGGTTGCTACCGATTTCATCAATTTGCAGGTTGATGGAACCGCATGACGACAGAAGCAGCTTATGCCGAAGCTGCTTCACCGCAGGGGGAGTTCCTGAGTCGAAGGTGAAGGGATAGGCACCGGCAGACTTGAACTCTTTTTCGGCCTTCTCGAACTCCTCCTGTGGGTCAGTCCCATTCCGGGCAGCCCGGCCATTGGCGATAGCCCACAGGTTCTGCTCAGCGATCAGGGGGAACGTGTCCTCCATGAACCGTTTCTTGAACGGTCGCATGAGTTCGTTCTCGACGACATTGACCGAATGGCCTTTGCCGAAACCTGAGGTGGCCAAGGCCAGAGCATAGATGTTCACGGGGATTGCTCCTCGATCCTTGGTCAGGATGGTAGCCCGCTGAGAGGCAGCCATTTTGCCGAGGAAGTAGGCCACTTCCACTTGAAAGAAGCCCTTGTCGGTGTTCTGGGTCTTGTTGCAGAGCATCTCGACGATCTCGGAAATCGCCGGGTGATGTTGCACGGTTGAAAGGTCAGTCATCATGGTTCCTCAGTCCGGGAAATATTGCTTCCGCTGCTCGCAGATGTCGTAACCCGGACAGTACGGACACCGCTTCACCTCACCGGGCACCGTCTTAACGACGCCCTTGCCCTGATCGTGCATGTGCCGATTGGCCTCTGCCAGATTGTCGAAGTTCTTGCTCGACCGGGCACCCGGCTCATTGGCCTTGGCGGGGTTGGAGTAGTATTTGTACTGGGGGTCCGAACGCCACAGCTCTTCGTCGGTGCATTCCGGGAGCTGGCTCTCGGGCTTGTCCTTGTTGGCCTTCAGGGCGGCCAGCTTGGCACGGACGAACAGTTCGGTATCAGCCAGCGTCAGCAGGTTGATGTCCTTGTACTCGACCCGCTTCTGCGGATAGTTCGGATTGGTCCGGGCCGCCGACTTCTGCCAGTCAGTGAACACATAGTTCACCCGCATGTAATCCTCGGTGATCCGAGGCATGGGCAGAGCGTCGTCGATCCAGCGATACAGGCTACCCTGAAGCTGGTTCTCATCGTCACGGGTGCCATACAGCCAACCGAAAGCCGAGGTGGACTTGTTGTCCTCAACATGGCCTTCGGCCACAGCATCGAACTTGCCACCGATCACGAAGCCACCGAACTCACGGTAGGCCCGCTGTTCGAGAAAGATCGGGATCATGTCGGGCATGGCCTTCCGCTCTTCGTCGGTGGGATTGATCCGTACCTTGTCGATGGCCGACTGAGGGATGCCCAGCTTCTTGAGGTTCCGGGCGTAGTTCTGTTTCCACGCACGCTCGATGCCATCATGGATGGTGGAACCAAGGCCACGGGAGATGTAGTCGGAAACGTCTTCGACCCGATCTTCGATGGGGATACGCATTCCGAGGATGATCTGTTTGAGTGGCTTCATCAGCGTGGTGACGCTGATATAGGGCTTCTCGAAGACCGCCCCTGCCGCATAGTCGTAATTGTCGTCCACCAGCCAGACGGCCAACAGCAACGAAATGTCGAGTTCGTTCGTGATCCTCACGATATGGTCTCCAAGTTGTATGGGAAGGAAAGCCGCAGCCCCCGAAAAAGGACTGCGGCTCCTTGGTTCAGCGGAGCGGAAGCTCCAACTGTTCCTCAGGATCGGGGAAGAGCTTTCCCTGATCCGCTTGCAGGTTGAGATGCATCGTTTGCCTCATTCAGCTTACGATGACGCAAGATCCGACCCGCATAGTGGACCATCTTTTCGGCATCATAGATGTCGGACGATCCGGCCTTGCCGTTGCCTTGCCGTGCAGCAGCAGACCGCCAGAGGGCCTTGAACAGGCACCCCTCGTCGAAGGTCATGCCGAGGGCTTGGATGATGTCCTCGCACTCGGCCTGATACGGAGCCTGATCTTCTCGCTGGGGATGCGCCACATGGACGAGGTAGTAACTTACCCGTCCCCCAGTGAGCTTGGTAACGGCGACCTGCATGGTCAGATGACCTCAGGGGCAGGCGGCTGGACGGCATCAGGCACGTCAGCGGGAGCCTGAAATTCCTCTTCGGTCATCTCGCCGAGATAGGAGACGTTCGTGATGATGATGTCACGGACGGTAATGAGCGGCTTGGCCTCCTCCGGCATCTTCATGATGAGGGTCTTGTGGAGGTTCTGCTGGGCCTTGGCCAGCTTGGCAGCCGGGAACTTGGTGCCATCCGTATGGCGGACGACGGCGTTGGTCGGAACGGAACTGATCTGGCCGTCCTCGTCCTTGCCGACGGAAAACATTACCATACCGGCGATGAGGTAGAAGTGATGTGTTTCAGACTTTGACATGGGTTTCTCCGGTGGGCTTGGTCATAGCTCATGGAAGGGTGCTCACCATACCCATAACCATGATAAATGCTAGGCTGCATCTTGCATGGCTTTGTCGATGACAGCGAAAATTTCGTCCTCGGTTGAGCCATTGGGAATAGTGATCTCAGTCTTCCATGAGGGATAGAAGATACCGAACTCACCGCCCAGTTTAACCTCGTCGTGTACGATGTCAGGAAGCTCCTGCCACTGCACAGCTTGAACGAGATTGTCGTTGGCGTACTTCACTGCCTTGATGTCATCTCGGATTAGAAAATACTGAGCATCATGGATCTGAGCACATGGTTTGATGTCAAGCCGGTGACGGCTCTTACGCACCTTTCCATTGAACTCAACACCTGCTCGGCTGTTGAGTAGACAGTAGGATTGTCCCAAGGCATTTCCAGCAGTTCGACCTTCGGCCTCTGCTTGGTGAGGGGTCTTGCTGGTTCCCCGAACCACTTGATGCAGGAGGGGCGTGCGAAGACGCAATCCAAATGCGATTGTGACATAGCCATCCTTTGTCGCTTGATCGAGCTTTGCGGCCACCCACCGATCACTGACCACGTAAAGCTCGTGGTACTTCGCCTCAACCGCCTTGGCCTTCTCCATGGAGAAGCCACAGTTGGTCATCAGGGTCTTATAGGTTCCCTGATAGGTGAGGGCGAATGTCGGTGCCTTGCTATCCTGCCTCTCGGCTGGATAGCGCTTGGCGATGGTGTTGATGCTCACCACTGAGTCGGGATCAATTCCCTCCATCTTGTCTCCAAAGTAGGCGTAAGCCCGGAGACAATGCCCATCGTAGCCGTCGGTGTAGACCTTGAGTTTGTTGGGATCTTTCGTGGTGAGAGCTGAGATACGATCTTCGAGTGAGGCGAAGTCCAGCCCACAGAAGAGCCATCCCGGAGGAGCTTGAAAGCAAGACTTGATGGTCTTTGCATACTTGCTCGAAGCGGGCAGGTTTTGCAGATTGGGTCCACTCGAAGACAGTCGGCCACTCTTGGTTCCTCCAAGGTTGAAATTGCCAAACAGATAGTGCCAGCCGTCCGGTCCCCGCTGGGCATTCTTCAAGGATGGGATGAAGTCGGTGATGATCTTGTTCACCGCCTTATATTCTTCCAGCCCCTTCAGGAACGCCAAGATGTCAGGGTTGGTCGTATGGAACTGCAACGCCTTGATAGTGTCGCCGTCCGTGCTGGGCTGCTTCGCATCCGTGAAGCCCAAGATGGGCAGTTGCAGGTGGTTGAACAGGAGATCCTGAAGCTGCGGTGCCGAGTTTGGATTGAAGACCTCCTTGGCATCGGCCAAGGTGACTCGCTTCTTCTTCAGCGTGCTGTTCTTCATGTGGACCCACCGCTCGTTCATACGAGAGGTGTATCGCTGGATCGTTGCCGATCCTTGGATCGCGGATAGGGCCTTGGCCTCGTCCACTAGCAGATCCTGCTCGACTTCCAGCACCCGCTTCATGTTTACCGGCATCCCGGTGAGCTGCATCTGGATGATGTCAACCGTGGCGGGCTGGAACAGCTCCTTGTAAACCGGGAGCTGCTGATCGACCAGCATGGTCTGATAGTGCTTGCTATGCGTGTACCAAGTGCTCAGCCCGTCCACCAAGTTATATTGGAGGAGATCCCTCAACGGGATCTTGCGGATGTCCTTGATCTCTTCGACGGCATAGTTCCCGGCGAACTCCTGAGCTTGGTCCTTCAGACCCAGCTTGTTGCCAGCACAGGAGTTGGTCGCCAGATAGGTGATGAGCTTGGTGCAATCCCAATCACCATGGTCGCCGAGCATCACGTCCAGCCCGTAGAGCAGCCCCTCTTGATCGAGGATATGCTCCATGAAAAGCTGGTAGATCAGCACATAAACGTCGAAGGCGATGTTGTGCCAGATGAGCTTTATGTCCAGCTCACGGCACAGCTCAAAGAACTTCTTGAGCAGGCGGCGTCTGGGCTCATGCTTGACCTGTCGGCCATAGAGCCCTGGCACGCTCAGATCCTCCTCGTAGTCCACGGCAAAGGCTATCCCTTCTCCTTGGTTCCAGCAGAAGGTGATCGTGCCTATGCCGCATTCCCAGTGCTTCAGGCCGAAGCCTTCGATGTCGGAGGTCAGGGGCTGGCGCTTCTCGATGAGCTTCACCAGCCAGTCTTCAATTTCCTGATCGGTGCTGGGATAAGCAGCGAACTTGATGATGTCGTTGCCGGGGGCCTCATAGGAACCAAGGGAATGGGAGTACAAGGCATCCATCCCCTGTTTGATCTTGGCCCTTGTTTTCTCGGGATCATAGAAGATCGCTGAGTGATTGGGGACGTAGATCACCTTGAAGCCATAGGCTGTGTCCATCACATAGCCGAGGTTAGCCTCAACTTTGGACACCTTGGTCAGGGCCTTGAAGTAGTCTCCATCTGCACAGAGAACATACTCAACACCCATGTCGTTGAATGTGGGAACCAACTCCTCAGTGATATAGGCACGCATCTCGGCCATCGGAGTCTTCTTCTTCCCTTCGGCATAATGCAGGTCAAGGACCAGCAAGTCGTTGGGATCGAGAGTCGATGTGTCGAGATACGCTCGCTTGATCTCATCCTTGCGGATGTTCGGAACCAAGAGAGCCACCTTGTAGGAGGTCATCTCAGTGTCAGAGAAGTAGGCATATCGCATCAGTAGATCAGCCTCGCAGCAGCATAGAACTCGATCTTCGGCAGCAGTTTGTCGAACTGCCGTGATCCACGGGTGTCACCTCGTAGCGTGATCCCCACATCGTTGTGGCGATCCAACTTCTTGAGGGCAGGGAACACCTCCACCAGACAGTCTGGCAGGGTGTCTCGCATCTCTTGAAGTGTCTGGCAGGGATCCAGCAGCCTGAAGATGATCTGGCTGATGAGCCTCTCATCCGTGGCGACGGTCTCGGCACTTTTGATGTGCCATTCCATCTTGGAGTTCAAGCTGTCGTGAAGGTTTTCCTTCGCGGTACGACCTGCTACAACAGCGAACCCCTCGGCGGTGTAATACTCACCGTAATAGAGGAAGCCTGCGGCCTGCGTACCTTTGATCTCGTTGTTGGCACGGATCAGATCGGCAATGGATTTGTCCAGCCTACGCTTCTCTGCCACGAAGAGATCAGCGATGAACGCTTGGATCAGTTTGAAGTAGCTCGACCCCTTACGGGGCAGGGTGAACTCTGGTTCGTCGGACATAAATCACCTCAGAGGATTAGGCCGCCGTACCGTTCAGCAAGCTGGCCGTAAAACACGATCTGCTTGCGGGCACGAGACGCACCCACATAGAGCATACGGGCAGCCTGCGATGGATTGGGGGAACGGCTCAGGTTGGACACGTCGATGAAGACACGATCCAGAGAGGAGCCTTGAGCCTTGTAGATGGTGGACGCATCACGCTGACGCAGATCAAGGATCTGCTTCTTGAGGTCGAAGAACTTCGCCCACTCCTTCCGACTGGCCAGCCACTTGACGATGCCCTCGAAATGGGGCTTGTCATAAGGCAGGCGAACGTCGGTGAAGATCATGCCGAGTCGGTTACGAACCTCAGCAAACTGATACTCGACTTCGACATCAGCACCGCCAAAGTTGTCGATCCACAGTCGATGAACGTCGGGCTTGATGGAGAGGATCTCGATCTCCTCACCGATCTTGAGCTGGTAGCGTTGGACTGGCAGAGGATGGTTGCAGATCAGCAGTTCACCCACGGTGAACTGAGGGGGCAAGTTCCTGATCCACCGGATCTCGTCGTTGTATTCTACGACTCGCTTGTTAGTGTAAGCGAGGATGCGTTCGTCCAGCGTTTGTTGGGCAAAGCTCTGATGGACGGCAGCCGCCATCTGGTCATCGCTGTACCAGTCGATGATGCCGGGCACGATCTGGATCGGCTTGAACTCGCCAGTCTCAACCGTCGTGCGAAGCTGCCAGTTGAGAGCATGAAGCTCGGGGATCTGAGTCCGCATCGGTTGGGTAAGCTCGACGTGGTGGATGCTCCCACCATAGACTGGACTGATCTTCTCCTTGACCGGGGCCATCTGGCAGTGATCGCCCACATAGACGATCTTGCAGTTCATGGTTCCCTCATGGAGGAACTGGTAGAGCGAGGTATCCACCATGGATGCCTCGTCGAGGAAGATGATCTTTCGTTCGTGGACCTGCCAGCTCCGGGTCTTCGTGAGCTTGGTCTCGCCGGTCTCAAAATCCTCGGCGACCTTCAGGCCCATGAAGGACGCAGCGGTACTCGTCGGCCTGCCAGCAGATAGGGACAGCACTTCGGCTGCTTGGTTCGTGGTGGCCAGCATGGCTACGCTGTCGTACTTGGGCTGAATGCCCATCATCTTACAGGTGGCGTGGTACTGGGGCATGATGTCGTCGATCATGTGGCCCATGAGGTGTGTCTTCCCGACGCCACCGGGGCCGGTGACGCCCATCTCTTTCTCGGGGGCGAACAGAAACGAGAAGAAGTAATCGGCTGCGTCCTGCTGCCCTTGGTTCAGCGGCAGCTTGGTCGTGACATCCGTCATGGGATGCTCCTGATGTGGAAGGCCCCACTCCAGTGGGGCCTTGTTCAGATGTAGGGAGTGAGGTCGGCCTTGAAGTAGTCCGGCCCCTTGGCGATCTTGCCGTTGGCATCCTTGATGCACTCACGCTTGCCCGTCTCAGGGTTCACAATGAACTTGGACCAGTTCGACTTGGCCACCGTGTCGAGAGCACCGGAAATGCCATACTGCATGAAGTGTGCCGTGCCGACAGCCGTGACCACCTGATCGCACAGAGCGTCGAGGTAGGGAACATGGTTGGCCTCGTCGATCACGAAAATCACATCCGGGCTGGTCTTGAAGTGGTCAGCCAGAGCGTGCATGGCCAGCTTGGCCTTGGCCAGCAGCAAATCCGTTTCGGGGGTTAGGCCCGAGATCTCCTGAAGCATCTCGTGGACTTCCTCGAAATGCACGCCGGTCTGGACCTGCACGTCTTTGACGGTCAGGGTCTCATTCGGCTTGGCCGTCTCGAACCAGTCACGGATGCTGGCGATGGTGTTTTCAGGGTCGTGCATCTTCCTCTTTCTGGGTCTGCCTGACGAACTCCGTCGTCAGAAGGTTGGTGATGAAGTCCTTCACCGAATGGTTGGGACCGAGTTGATCTGCCAGCCAATCCAATTGGGTGGGCGTCAGACGTGTGGCCACATCTTCCATGAAGGCACGCCGGGTATCAGCCGGTGCAACATTGAGGGCCTTCAGCCTCTGTGTCACCGTGGTATGGTGGCAGCCAAGGATGTTGGCGATGGTGGCCAGAGACAGACCCACGCTGTTCAAGCGGATCAGGTCGGTATCATTGGCCTTGCGGTTGGCACGGTAGACGCTGGACATTCTGGTTATCCCGAAAAAAGAACCCTCACCACGGTAAAGTGGTGAGGGCTCCTTTGCAAGATATGTTGGGGATCAGACCCAATCAGGCTTGTTGGTCTTGATCCGTTCGATCTCCTTGGGGGTGAACCCGAGGACATCCCAGCCTTTCTTGCACGCCTTGCGGTGCAGCCATAGGTGGCCCCACGAAGGCTTGTCGCCAGCCGCAGCCTTGGTGAAGAGCTGACGTGCGACCTCGGCACGAGATCCTTCCATCTTCGGTACGACCCTTTCGTCGTTGAGTTCAGTCATCGTCCCGGCAACGGTGCCGGTCTTGATGACCTTGCCAGCTTCAGCATCCTTGATGGCTGCCTTGGTCTTGGCGTTGGGAGTCTTGGTTTGAGGCTGCTCATCCGCCGACGCCGGGGGCGTCGTCGTCGGCTTCGCGACCGGCTGAGCAATCTTGGCTTCCACCTTGTCCAGCTTGAGGTGAGTCAAGTTGGTCTCAATGTGGGCCTGCTCGGTGGCGTTGAAGCCCAGTGCCTGCCAGCTCTTCTTGGCTCCCTTCTTTAGGGCCAGAAGTTCCGGCCAGCTCTGGCCATCGAACAGGACACGGGCCTGTGCGGCCTTGCCGCCCTGAGCCTGTGCCTTGGCGTCAGCCACCTTGGCTGCCACTTCCTTGGCGTCGATCTTCGCTGCCTCGGCACCGTCCTTGTCATGGTCGAGCGAGGCGATGATAGGCATCGCCTTGTCGGCTTCCTTCAGGGCTGCCTTCAGGTCGGACGAGTTCTGAGCCTCGCTGCCGACCCTCGTCACCTTGAGGTTGCCGCCACGAGCCCCACCGATCTCGACAAGTTCGATGACACCGATGTGGCGACCAGCCAGCACTGCTGCCAGCAGCTTGGCCGTGGGAGTGTCCTTGCTCAGCGGAGCATTGCGGAACACGGTGTCATGGTCCGCCTTGGGCACGTCGCCGACGATGTGGTAGGCACAGACCCGCATCTTGTTCGAGTCGTACTGGGGCACAGCGATGGCGTCTTCCGGTGCCACCTTGATGAGCACCATCACGCCCGAGCTTCCACGGAAGCCACCGACATAGGCACGACGAGCAACGTGCAGGCCGTTCGAGCAGTCGTTTCGACGGTTGGGATCGACCATCGACTCTTTCATGAAGACCTTCGAGCCGACACGCTGGATGACGTTGCCGGAATGGATGTCCTGATAGACATCCTGATGGTTGCCCCGACGGTTCAACGTCTTGAAAGCAACGAAACACCCATCGTCAGCGATGGGCATATCGTTGCGGGACATGAACCGCAACAGGTCGTCGATAGAGTGACCACGCTTGGCAATGACCGGGGCGATGCGGCGAAGGAAATTCTCCACACCGATGGTAGAGCCGAGCTTTAGAGCCGCAGCCATGTGCGTCTTCAGGTTCTCGATGCCGGGGATGACGATCTGTTCGCCCGTCGAGTCCTCGACCACGGCGATGATAGTGTCATCTTCCTTAGTCTCGTCATCGGTGAACTTGGGATCGCTGACCGGCTGGGCCTTGCTCAGGATCTCCTGAGCAGCATTGCTGAGCTTGGTTGCCTTCGGCGATGGAACCAAGGGAACCGGAGCAGGCATGGTAGCAGGCACCGGGCCATCGGTCACACCGTCCTTGGTCACGACCGCATGGAGCGGGTCGATCACAGGCTGGCCGTTGGTCACGATGGGCACGGTCCCCAGAGTCTGGGGTTCCGGCTTGTTTTCAGGGTCATGCGGATCGCTGATGAGGTGCTTGATGAACTTCTTCGCAACCCGGAACAGCTTGACCACACCGGAAGTCTTCTCCTCGAAGTCCCGGTAATGAGTGGTGGAGACCGACTGGAAGTCCAGCTCGGCCACGCCCCCCGAGGCCAGAACCGGGGTGGCAATGCCAACCAGTCCGGGCAGTCGAGGGTCAGAGGAAGACAGCTCGAACGTCGAGCCGTCCTCCTTGTAGAACACCGTGTTGTCGTTGCCGACCACGATGGCAAGAATGCGAATGATCGCCATGACTTTATCCTTCTTCGATGATGGTCAGCAGAGCATCGCGAGCAATGATCCGCTGCTTTTCAGTGAGCCCATAAGACTTCCACCTCATGATGGTATGGGCAGCCCCCCCGCCGTCCATCATCTGGATCAGCTTGTTGGACTTCAACTTGCGGAAGAGATTATCGACCACGGGATCCAGCTTGAAGGCACTGATGATCTCTTCGATCTTGGCACCTTGTTGGCTGGTTCCCCGCCAGTAGTTGGCCTTGAAGATTTGCCAGATCTTCATGAGCTTCCTGTCGTCTTCGGTCAGGTTGTCCACCAAACCAAAATACTCGTAGAAGTCTCGGTCGGACTTGATGATGTCCACCCACATCGCTTGGCCATGCCATTCGCTGTGGTAACGCCGGGTGTCCATCCGATCGGTGTCGAATGGGAGGAACTCCCGGATACGGGGGTTGGTCTCGAACTCTTCCACCAAGTTATTGAGGATGTAGTCCTGCCAGTCAAGGGCTCCCGCTGCTTTGTAGCGGTCGTACTGGTTCTGGTTGGCACACACGGCACCTTTGCTGCCGTACACGTCGATGATGAGCTTGGACTGGCCTTGATCCAGCCCTTCGATGAAATCGTACTCGTTCCGTCGGCCATCCTTGATGATGAACTCAGGAAGCGTGGTCCGATCCACCTCAGGCTGCACCTCGACACGGTTGCTCTGGTAGAGGCCATTGCCGTTGGTCATGGCAGATAGCTTCGGGATCCCGTTCTTCTTGGGTCGGCGAAGCTGGGGCTGCTCCTTGATCTCTTCCTGCTTGCGGATGTAATTCCGCTGCTGGTCAACCGTGAGGTCGATCAGATGCACGCCGAGGTCGAGGAAGTATTTGCGAGCAGCTTCCACCTTGGCGTCGGCACGAGGCACGACATAAACGATGGATTTGTTGCTGCTGCCCAGCCAGTATTTACAGATGGCCGCCTTGTCCGCACCACCATCGACCACATCCATCTTGTTGAAGGACAGGATCACGATGTTGCGAGCGAAGGGGAACATCTTCTCGATCGGTTCCGGGGCGTACTTGACCGCCTCGACAACCTTTTCACTGCTGCGGCTGAAGCCACGCACCGGCTCGGCATAGACGAAGAGCTTGTTGGGTGAGAGACCATTGATCTCCTTGCTCATGCCCTTCATCAGAGGCCACAGCACATGCTGGTGGAACCAAGGAGACTCCTCCTGCGTGGACTTGTAGCGGTCCCCCGGCTTGTGCTTGTGACCACGAACGAGGTGAGCTTCCTGCTCATAGGCCCGACGATAGCTCTTGAGGAGCTTCTTCATCTTCTGGCCGCCGAAGCCGGACACCAGCAACGAGTTGATGCGGAGCATCATATCCCGACGCCGGAAGTTGGCGAAGTCCGGGTAGCCTGCATGGGCATACTGGCGGACGAACTGCGGGAAATTGGTCAGATTGTCATGGGTCTCGAACTTGAAATCGCCCTGCCGATGGGTGTTGATGGACCCATCATGGCTGCGGTTCACGTTGTAAAGGTTCGGGATCGACTGCTCGGTGTTGAACAGGACATGGGGAGCCGACTCGATCCACGTCTTCTCGATCCGTTCCTCAAGGAGCTTGAAGCACTCGACCGTCAATTCCTTGTCCTTGGTTCCCAGAAAGCCCAGCATCAGTTCTCTGATGGCTTCGATGGTGTGCTTCTGGTTGGACAGGCTCTCACGGCTGGGCGTGACCGATACGGTGTTCGGGGCAGCCTGAAGGACCAGCGTCCATGTGGTGTTGTCCCGAGCATAGTAGCCGGTGCCGTTGAGCCGCTTGAGGAACTCGGTGATCTGGTCCCACTGCAAGCCGTATTCTTCGGCCCGCTCGATGGGGTAGATCACGTTGCCGTAGCGGACGACAATCTGCTTGAAGGTTTCCAGCACCTTCTTCTTGGTGAGCATAAAGCCATGCACCATGTCGTTGAACGGCAGGCTGGGGAGGCGTATGCCGTTCAGTTCCATGTTCATGGCACCGTTCTGCACGATGCGATGGATCAGAGTGCCGAACCTGCCCTTGTCGGTCATGTTCTTGATGGCGATCTTGACCTGAAGGCCATGCTCCTGAGTCGGGATGTTCGACACCACCGGCACGATGGACGGCTTGCCGCCGACCTC
>NZ_JAIZVX010000168.1 GCF_021768455.1 Aquabacterium sp. | reverse complement strand
GGCCGCCAGCAGGCTCAGGCCACACAAGGCTGCGGCCAGTGGGAGGCGGCCCATGGGCAGGGCGAAGCGGGGTTGCGACTTGTGCGAGATGGCGTGGGTCAGGGTGAACACGGCAGGGCTTTCAAATGGCTGGCGGGGCTGATGAAAACCAGTATAGAAATTCAATTTGATTTCATGTTTGATATAGAAGGCCTCTCCCGTGAAGGTATTGCAAAGTTTTGTGAAACGCCTTGGGTGAATGGGTCTGAAGCGCCGATATCTGTGGCATAAGGCGCCCAATTTCAAATGATGTCCCGTGCGTGTCGCTCTGTTTCCGAATATGTCTGATTTGACTTGTTCGGGTTTGTGGGGTGAATGTCATGGTATTTCAGTGCTGCCCGGAGGGTGGGCGCATTAACCTGTCCATATCCAGGGTGCAGGCCGCCAGCCCGCCCCCTTGCCCCTCATGAGGACGCACCATGACCACGATCCAGAGCCAACACAACACCTACCACGCCGGTGCTTACCAGAAGGCCCGGGCCAGCGCGTCCACCACCGGCGCCTCCACCGCTGCCACGGCCACCTCCGCGGCGGCCAGCAGCACGACGGCCAGCAACACCGAGGCGGGCCCGGTTGCCGCCATGGCCGATTCCGCCGTGAGCTTCGTGAGCGACGCGGCCAAGGCGCTGTACCACGGCACGATCACCGAGGCGCAGGACATCCAGGCCGCCGCCGTCTCGGCCTACGACACCGTGGCCCATGGTGTCGAGGCGCTGGGTGATTACGCCAGCGAACTCGAGACCAGCATCGGCCAGGCCGTGGACGCCGTCACCCACTCCGTGGGCGACGCGGTCGACGCGGTCGAGTCCGGCGTCGGTTCGGTGGTCAACGGCATCGACGATGCCGCCGGCGCCATCGCTGCCTACGCCGTCGACGGCGCCAAGACCGTCGGCCAGTACCTGAACATCATCGGTTGACGGGGGGCGGCCTGCGCCCCATGGCGCACAATCCACGCACTGCCTGCAGATTCAGCCTGGGCAGGCCGCCATGCCCACCGTCGTCACCCCCGCCACCCTCGAAGACCTGCCCGCCCTGTGCGGGCTTTTGCACGCCCTGTTCACGCAGGAGGCCGAATTCCAGCCCGATGCCGAAGCCCAGCGCCGCGGCCTGAGCCGCATCATCAGCGACCCGGTGTTGGGCATGGTGGTGGTCGTGCGCCGCCACGGCGAGGTGTTGGGCATGGCGACCTTGCTCTTCACCGTCTCCACCGCCCTGGGCGAGCGCGTCGGCCTGCTGGAAGACGTGATCGTGCGCCCCGAGCTGCGTGGCCAGGGCCTGGGCAGCCTGCTGTTGCACGGCGTGCGCGAACAGGCGCGATGGCATGGCTGCCGGCGCCTCACCCTGCTCACCGACGCCCACAACGACGCCGCACGCCGCTTCTACGAGCGCGAAGGCTTCACGGCTTCGGGCATGGTGCCTTACCGGCTCAGCCTGCCAGCCGAGTTGCCGCCGGGGCGCTGAGCCTGCGCCGGGTCAGGCCGTCTGCAGGCGGAAAACCGCTGCCGAGCCCTGCAGCACGTTGGCCTGCTGGGACAGCGATTGAGAGGCGGCTGCAGACTGCTCCACCAGGGCCGCGTTCTGCTGCGTGTTCATGTCCAGCCGGGCCACTGCGGCCGAAATCTGGTCCAGGCGATGGCTCTGGTCCGTCGTCGCGGCCGAGACCTCCCGCACCAGGCCCGACACATGGGTCACGGCCTGCCGCATCTCGTTGACCGTCTCGCCCGCCTTGCCGGCCAACGCCACCCCCGCTTCGACCTTCTCGCCCGACTCCTGGATCAGCTGGGTGATCTCCTTGGCCGCCGAGGCGCTGCGTTGGGCCAGGGTGCGCACCTCGGCCGCCACCACGGCAAAGCCGCGGCCTTGCTCACCCGCACGGGCCGCTTCCACGGCGGCGTTCAGGGCCAGGATGTTGGTCTGAAAGGCGATGCCGTCGATGACGCTGATGATGTCGGTGATGCGGCGCGCGCTCTCGTGGATGCCGCCCATGGTCGACACCATGCTGGCAACGACCTCCGAGCCCTTGATGGCCAGATCCGAGGCCCCATCGGCCAGCGCGTGGGCCTGCGCCGAATTCTGCGTGTTCAGTCGCACCGTGTCGGCCATCTGCTCGATGCTGGCCGCGGTTTCCTGCAGGGCCGCGGCCTGCTCTTCCGTGCGCTGAGACAGGTTCATCGTGCCGTCCGCGATCTCGGCCGCGCCCGTGTTGATCGAATCGGCGCCATGGCGGATGCCATGCACGATCTCCCTCAGGCGGGCCTGCATCTGCGCCAGGTGGGCCAGCAGGCTGTGCCGGTCGCCCGGGCTCAGGGGGACGTCCTGCGAGAGGTCGCCTGCCGCGATGCGCTGTGAGGCCTCGCAGGCCGTGGCCAGATCCCCGCCCAATGCCTGGTGCACGCCGCGGACCGTGTGCCACGACAGCCCACCCAGCAGGCCCAGTGCCAGCAGCAGCAAGCCGCCGGACAGCATCGCGCCCTTGTTGAACTCGGCCTCGATGTCGGTGCTGAAAAAGCCCGTGCCCAGCCACCAGCCCCATGGTGCGTAAGCCACGATGCCGTTGACCTTTTCACGGTAGAAGTTTTCGCCCGAACGCTGCAGCAGCAGGTGCACGAAGCCGATGCCATCGGAGGATGCGGCCATGGCCTGGGTGTAGGCCTCGGTGTCGGTCCGGCCATCGGGCATCTTGGCGGGCACCTGGGTGTTGACCCGTTTGGGGTCGATGTGCACCAGGGTCAGGCCTTCCGGCGTGCGGGCGAACACATAGCTCTTCAAGCCGTTGTTCAGCGCGGTCAGGGCCGCCTTGGCCTGTCGCTGCGCCTCGTCTCTCGACAAGGTGCCGGCCTTCTCCATTGCATGGAAATGGTCCATCTGGTGGACGGCCATGTTCAGCAGGTTGCGGATCTGCTCCTCGCGGCTCGCCTCCAGGGCCTTTTTCTGGTTGAACAGACCGGCCACGCCGAGCAGGGCCATGAGCAGGAGGGCTGCGGCCGTCAGCCACAGCAGTCGTCGAGAAATGTGGATCACTTTTGTCTCCGGCTTGCTTGAAGTTGTGTCAGGTGCCTTGAGCACGTGTCTCGTTTTCGGCCACTGTCGGGAGTTCTTGAGCCAGCTGATCCAAGTCAAACGACCTTGTGCGCCTTGACACAGTGTGGCCACCGCGCCCAGCCTATGCTGTGAATGCCCTCATCGTCCTCTGCCCGCCACCCTCGCCATGAACGCCGTCACCAACCTCACCTTTGACCAGATCCAGGTGGGCGACACCGTGTCGCTCCAGCACACCGTCACGCGTGACGAGGTCGAGTTGCTCGCGCTCGTCTCGGGCGAGGTCAACGCCTTCGGCCCGGCCTGGGGCGACGCAGAGGGCGCCAGCCTCGCTCCCGAGCCCCGCTGCGAGGCCGTGAGCGCCGAGGCCCTGGTGCACAGCCTGCTCAAGCGCCGCCTGCCGGGGCCGGGCACCACCATCCTCGGCCATGCCCTGCGTTACAGCGGCCAGGTGGCCACGGGCGATGTGCTGCAGGCGGCCATCACCGTGCAGGCCCGCCAGGCACCCGACACCCTGGTGATCGCCTGCCGTGTCCAACGGGGCGAAGACTGCCTGCTCAGCGGCGAGGTCACGGTGCGCACACCGGCGCAGGCCCTCACCGTGGACGAGCGCGATGCCAGCAGCGTGGTGCTGCGGCGTCACGACGTCTTCGGCCGATTCTTCCGCGCCTGCGAAGCCCTGCCGCCTGCGCGCTGCGCCGTGGTCCACCCCTGCGATGCCGACTCGCTGATGGGCGCCATCGAGGCCGCCCGCCATGGCCTGATCGAGCCGGTGCTGGTCGGCCCGCGCGCCAAGATCGAGGCCGTCGCCCGTGCCGTGGGCATCGACCTCTCGCCCTACCGCCTGGTCGAGACCGAGCACAGCCATGCCGCCGCCGATGCGGCCGTGGCCCTGGCCCGCAGCGGCGAGGTGCAATCCCTCATGAAGGGCAGCCTGCACACCGACGAACTCATGGGCGCCGTCGTCGCCGCCAACGGCCTGCGCACGGCCCGCCGCGTCAGCCACGTCTTCGTGATGGACGTGCCCGCCTACCCGCGCATGCTGCTGGTCACCGATGCGGCCATCAATATCGCGCCCACCGTGCGCGACAAGCGCGACATCGTGCAGAACGCCATCGACCTGGCCCAGGTGCTGGGTGTGGCGTGCCCGAAGGTGGCCATCCTGGCCGCGGTCGAGACCGTCAACCCCGACATGCCCGCCACCATCGACGCCGCCATGCTCTGCAAGATGGCCGACCGAGGCCAGATCACCGGCGGCCTGGTCGACGGCCCCCTGGCCTTCGACAACGCCGTGAGTCTGGAGGCCGCGCGCACCAAGCACATCGTCTCGCCCGTGGCCGGCCAGGCCGACATCCTCGTCGTGCCCAACCTCGAGGCCGGCAACATGGTGGCCAAGCAGCTGCAGTACCTGGCTGGCGCCGACAGCGCCGGCATCGTGCTGGGGGCCCGCGTGCCCATCGTGCTGACCAGCCGCGCCGATTCCGTGCGCACCCGACTGGCCTCGGCCGCCGTGATGCAGTTGCTGGCCCACCACCAGATGGCGCCCAAGCCCTCGGCATGAGCCCCCGCCTGCCATGACCCAAGCCATCGCCGTCTTCAACGCAGGCTCCTCCAGCCTGAAGTTCTCGGCCTTTGCCGTGAGCGACCTTCGCCTGCTGGCCCACGGCCAGCTCGACCACCTGGGCGCCGACCCGGCCGAGCACGACGCCGCCCTCTCCCGCCTGCTGGCCGACCTGCCGGCCCGGTTGCAGGGCCACCAGCTGGCCGCGGTGGGCCACCGCATCGTGCACGGCGGGCGCCGGTTCCACGACGCCGTCCGCCTTGATGCCAGCGTGTTGGCCGAACTCGCCACGCTCACGCCCCTGGCCCCGCTGCACCAGCCGCACAACCTCTCGCCCGCGGCGGCTTTGGGGCGACTGCAGCCCGGCCTGCCGCAGGTGGCCTGTTTCGACACCGCCTTCCACGCCGGCAACCCCGAGGTTGCCCAGCGCTTTGCGTTGCCGCGCGACCTGCACGAGGCCGGTGTGCGGCGCTACGGCTTCCACGGTTTGTCCTACGAGTACATCGCTTCGCGCCTGCCCGAGGTCGACCCGGTGGCCGCACAAGGCCGCACCATCGTGCTGCACCTGGGCAACGGCGCCAGCGCCTGCGCGATGCGCGGGGGGCGCAGCCTGGCCAGCTCCATGGGCTTCACCGCGCTCGACGGCCTGATGATGGGCACCCGCTGCGGCAACATCGACCCCGGCGTGCTGCTCTGGCTGATGGACGAACGCGGCCTGAACGCCCGCCAGATCGAGCACCTGCTCTACAGCGAGTCCGGCCTGCTGGGCGTCTCCGGCCTCTCTGCCGACATGCGCACCCTGCTGGACAGCCCCGCACCCGAGGCCGCCGAGGCCCTGGCCCTGTATGCCTACCGCATCCAGCGCGAGGTGGGCGCCCTGGCCGCCGTGCTGGGCGGGGTCGATGCCATCGTGTTCACCGCCGGCATCGGCGAGCACGCAGCCGCCTTGCGCGCCCGCGTGGCGCACGACGCGGCCTGGCTGGGCGCCGAGATCGACGAGGCCGCCAACGCGGCCGCCACCGGCCTGGCCGATGGCCAGGCGCAACGCCTGAGCCCCCCGGGCAGCCGCGTCGCCCTGTGGGTCATCCCCACCGACGAAGAGCGGATGATCGCCCGCCACACCCGCCGCCTGGTCTGGCCCGCCCTGGGCTGAATCCGTGGCGCTACAATCAAAAGTTCCACCGAACGCATGGACAGCCGGTGGTGTTGGCTGAGAGGGTCCGCATCGGTTGCGGGCCACCAAACATGTCCCCGAAAGGAATTTCCCCATGTCGATGGACGACCGCGACGGCAAGATCTGGATGGACGGTGAGATGGTGGAGTGGCGCGACGCCAACATCCACGTGCTCACCCACACGCTGCACTACGGTTGCGGCGCTTTCGAAGGCGTACGCGCGTACAACACCGTCAACGGTCCGGCCATCTTCCGCCTGCGCGAGCACACCGAGCGCCTGTTCAACAGCGCCAAGATCCTGCGCATGCCCATGCCCTTCACGCAAGAAGAGGTCAGCCAGGCGCAGCTCGACGTGGTCAAGGCCAACAACCTGGAAAGCGGCTACATCCGTCCCCTGGTCTGGCTGGGCTCCGAGAAGCTGGGCGTGAGCCCCAAGGGCGCCAAGGTGCACCTCATGGTGGCCGCCTGGACCTGGGGCGCCTACCTGGGTGAAGAAGGCCTCAAGCGCGGCATCCGCGTCAAGACTTCGAGCTACACCCGTCACCACGTCAACATCACGATGACGCAGGCCAAGGCGGTGAGCAACTACACCAACTCCATCCTGGCCAACATGGAAGCCACGGACGACGGTTACGACGAAGCCATGCTGCTCGACAGCGCCGGTTTCGTCTCCGAAGGCGCGGGCGAGAACCTCTTCGTCATCAAGAACGGCGTGATCTACACGCCCGACCTGTCGGCCGGTGCCCTCAACGGCATCACCCGCAACACCATCTTCCACATCGCCAAGGACCTGGGTCTGGAAGTCGTGCAGAAGCGCATCACCCGTGACGAGGTCTACATCGCCGACGAGGCCTTCTTCACCGGCACCGCCGCCGAAGTGACCCCGATCCGCGAACTCGACCGCATCGAGATCGGCCGCGGCTACCGTGGCCCCATCACCGAGCAGATCCAGACGGCCTTCTTCGACATCGTCAACGGCCGCAACCCCAAGTACGCCGAGTGGCTGACCAAGGTCTGATCAGGAGCATCCCGTCATGAGCAACGCGCAAACCCCCAAGGCTGTGGTCGAAGTGACGGCCGCCGACGTGCAAGGCCCCGGCGTGGTCTTCTGCCCCAACCCCAAGATGGCGCTGTGGAGCACCCATCCCAAGGTCTTCATCGACGTCGCCACGACCGGCGAAGGCAAGTGCCCTTACTGCGGCACCGTCTACAAGGTCAAGGAAGGCGAGCACATCGGCCACGGGCACTGAGCGCCCGGCAGATCGCCCCTCCAGTGCAAAAGCCCGGTCATGTGCCGGGCTTTTTTCATGGTCCAGCCGGTGAAGGCTGGACAGGCGGCTTGAACCTCGCCTCACATGGCGGGCTTGTAGAACACGTAGTCGGCGCTGTAGGCCACGGTCTGGCGCTGGCCTTTTTCGCCCATGCCGCAGGCCAGAGTGGGGGCCACGCCACCCTTGGTGTTCAGCCGCTGGATGTAGCTGGTGCCCACCATGGCACCCTGGCCGGTGGCCGGGTTGGCCTTGACCAGTTGCAGCGGGATGGCGCCGGCCATGCCCGGGGCCACGGCCTGCTGCTTGCCGGTGACCTTGCTGCCGTCCAGCGACTCCCAGGTGGGGCCGGCGTAGTAGGTGCCGACCTTCTCGCCTGCGCGGTTGCGCAGCGTGGCCATGGGCCCGACGAAGGCCCACTCGTAGGCGCCGGCCATGTCTTTCTTCTCGCGGCACTCGTAGGTGAGCTCGCCCACGGCCGAGGTGAACATCGACTGCATCTGGCCCGCGGGCACGCGCACGGGTTCGGGCAGGCTGCTGTTGTCGACCATCTGGCCGTAGAGGCCGCAGGCGGCCAGGGTGGAGAGGGCGGTCAGGCTGGTGAGGATGGCGGTGCGTTTCATGGGGTGCTCCTGGGCAGAGGACGGGGTGAGTGACACGGCCCTGGGTGGGCCGATGCCTGTACTACGCCCCGGCTTGCCATCCGGATGCACCGTCCGCCATCAAATTTGCAGCTTGCCCACGGAAATGATGGGGCCTGTGGGCGCACCGGTGGGCGAGCCGCCCGGCGGCTCCACGCTGACCGCAAAGGCCGCGGTTTCTTTCAGCAACTGGGCGCGCATCACCGTGGTTGCGCCCTGGGCCGACACCAGGCCCAGCGAGCGCGGCGCACCCTGGGCGGGCACGGCCCACAGCTCCAGCGCCTTGTTCAGCGCCACCTGCTGGCCTTCGTTGAGGGGCTTGAGCACCAGGCTGCGGCCATCGCCGCCCACGCTGGCCACAAAGCCCACCGGTTGAACACCGGGCTTGGCGGCATCCGGCTGGGCGGCCATCACCACGACGATGGGCGGCTGCACCGGGCCGGGCTGGCTCAGCAGCAGGCCCAGGGACACGGCCGCGACCGTGGCCATGGCCGTGGCACCTTGCCACAGCACCAGCTTCTGCCACCAGCGCACCAGGCCCTGGGTGGCTTGGTCCATGGCGCCGCGGGCCGAGGCCGCGTCCGGGAAGAGGCGACGCTCGATGCCATCCCACACGGCGGGGGAGGGGGCCACAGGGGCCTGCAC
>NZ_JAIZVX010000038.1 GCF_021768455.1 Aquabacterium sp. | reverse complement strand
GTACTGCGGGGATTCTTCTTGTTAGAACCCCGATTCTCCTTGACACAAGCAAGACGCCGACCAAGGGTGCGCCCTGCCTCGCGTGCAGAACGCCCCCTTTCTCCGGGGTCAGGCCCCTGAAAACACCGCCCGGTTGGGCAGATGCTCAGGGTGCGCCCGAATCCGAAGCTCAGCCGCCCAGGCCGATCTTGGCCGTGCGCAGGTCGAGCGTGAGCGGGTGCTCGATGCCAGGCATCAGCGGCTTCAGGTTCATGGTGCCCGGGGTGTGCCCCATGCGGAAGAAGCGCGCCAATCGCCGGCTCTCGGCCTCGTAGGCGTTGATCGGGAAGGTGTCGTAGTTGCGGCCACCCGGGTGTGCCACGTGGTACTGGCATCCCCCCACCGAGCGCTTGAGCCAGGTGTCAACCACGTCGATGACCAGGGGGGCATCGGACGGGATCGTGGGATGCAGGCACGAAGGCGGCTGCCAGGCGCGGTAGCGCACACCGGCCACGTACTCGCCCACGCGGCCCGTGGGGTGCAGGGGCAGGATGTGGCCGTTGACCGTGACCACGTGGCGGTTGCCGTTCAGGCCGGTGGCGCGCACTTCCACGCGCTCCAGCGAGGAGTCGACGTAGCGCACGGTGCCACCCGGCGAGCCTTCTTCACCCATGACGTGCCAGGGCTCCAGCGCCTGGCGCAGCGTGATGCGGACGCCCGACGAGGCCACCTCGCCGATGTACGGGAAGCGGAACTCGAAGTGCGGCGCAAACCACTCGGCCTTGAAGTCGTAGCCGGCCATGTTGAGCTCGGCCAGCACGTCGGCGAAATCCTGCTCGACGAAGCTGGGCAGCAGGAAGCGATCGTGCAGCTCGGTGCCCCAGCGGGTGAGACGCTGTGCCCCATGCCCCTTGTAGGGCTCCTTCCAGAACCAGGCCACGAGCGAGCGCAGCAGCAGCTGCTGCACCAGGCTCATCTTCGAATGCGGCGGCATCTCGAAGGCGCGCAGCTCCAGCAGACCCAGGCGGCCGGTGGGGCCATCGGGCGAGTAGAGCTTGTCGATGCAGAACTCGCTGCGGTGGGTGTTGCCGGTGGCATCGATCAGCAGGTTGCGCAGGGTGCGGTCGATGATCCAAGGCGGGCACTGACCCCAGATTTCCATTTGCCGTTCGATCTCCCGCAGGCCGATCTCGACCTCGTAGACCTGGTCGGTGCGGGCCTCGTCAAGGCGCGGCGCCTGGCTGGTCGGGCCGATGAACAGGCCCGAGAACAGGAAGGACAAGGACGGGTGGTTGTGCCAGAAGGTCAGCAGGCTGGGGATGAGGTCCGGGCGACGCAGGAAGGGGCTGTCAGACGGCGTGGCCCCGCCCAGCACGAAGTGGTTGCCGCCGCCCGTGCCGGTGTGGCGGCCGTCGACCATGAACTTCTCGGTCGAGAGGCGGGTTTCGTGCGCGGCCTGGTAGAGGAACTCGGTGTGGTCGACCAGCTGCTCCCAGCTGGAAGCCGGGTGGATGTTGACCTCGATGACGCCGGGGTCGGGCGTGACTTGCAGCACCTTGAGGCGCGGGTCACGCGGGGGCGGGTAGCCCTCCAGCACGATGTGCATGCCCAGGTCGGCGGCCGTGGCCTCGACCGCGGTGAGCAGGTCGAGGTAGTCGTCGAGGTTGGTGAAGGGGGGCATGAAGACGTACATGACGCCACCGCCCTGCCCTTTGTCTTCCACCCGCGGGCCATTGGCGCGGTCGGGGTTGCGCACCTCGACGCACAGGGCCGTGCGCGTGATCCAGTAGGCCGACTCGAACCGGCTGGGCACGCGGTTGGTGTCCACGCTGCTGGACGAGGCCGAGGCCGGTCCCTTGCCGCCAGGCACCGCCGGGTTCGCACCCAGCTTGCCCCACTCGCCGTTCACGCCCGTGCCACCCAGACCTTCGAGCTTCTGCCCCTGACCCGAGACGGTGCCACCTTGGGCAAAACCGCCACCGATCTGGTGCTGGCCGTACTGCGCGCGCAGCTGGCTGGCATCGGCCAGAGGGGCCTTGGGGGCGAAGGGATCGTGCTCGTGGAGGTAGGGGTACTGGTCGGCGCTGACCCAGGGCAGGGAGTCCAGCGGCAGGCGGTAGCCCATGGGCGAGTCGCCGGGCACGAGGTACATGCGCTCGTCACGGAAGAACCAGGGGCCGGTGACCCACTTGGGGCCGTTGAGGCTCAGGCCATCGTTGCGCTTGATGGGCAGCACGTAACCCACCTCGTGCTCCAGGCCCTGCTTGAAGACGCGGCGCAGGCGCATGCGCTCCATCTCGTCGTCGAGCTTGGTGTCGAAGGGGTCGACGTTGACGGGCAGGCGGCGTTCGCGCCACAGGTAGTACCAGGTGTCCTCGAACCCCGGCAGGGTGTGCTCGGTGGTCACGCCCAGCTTGGTGGCCAGGGTGTCGATGAAGAGCTTGGCGTCCTCGCTGGTGTAGCGCACGGAGTTGCGCTCGTCGGCAAAGAGGCTGGGGTCCTGCCAGCAGGGCTTGCCGTCGGCGCGCCAGAAGATGGACAGCGCCCAGCGCGGCAACTGCTCGCCGGGGTACCACTTGCCCTGGCCGAAGTGCAGGAAGCCGCCCTCGCCATAACGGGCGCGCAGCTTGTGGACCAGTTCGGTGGCCAGACCACGTTTGGTGGGGCCAAGGGCGTCGGTGTTCCACTCGGCGCCATCGCGGTCGTCGACCGAGACGAAGGTGGGCTCGCCACCCATGGTCAGGCGCACATCGCCCTGGGTGAGCTGGCCGTCGACCACGCTGCCGAGGGCATCGATGTCGGCCCATTGGGCATCGGTGTAAGGCTTGGTGACGCGGGGCGATTCGTAGATGCGCGTGACGCTCATCTCGTGATGGAACTCGACCTCGCACTTGTCGACCGCGCCCGACACCGGGGCGGCCCCCGAAGGCTCGGGCGTGCAGGCCACGGGGATGTGCCCTTCGCCAGCCATCAGGCCCGAGGTGGGGTCCAGGCCGATCCAGCCGGCGCCCGGCAGGAAGACCTCGCACCAGGCGTGCAGGTCGGTGAAGTCGACTTCGGTGCCCGAAGGGCCGTCGAGCGAGGCCACGTCGGCCTTGAGCTGGATGAGGTAGCCCGAGACAAAGCGTGCGGCCAGGCCCAGGTGGCGCAGGGCCTGCACCAGCAGCCAGCCGGTGTCACGGCAGGAACCGGACTTGAGCGTGAGCGTCTGCTCCGGCGTCTGCACACCGGGCTCCATGCGGATGGTGTAGCGGATGTCGCGCTGCAGGCGCTGGTTCAGGCCGACCAGGAAATCGATGGTGCGCACCTCGGTGCGGTCGATGCTGTCGACGAAGGCCTTGAACGCAGGGGTGAGCTCGCTCTTGACCAGGTAGGGCGCGAGGTCGCGGGCGGCTTCGGTCTCGTAGGCGAAGGGGTAGGTCTCGGCCTCAGGCTCCAGGAAGAAGTCGAAGGGGTTGTAGACCGCCATCTCGGCAACGAGGTCGACCGTGACCTTGAACTCCTGCGTCTTCTCGGGGAAGACCAGGCGGGCCATGTGGTTCGAGAACGGATCCTGTTGCCAGTTGATGAAGTGGCTGCTGGGCTCGACCTTCAGCGAATACGAGAGGATGCGCGTGCGGCAGTGCGGCGCCGGGCGCAGGCGCACGATCTGGGGCGCCAGGTTGACCAGGCGGTCGTAGCTGTAATGGGTGACGTGATTCAGGGCAACGTGGATGGACACACGACTCTCCGGGGTGAATGCCGCGCCAGTGTGCAGGCGCTTTCATGACACCAGCAAGATGTGGGCCACCAACTTGGTGCACGGGCCTGCCATTCGGCATCCGCGCCACACCGATGGGCTCAGGCGCCGGGTTTGCCCTGCGCGGCCATGGTCTGCGTGCCGGTGATGATCATCCGCACCATCACGATCACCTGCTGGGTGAACTCGGGCAGCTTCTCGGGCGGCAGGTCCATTGCCGAGGCACCCATGGCGAACACCAGGCGCGTGATGGCCTTGGCCGTGAGAGCCGGCTCGTGCAGGCCGGTGCGCCCGGCGCGCGCCAGGCGGATGAGGTCGAGGCGCAGCTCTTCTTCAAAGAAATTGAGCTGGCGGTCGACGGCCTGCTTGAAGGCGTCGGAGCCCACCGTGCCTTCGCGCAGCAGGATGTGCAGCAGCTTGTCATCGGCCTGGAGCTGCTCCATGAAGGCCTCGACCGAGCTGTTGACCACGCTTTGCTCGGCCCTGGCTCGCTTGCGCGCCCGCCCGATGATCTGGCGCAGCGAGGCGCCGGCCATGTCGATCAGGGTGACGGCGAGTTCGTCGATGTCGCGGAACTGGCGGTAGAAGCTGTTGGGCGCGATGCCCGCTTCACGCGCCACCTCGCGCAGGCTCAGGCTGGAGACGCTGCGGTGCGGCCCCAGCAGCTTGAGGGCCGCCGCGATGATGTCGTCCCGCGAGATCACGGCCTTGCGCCCAGGCCCCGACACGGCAGGCGGTACAGGCAGATCGTTCAGGGCAGCAGGGACGTTCAGTGACATTTTGATGGCGCTCAATGGTTGACCATCATATCCGTCGGCAATTAATGCACAACTGTATAGACAAACGTACTCGCTTGCGTATACTCCGCGGCAGTCTCTCAAACGGAGCCTCGTTTTGCCTTCTTTGTCTTCCAGCACCCGCCGCACACGCCCCGCAGGCAGCGCCCTGGGTCGCCTCGTCGAGCCCCTGGTCCAACCCGGCATCTTCGATTTCTGGGTCGGCCACCTGAACCCGGCCTGGTCCTGGGAACGCCCGCTGGCCCGCGTGGTCGAGCGCCGCGTGGAAGCGGCCGACACGGTCACCCTGGTGCTCAAGCCCAACCGCCATTGCGGCAGCTTCAAGCCAGGCCAGCACGTCAACCTGAGCGCCGAGGTCAACGGTCGCCGCGTGACCCGCAGCTACAGCTACACCGGCACGCCGCAAACCAAGGGGCCGAACAAGGGCCTCCTGAGTTTCACCATCAAGCGCACCGAAGGCGGCCGCCTGAGCACCCACCTCTGCCGCGACCTGCGCGAAGGCGATGTGCTGGAACTGGGCGAGGCCTTTGGCGAGATGACCCTGCCCGCGCAGCCGCAAGGCCAATGGCTCTTCCTGGCCGCTGGCAGCGGCATCACCCCGCTGATGAGCCTGACCCGCGCCCTGGTGGCGCAGCAGATGCCGGTCGACCTGACACTCATCTACTGGGCCAAAACCCGCGCCGAACTCTGCTTCCTGCTGGAACTGCGCCAGCTGGCCGCGAACCAGCCCCGCTTCAAGCTGCACACCGTGCTGACCCACGAAGCGCAGCTGCTGGCAGGCGAACACCGCGGCTTCATCAGCGCCGAGCAACTGCAGGAGCTGGTGGGCGACCTCTCGGCACGGCAGGTCTACGCCTGCGGCCCGGGCGGCTTTGTGGACACGGCGCGCGAACTGACCGCCGGCATCGCCCGCAGCTTCATGGCCGAAGGCTTCACACCCTCGGCCCCCGCGGTCGACCCGTCCGAGCTGAAGGACGTGCGGGTGACACTGTTGAAATCGGGGCGCGAACTGACCGTCTCGAACGGCACGTCGCTCCTCGACGCCCTGGAAGCCCAGGGCCTGAACCCGAAGTCGGGTTGCCGCATGGGCATCTGCCACAGCTGTGTGTGCACCAAGCACAGCGGCACCGTGCAGGACATGCACACCAAAGACATCGACGCCGAAGGTGACACACCGGTTCGCATCTGCGTGAGCCGCGCCACCACCGACGTCAGCCTGGACCTCTGAGAAGCGAGATCACTGCCATGAGCACATCCCTGCACCGCACCCTGACTGGCGACGAACTGGAGCGCTTCGGCGCCGAGATCGACGCCCTGCGCGCCCGCACCGTCGCCGACCTCGGCGCCCGCGACGTGCGCTACATCCGCAACATCTACAAGGCCGTCCGCTACAGCGAAGCCCTGGGCCGCATCGTGCTGATGGCGGCCTTCTTCCTGCCCGAAGCGCTGTTCTGGCCTGCAGCCATCGGCGGCGCCTTCATCCTGGGCCTGTCGAAGATCCTGGACAACATGGAGCTGGGCCACAACGTGATCCACGGCCAGTTCGACTGGGTGGGCGACCCGCACCTGCAGGGCAAGACCTTCGAGTGGGACATTGCCGGCACCAGCGAAAACTGGCGCAAGACCCACAACTTCCGCCACCACACCTACACCAACGTCCACGGCATGGACGACGACATCGGCTACGGCGTGCTGCGCCTCTTCCCCGAGCAGAAGTGGCACCCCGCCCGCCTGGGCCAGCCGCTGTACGCCCTGATCTTCGCCCTCCTCTTCGAGTGGGGCGTGGCCATCCAGGACCTGCGCCTGGGCCGCTGGTTCTCGGGCCGCGTCACCAACAAGCAGATGGCCGAGCAGTTTCGCCCCGTTGGCAAGAAGATGCGCCGCCAGATCATCAAGGATTACGTGATCTTCCCGATCCTGGGTGGCCCGGCCTTCCTGACCGTGCTGCTGGGCAACCTGGCTGCCAACGTGATGCGCAGCATCTGGACCTACACCGTGATCTTCTGCGGCCACTTCACCACCGATGTGGAAACCTTCCCCAAGAGCGTGCTGAAGAACGAGACCCGTGCCCACTGGTACCTGCGCCAGGTGCGTGGCTCGTCCAACCTCTCGGGCGGCTTCCTGCTCAACGTGATGACGGGCAACCTGAGCCACCAGATCGAGCACCACCTCTTCCCTGACGTGCCCGCCAACCGCTACGCCGAGATGGCCGTGCAGATCCGCGAAATTTGCGCCCGCTACGGCCAGCACTACAACACCGGCTCGATGACCAAACAGTTCAGCCAGGTGCTGTGGCGCATCCTGCGTCACTCTTTCCCGAGCACGCCCGCCCGGTTGCGACCGAGCCTGCAGCAGGCCAAGTAAGCTGGACGGACAGCAACAGCCCACCAGAGCCCGCCACCCGGCGGGCTTTTTCTTGTTTGCGCCAAAGAAGCCACAGCGAACGCCACTGCACGTTCTGCTGCGGGCGCTCAACCAGGAAGCGAGTGGCGCCGTGACCCACCGACAGGGCGGGGTCGTGCTGGGCACCACGCAAGCGATTTGGCACATGGACTACGTGGTTCACATGGTGCGCGTGGTGCGCGTGACCTACCAGCGCACCGGCGAGGTCTGCTATGCACCGCAACTGGAGATGAGCCTGGGGTACGAGCCATTGCGCATCTCGGTTGGCGAGGAGGTCGCGGCGGACGCCTGCACGCAAGCCCATGTGCTGGCACACGAGCACGGGCATGTGACCATCTTCGAGGCCCAGCTGCCCGATGTGGCCGCGCGCCTTGAGGCTGCGCTCGGTCCATGCTTCAAGGCCGGACGAACGCATGACGTGACGGCGGTTGCGACTCGCATGACCGCGGCGTTTTCAGCCGCCCTGCCCGATCTGGTTCACACAGCAGCAACTGCCCAGCAGGCAGCCCATGACGCCTTTGATGCATTCGACGCCACGCGCTTCAACATCCAGGCCTGAGCAGGGGGCGTACGCCGGGTGATCCAGGCGGCACGCCTGCCCGGTTGACTCCACCCAGACAGCAAAAAGCCCGCCGGAAAGCGGGCTTTTTGCTTGGACGCTCGCGCTGAGGGGTGTTCAGGCGCGGCTGGCTCCGATCAAGGCCGGGTAGGCCGAATGAATCACGTAAACGGGGATGCGGGCAAGGTAGGCGTTGAAGCGCCCCTTGCTTTCGAAACGGGCACGGAAAGGCGAGCGGGCAAAAAACTCGCCCAGACGGGGCACGATGCCGCCACCGATGTAGACGCCACCCTGGGCGCCCAGGGTCATGGCCAGGTCGGCCGCGACGGTGCCCAGCATGGCGCAGAAGCTGTTCAGTGCGGCCACGCAGTGCGCGCAACTGCCATCGAGGCCGCGCTGTGTGACGTCTGCGGGGCTGAGGTCTTCGGGCGCGACGCCGGCCAGGCTGGCGTGGGCCTTGTAGAGCGCCTGCAGGCCCTGGCCCGACAGGGCGCCACGTTCCGCAGAAACGTGATCAGGCAGGAAGGCGCGCATGGCGTCGATCACGCGGCCCTCTTCGGCGTCGAAGGCCGGCAGGGTGACGTGGCCGCCCTCGCCTTCCAGCGGCACCCAGAGGTCTTGCCCAGGCACGGGCACCAGGCCCGACACACCCAGGCCGGTGCCGGCACCCAGCAGTGCCTTGGCCTTGCCGGGCATGGGTTCGGTGCCACCCACCTGCACCAGGTCGGAAGCCGGCAGACCGGGCAGCGACAGGGCCAGGACGGTGAAGTCGTTCAGGAACGAGAGGGTGTCGAGGCCCAGGGCGTCGCGCAGCTCGCTGATGGAGAAAGCCCAGTGGGCGTTCGTCATGCTGATGCGGTCACCCAGGATGGGGTTGGCGATGCCGACCACACCCGAGCGCGGACGCACGCCACCGGTTTGCGGCAACACCTGCGCCAGGTAGTGCTCGATGGCCTGCAGCGGCCCTTCGAAGTCCTTGCACGACAGGGTCAGGATGTGGGTGATCGGGGCATCGGCCGCGGCGTGCAGGGCCAGGCGGACGTTGGTGCCGCCCACATCGCCCAGCAGGCGGGGATAGGTTGCGCTCATGGGTGCGTGCTCGCGTTCAGGCGGGTGCGTGCCGCCGTTGCATTCAAAAGGGAGATTGTGCGACAGCAGGCCGCGCTCAGGCGGCGTGGAAGACGTGCACGGGCACGGCGTCCTGGTGCAGCACGATGCGGATGGGCATGTCACCGACCGGGCCTGCCGCGTTCGCCTGGGTCAGCAGATCCCACTTCGCGGCACCGGTGAAGTGCAGCACCGCACAGTGGGTGTGCAGCAGGGCGCGTCGGGTCAGCGTCAGGCGGGGCACCGGCACATTGGGCAGGGTGGGTGCGCCAATGGGCAGGCTCAGTCCCACGTGGGCATCGTCCAGCGCCAGGGGCAGTTCCGGGCAGTTGGGGAAGAGCGAGGCCGTGTGGGCGTCGCCGCCCATGCCGAAGATGGTGACGTCGGCCGGCCAGGGCATGGCCTGCAGGCGGCGCTCCACCTCGGCCCAGCCCTCTTCGGGCGTGGCCTGGGGCGTCACCAGCGAGACAAAGTTCGCCGCTGCGGCCGGACCTTGCAGCAAGGTGGTGCGCACAGTGCGTTCGTTGCTGTCTTGCTCATGGGGCTGCAGCCAGCGGTCGTCGGCCAGGGTGATGGTCACCTTGGACCAGTCCAGGTCGACCTGGGCCAGGGCCTTGAAGAAAGGCTGGGGCGTGCTGCCGCCCGACACGATCAGCAGGGCCTCGCCGCGTTCGGCCAGGCTGTTGCGCAAACGGGCCGCGACGAAGCGGGCCAGGTTGTCGCCCAGGGTCTGGGCGTCGGGCGCCTGGTGGGTGTGGAAGCTCATGGTTCAGATCTCTTCGTGCCAGGCCAGGCCATCGCGCCCCAGCAAGGCGCTGGACGCGGCAGGGCCCCAGGTGCCGGCGGTGTAGGGCTTGGGCTTGTCGGTGCTGGCCTTCCAGGCGTTCATGATGGGCTCGACCCAGCGCCAGGCGGCTTCCTGCTCGTCGCGGCGCACAAAGAGGGTCAGGTTGCCACGCATCACGTCCATCAGCAAGCGCTCGTAAGCCTCCAGGCTGCGCGACTTGAAGGACTGAGAGAAGTCGAGGTTCAGGTGCACGGGCTGCAGGTTCATGACGTCGCCCGGCTGTTTGGCCAGCAGGTGCAGCTCGACCTTCTCGTCGGGCTGCATGCGGATGACCATGCGGTTGGGGTTCATGCTCTCGGCCGACTGCCCGAAGATCGAGTGCGGCACGCTGCGGAAATTGACGACGATCTCGGCCACGCGTTGTGGCATGCGCTTGCCGGTGCGCAGGAAGAAGGGCACGCCGGCCCAGCGCCAGGTGTCGATCTCGGCGCGGATGGCAACGAAGGTCTCGGTGGTGCTGTCGGGCTTGATGCGCTCTTCTTCCAGGTAGCCCGGCACGGGCTTGCCGCCCGAGGCGCCGGCACGGTACTGTCCACGCACCGTTTTGTGGGCGACATCAGCCCCCTCGATGGGACGCAGTGCGCGCAGGATCTTGAGCTTTTCGTCGCGCACGGCATCGGCCGAGATGGACGCTGGCGGCTCCATGGCCACGATGCACAGCAGCTGAAGCAGGTGGTTCTGCACCATGTCGCGCATGGCGCCGACCTGGTCGTAGAAATCACCACGCGACTCGACGCCGAGCTCTTCCGAGACGGTGATCTGCACGTCGCGCACCGATTCGCGGCGCCACAGCGGCTCGAAGAGCGCATTGCCGAAGCGCAGGGCCAGCAGGTTCTGCACCGGCTCCTTGCCGAGGTAGTGGTCGATGCGGTAGATCTGCTGTTCGCCGAAGTGGCCGCCCACCGCGTCGTTGATGTCGCGGGACGAAGCCAGGTCGTGGCCCAGGGGCTTTTCCAGCACCACGCGGCTGCGCTCGGTGATCAGCCCCTTGGCGGCCAGCTGGTCGCAGATGGTGGAGAACAGGCGCGGCGCGGTCGACAGGTAGAAGACGCGGTCGCGCTGGGGCTCGGCCTGCAGACGCTGGGCGAGGTCGTCGAAGCTGGCGGCGTCGGTGGCGTCGACCCGGGCGTAGTCGATGTGACCGACAAAACGGTCCCAACCGGCGGGGTCGAAGTGCTTGCCCTGGTAGGAGGCAATGCGGTCGTGCGCCAGGGCCTGGAAGGCCGCCTGCGTCAGGGGCTCACGGGCCACGCCGATCACGCGCAGCCGGGCGGGCAGCAGCTCGTCCTGCTGCAGGCGCATCAACGCGGGCAGGAGCTTGCGCATGGCCAGGTCGCCCGTGCCGCCAAAGATGACCAGATCCAACTCGGGAACGGCTTGCATTCGTGTACCCATGCTTCCTCGATTCATCGCCAAACGATGTAGTAATACTACTTTATCAAACAAAGCTTCGCCAGCGCGACGCATCAGGGTTTCCCCTTAAACGCCGGTTGAATTGCATTAACAAAACCCATTTGCAGGCCACACCTCTACACAAGCATTTGAAATTTCGCTACATTGGCAAATCCCGCAAGACAGAGACGAGAACCATGGCCCAACCCACCGCCGCCCTGCACCCGCAACTCATCGCCGTCACCCAGCGCATCCGTGAGCGCAGCGCGGCCAGCCGTGCCGCCTACCTGGCCCGCGTCGAGGCCGCCGGGCGCCAGGGTCCGGTCGAACGCGCCAGCCTGGGTTGCACCAACCTGGCCCACGCCTACGCCGCCTCGCCTGCCGCCGACAAGATCTGGCTGCGCCAGCAGCGCACGCCCAACCTGGCCATCGTCTCGGCGTACAACGACATGCTCTCGGCCCACCAGCCGCTGGAAGCCTTCCCCGCCTGGATCAAGGCCGCGGCCCGCGAAGCCGGTGCCACCGCCCAGTTCGCCGGCGGCGTGCCCGCCATGTGCGACGGCGTGACCCAAGGCCAGGCCGGCATGGAGATGTCGCTCTTCTCGCGCGACGTGATCGCCATGTCGACCGCGCTGGCCCTGTCGCACAACATGTTCGACGCGACCCTGGCCCTGGGTGTGTGCGACAAGATCGTGCCCGGCCTGCTGATCGGTGCGCTGAGCTTCGGCCACCTGCCGACGGTGTTCGTGCCGGCCGGCCCCATGGGCACCGGCCTGAGCAACGACGACAAGGCCAAGGTGCGCCAGCGTTATGCCGCCGGTGAAATCGGCAAGGACGCCCTGCTGGAAGCCGAAGAAAAGGCCTACCACGGCGCCGGCACCTGCACCTTCTACGGCACGGCCAACTCCAACCAGATGCTGATGGAGATCATGGGCCTGCACCTGCCGGGCTCCGCCTTTGTCTCGCCCAACACCGCCCTGCGCGAAGCCCTGGTGCGCGAAGCCGCCCGCCGCGCCGCAAAGATCACCCGCCTGGGCAGCGAGTACACGCCCGTGGGCGTGATGATCGACGAGCGCGCCGTGGTCAACGGCCTGATCGGCCTGCTGGCCACCGGGGGCTCGACCAACCACACCCTGCACCTGGTCGCCATGGCCCGTGCGGCCGGCATCCTGATCGACTGGGACGACTTCAACGACCTTTCGGCCATCATCCCCTCGCTGACCCGCGTCTACCCCAACGGCAAGGCCGACGTGAACCACTTCCACGCGGCGGGCGGCATGGCCTTCCTGATCCGCGAACTGCTGGCCGCAGGCCTGCTGCATGGCGACGTGAAGACCGTGGCCGGCACCGTCAATGGCCTGAGCGGCATGCACGCCTACACCCAGAACCCGGCGCTGGAAGGCGAGCAGCTGGTGTGGGTGCCGGCTCCGGCCATGAGCGGCGACGCCACCGTGCTGACGACCGTCGACCAGCCTTTTGCGGCCGATGGTGGCCTGCGCGTGCTCAAGGGCAACCTGGGGCGCTCGGTGATCAAGGTCTCGGCCGTGAAGCCCGAGAACCGCGTGGTCGAAGCGCCGGCGGTGCTGTTCAACGACCAGAGCGAGCTGATCGCCGCCTACAAGCGCGGCGAGCTGGAAAAGAACTTCGTGGCCGTGGTGCGCTTCCAGGGCCCGCGTGCCAACGGCATGCCCGAGCTGCATTCGCTGACCCCCACCCTGGCCAACCTGCAGGACAAGGGCTTCAAGGTCGCGCTGGTGACCGATGGCCGCATGTCGGGCGCCTCGGGCAAGGTGCCCGCCGCCATCCACATCACGCCTGAAGTGATGGCCGGTGGCCCGCTGGGCAAGGTGCGCAACGGCGATGTCATCCGTCTGGATGCCGAAGCCGGTACCCTGCAAGCCCTGGTGGACGAAGCCGAGTGGGCGGCGCGCAGCGTCGACGTCATCGACCCGGCCCAACACGAGGCGCACAGCTTCGGCACGGGCCGCGAACTCTTCGGCGCCATGCGCCAGGCCGTGACCGGCGCAGAACAAGGCGCGATGAGTTTCGGCATGACCAGCTTTGGCGGTGTGTGAGCCAGGCCCATTGCGCCGAGCCCCCACCGCCCTCCCCATCCCTGATCAAGGACCCCGCACGATGAGCAACCTGAACCCGACCCTGAAGACGGCCATGCGCCTGAGCCCCGTGATCCCTGTGCTGGTGATCGACCGCACCGAAGACGCCGTGCCCCTGGCACGCGCCCTGGTGGACGGCGGCCTCAAGGTGCTGGAGATCACGCTGCGCACGCCCAACGCCATCGAGGTGATCCAGGAGATCGCCCGCAACGTGGAAGGCGCCGTGGTGGCGGCCGGCACGGTCACCACCCCCGCACAGTGGGAAGCCGCAGCCCGCGCAGGCGCCACTTTCATGGTGTCGCCCGGCCTGACGCCTGCCCTGATCGCCGCCGCCGCCGAAGCCAGCACCCCGCTGCTGCCCGGCGTGGCCACGGCCTCGGAACTGATGATCGCCATGGACGGCGGCTTCGAGTGCTTCAAGTTCTTCCCGGCCCAGCAGGCCGGTGGCACGGCCATGCTCAAGGCCCTGGGTGGCCCCTTCGCCGATGCGCTGTTCTGCCCCACGGGTGGCATCACGGTCGAGACCGCACCGCAGTTCCTGGCCCTGCCGAACGTCGCCTGTGTGGGCGGCTCCTGGCTGGCCCCGGCCTCGCTGGTCAAGGCCGGTGACTGGGACGCCATCCGCGCCCTGGCCCAGGCCGCCTCGCAACTGAAGGCCGCCTGATTGTTCCGCGTCTCCTGGGGGCTCGGTCGGATGTGACCCAGCTCTCCTTCACAGCCAGCCCGGCGCAAGCCCGGCTGGCTTTTTTTTTCGCCTGAGGCGCCGGTGGTGATCAGCGCGCGTGCGAGATCCACGAGGCCGCGTCTTCGCGCAGGCCAAAGGGCGACTTCAGCGGCCCGGGGCGGTTCATGGCCACCCCCACGGCCAGCACGTCGATCATCAGCAGGTGCAGCACCCGCGACACCATCGAGAGCTGTTCGGTGCGACCCTCGACGTGGTCGACCGCCAGGGTGACCGTGGCCTCGCGGGCCAGGGGCGAATCGCTCGCGGTGATGGCCACCACGGCCGCGCCCGCCTTGAGCGCCTTGCCCACCGAGACCAGCAGCTCCGGCATGGCGCCGGAGCGCGACACGGCCACGACCACGTCACCGGGGCCGAGCAGGTCGGCGGCCATGGCCTGCAGGGCGCTGTCGGCATGGGCCATGGCCGGGATGCCGAAGCGCAGGAACTTGTACTGCCCGTCCACCGCCACGATGTGGGAGTTGCCCACGCCGTGGAACTCGACGCGGCGGGCCTGGCGCAGCAGGGCAATGGCGCGCTCGATGGCCTGGCCGTTGAGCCCGTCGCGCATGGCCACGATGGCCGAGACGGTGTTGTCCAGCACCTTGGCAGAGAGGTCGGGCGCGGCGTCGTCGACCATGACCTGGCTGTGGCGCAGCGGGATGGTGCCGGTCAGGCCCGAGGCCAGCTTGAGCTTGAAGTCGGAGAGCCCCTCGAAGCCCAGGCTGCGGCAGAAACGGATCACCGTGGGCTGGCTGACTTCGGCCTGGCGCGCGATCTCGGCCACGGGCTCGTTCATGAAGGCACGCGGGTGGGCCAGCAGGTGATCGGCCACGCGCTGCTCGGCGCGGCTGAGTTCGTCGCGCAGGCCACGGATGCGGGCCAGCAGCGCGCCGTCCTGCGCCACGGGCACGGCCCCGCTGCGCAGGTGGTGGGCCAGCAGCACGCCCAGACCGGCGAACACCGGGTGCGGCGCGGTGATGAGCCGCGTCGGCACCTGCGCCAGGTAGCTGGAGAAGCGCCCCTTGGCCTCGAAACGCGCCCGAAAGCCGGACGCGGCCAGCAGCCCGCCCAGGCGCGGCACCAGTTCGCCGCCCAGGTAGACGCCGCCCAGCGCGCCCAGCATCAGGGCGGTGTCGGCGGTGACGGTGCCCAGCATGCGGCCGAACACGGCCACGGCCTCGGCGCTGCGGGCCAGGTCACCGCGGGTTTCGCCTTGAGCCGCCGCGGGTGCCAGACCTTGCGCGGCAAAGCGGTGGGCCTGCTCGATGATCGCCGCGGCGCTGGGCGCGGGGGCCGAGGCCAGGCCATCGCCCAGCACCTGCCAGATGAAGCGCAGCCCTTCGGCAGAGACCAGGCGCTCGGCAGAGACGTGAGGCCACTGGCGCCATGCCGCCTGCAGGATGCGCAGCTCGGTCTCGTCCGAGGGGGCGAAACTGATGTGGCCGCCCTCGCTGCCCAGGGTGATGCGCCGGTCTTCGGCGGGGATCAGGCCCGACACCCCCAAGCCCTCGCCTGGCCCGATCAGGCCGATGACGCCCCCCGGCTGCGCCACGCCATCGCCCAGGGCGATGCTGTCGGACTCGGCCAGGTGCGGCAGGGCCATGGCCAGGGCGGTGAAGTCGTTGACGACCAGCAGGGTGTCGAGCTGCAGGCCCAGGCGCAGGGCCTCGACCGACAGGCGCTCACCCGACTGCGTGAACAGCACCGTGTCGCCCTGCACGCTGCCCGCGATGGCCAGGGCCAGGTGACGGGGCGCACGCCCGGCGGTGAGCCCGAGCGCCTGCCAGGCCTGCTTGAGCACGCGCCCGAGCTCGGCCACCTGCAGACAGGGCCAGACCGACACGTCAGCGGGCGAAAAAGACGCGATGGGCGCGATGGGCTCAGAACCCGCAGAGGCGGCTGAAGCGGTGGAAGGGGCACGCGCCACGGCGAGCTGACCCGGGGTCAGCAGGGCCAGCATGCAGATGTCGTCCTGGGAAGAAGGCAAGGGATGGGTGCTCACATCAACAGCGTTTGAATTTGAGTATAGGTCGGTGCCCCACCGCTTTGAGGGGGGAGGCACGCATTCCCCTAGGCGAGGTGCGCCACATCTGACTTAGCCTCTTGTCTCATGTTCGGCGGGAGTGCAACGCACACCGTTTGCCGCCCCCTGACATCACCGCACCGACCTCCATTGACCGCACACGCCATGACTGAAGTTAGCGCTCCCTCGGCCCTGTCCAAACTGAAGATCGACAGGAGCGCCCAGGCGCCGGTTCGCAAAAAGTCGCGCGCGCTGCCCCTCACCCTGGCCGCGGGCGTGGCCCTGGCCGCCGCCGCATGGTTCTTCGTGCCGCGCACGCTGGAAGTCGGCAGCACCTCGGTGGTGGCCAGCACGCCCTCGCAACAGTATGTGCAGCTGACGGCATCGGGCTATGTGGTGGCCCAGCGCCGCTCGGCCGTGGCCTCCAAGGCCTCGGGGCGCCTGGTCGAGTTGCGGGTGCGCGAAGGCTCGCAGGTCAAAAAGGGCGAGCTGATCGCCCGGCTCGATGGCAGCGACATCAACGCCGCCATCCTGGGCGCCGAGGCCGCCGTGCACCAGGCCGAAGCCAATGTGAAGCAGGCCCAGGTGCAGTTGATCAACGCCCGCGCCGAGACCGCCCGCGCCCGCAGCCTCGAAGCCCAGGGTTTCATCTCGCCGCAATCGGTCGAGACGACCGTGAGCCGCAACAAGGCCGTGTTCGCCCAGGTGGCCGCAGCGGAAGCCGCCCTGGGCCAGGCCCGCGCCCAGCTCAAGGGCCAGAAAGTGGCCATGGACTACACCGAGATCCGCGCCCCATTTGATGGCGTGGTGCTGGTCAAGAACGCCAACGTGGGCGACATCATCACGCCCATGTCGAGTGCCGCTGGCGCCCAGGGGGCGGTGGTGACCATGGCCGACATGGGCACGCTGGAGGTCGAGGCCGACGTGTCGGAAGGCAACCTCTCGAAGACCAAGGTCGGCCAGCCGGTGGAGATCACCCTTGACGCCCTGCCCACGGTGCGCTTCAAGGGCCATGTGGCCGGCATCGTGCCCACGGTCGACCGGGCCAAGGCCACGGTCATGACCAAGATCCGCTTCGACCAGCTCGACGCCCGCATCTTGCCCGAGATGAGCGCCAAGGTCAGCTTCCTCTCGCAGGCCATCACCGATGCCGACCAGCAGGCCGTGCTGGCCGTGGCCGGCAGCGCCGTGGTCACGAAGGACGGCCAGAGCGTGGTCTACCGCATCAAGCCCTCGGAAAGCGGAGACACGGTCGAGGCCGTGTCCGTGAAGGCCGGTCGCCAGCTGGGTGAACTGCGCGAGGTCAGCGGCCCCATCAAGGCCGGCGACAAGCTGGTGGCGACGCCCCCGGCCCGCATCAAGGACGGTGCCCGCGTCAGCCTGGCCAACTCCTGATCGGCGGCCCCATGAACGCACCCTACCCCGTCTTCAAAGAGCCGGTCATCCGCATCGAGCACCTGAGCAAGACCTACACCCGTGGCGGCCAGCCCATCCCCGTGCTGATGGACATCAACCTCGAGGTGGGCCGCGCCGAGTTCGTCTCGCTGATGGGCCCCAGCGGCTCGGGCAAGAGCACCCTGCTCAACCTGATTGCCGGCATCGACCAGCCCAGCACCGGCACCATCAAGATCAATGGCGTCGACATCGCCACGCTCGACGAAGGCGCCCTGGCCGACTGGCGCGCCGCCAACGTGGGCTTCATCTTCCAGTTCTACAACCTCATGCCCGTGCTCACGGCCTACGAGAACGTGGAATTGCCCCTGCTGCTGACCAACCTCACCCGCAAGGAGCGCAAGGCCCATGTGGAAGCCACGCTGGAGATGGTGCGCCTGGCCGACCGCATGGACCACTACCCCAACGAGCTCTCGGGGGGGCAGCAGCAGCGCGTGGCCATCGCCCGGGCCCTGGTCACCGACCCCACCCTGATCGTGGCCGACGAGCCCACGGGCGACCTCGACCGCGCCACCGGCGAAGAGGTGCTGGCCCTGATGGACGAACTGCACCACGACCTGGGCAAGACCATCGTGATGGTGACCCACGACCCCAAGGCCGCCGCGCGCGCCAGCCGCATGATCCACCTCGAAAAGGGTGTGCTGGTGGCCAGCGGCGAAGCCGGTCACTGACGCACCGGACAACAGGCCCCAGATGTTCCTGTTCAAGCTCCTGCTGAAAAACGCCTTTCGGCACAAGCTGCGCACCCTGCTGACCATGGTCGGGCTGGTGGTCGCCATCAGCTCCTTCGGGCTGCTGCGCACCATCGTCGACGCCTGGTACGCGGGCGTCGACGCTACCTCCAACACCCGCCTGATCACGCGCAGTTCGATCTCGCTGGGCTACCCGCTGCCGCTCTACTACGGCGAGCGCATCCGCAAGATCGAGGGCGTGGGCAACGTGACCTGGGCCAACTGGTTTGGTGGCATCTACATCGACCGCAAGAACTTCTTTGCGCGCTTCGCGGTCGACGGTGCCAGCTACTTCCAGCTCTACCCCGAGTACCGACTGAGCGACGCCGAAAAAGCCGCCTTCATGGCCGACCGGCAAGGCGCCATCGTGGGCCGCAAGCTGGCGCAGCGCTTTGGCTGGAAGGTGGGCGACACCATCCCCCTGAGCGGCACCATCTACCCCGGCAACTGGAACTTCACCATCCGCGGCATCTACAACGCCAAGGACGCCCGCACCGACGAAACCCTGATGCTGATGCACTGGTCATTGGTGGCCGAGAGCGTGCGCAAGCGGGCCAGCTCGGCCGTGGCCAACCAGGTGGGCATCTACGTGGTGGGCATCACCGACCCGACGCGCGCCTCGGCCGTCTCGCAAGAGGTGGATGCGCTGTTCAAGAACTCGGCGGCCGAAACCCGCACCGAGACCGAGAAGGCCTTCCAGCTGGGCATCGTCTCGATGAGCCAGGCCGTGCTGATGGCGATCCGGGCGGTGAGCTTCGTCGTCATCCTCATCATCATGGCCGTGATGGCCAACACCATGACCATGACCGCCCGCGAGCGCCTGGCCGAGTACGCCACGCTCAAGGCCCTGGGCTTTTCACCGGGCTTTGTGGTGAAGCTGCTGTTTGGCGAGAGCCTGATGATCGCGGCCATTGGCGGACTGGCGGGCATGGCCCTGACCTTCCCGCTGGCCATCGGCTTCATGAAGCAGACGGGCTCGCTGTTCAAGGTCTTCGAGGTCTCCAGCGAGACCCTGCTGCTGCAGGCCCTGGCGGCGCTGGGCGTGGGCCTGATCGCAGCGGCCTGGCCTGCCTGGAAGATGTCGCGCATCGACATCGTTCAGGGACTGCGCCACATTGCATAAGGGGCAGGCATGAGAGCGGTTCCCCTGTCCTATGTGCTGCGCAACCTCTGGGTGCGGCGCGTGACCACGGCGCTGACCGCGGGTGGCATGGCCCTGGTGGTGTTCGTCTTCGCCACCGTGCTGATGATGAGCGAGGGCATCAAGGAGACCATGGTCGCCACCGGCCAGCCCGACAACGTGATGGTGCTGCGCAAGGGTGCGGGCAACGAGATCAACTCGGCCATTGGCCGCGACCAGGCCCGCGCCATCGACACCGTGGCCGGAGTGGCCACCGACAGTGCCGGCGTGCCCCTGGTCTCGCGCGAAGCGGTGGTGCTCAACAACCTGCCCAAGCGCGACGGCGGCGGCATGAGCAACGTCACGGTGCGCGGCACCACGGCCGTGGGCAAGGCCCTGCGCCCGCAGATCCACATCACCTCGGGCCGCATGTTCGCGCCCGGCACCTCGGAGGTCATCGTGGGGGCGGCCATCGCCCGCGGCTTTGCCAATGTCTCGCTGGGCAACACCCTGCGTTTTGCGGGCCGCGACTGGGTGGTGGTGGGCCTCTTCGATGCCGAACGCAGCGGCTTCGACTCCGAGATCTGGGGCGATGCCGACCAGGTCATGCAGGCCTTCCACCGCACGGTCTATTCCAGCATCGTCTTCAAGCTCAGCACGCCCGAGGCCTTTGCCGGTGCCCGCCAGGTGATCGACGCCGACCCCCGCCTGCAGCTCGACATCAAGCGCGAACTGGACTTCTACGCCGAGCAATCGGAGTCCATGTCGAAGTTCATCAAGCTGCTGGGCCTGTCGCTCTCGGTGATCTTCTCCATCGGGGCCATCGTGGGCGCCATGATCACCATGTTCGCAGCCGTGGCCTCGCGCATCGGCGAGATCGGCACCCTGCGCGCCCTGGGCTTTCGCCGCGAGGCCGTGCTGATTGCCTTCCTCGGGGAATCACTGGGCCTGGCCATGGTGGGCGGCCTAGTCGGCCTGGCCGGGGCCTCGCTGATGCAGGGCGTCGACATCTCCACCGTGAACTACACGACCTTCTCGGAACTGGCCTTCCGCTTCCGCTTCACGGTCACCGTGGCCGGGCAGACCATGCTGTTTGCGCTGGTGATGGGCGTGCTGGGCGGGTTTGTCCCAGCGTGGCGGGCGGCGCGCCTGAGCATCATCGAGTGCCTGCGCCAGGCCTGACGCGTCCGGGCTGATTCGCCTGGCCGGCGTGGCGCACCACCGCCCACCCTCCTGTCCATGACCCTGCCCTTGTCTTTGTCCTTCACGCACCTGAAACGCGCCCGGCACGCCTGGCGCCGCACCGCGGCGTTGCTGAGCCTGGCCCTGCTCTGCACCGCTTGCGCCGAGCCACCCGAGGGCCCACCGGCCACGCCAGACATGGTCAAGGGCACAGCTGCCCGCTTGCTGCCCATGCCCGAAGGCACCCCGGCCACCAGCCGTGCCGCCCAATTGGCCGGCACCGGCCACACCGAAGAAGAATGGGTGCTGACCGGCAGCGCCCGGCGCTACGCCCCGGCAGGTGCGTGGGCTCGCGATGGCCGCTGGGCCCTGAACGTGATCAGCGCTCCCGAGCCCTACCGCACCCGCCTGCTGGTGCGCCGCCCGGCCGACCCGCGCCGCTTCAACGGCATGGTGGTGGTCGAGTGGCTCAACACCACGCTGGGTTTCGAGCTCGACGGCGGCTGGGTGCTGACCCGCGAAGAACTGGTGCGCGAAGGTTACGCCTGGGTGGGCGTGAGCGCCGAGCCCGACAGCGCCAAAGGCCTGCAGACACTGCAGCCGGCACGTTACGCCGCCCAGCACATCGCCAGCAAGGCCCTGGCCTACGATGTGTTCACACAAGCGGGCGAAGCGGTGCGCGCCCATGCCGACCAGCTCCTGGGCAGTGCGAAGCGCCCCACCCTGCTGGCCATGGGCTATTCGCAATCGGCCGTCTTCCTCACCACCTACCTCAACGCCTTCCAGCCCCTGAGCCGCACCTACCAAGGCTTCCTGCTGCACGGCAGCGCGCCTGCGGCCGGCCCCGTGCTGGACGGCGACAGCGGCCAGTTGCTGCCCCGCATCCGCCCCGACCTGGGCACCCCGGTGATGCAGGTGCAGACCGAGATGGAGGTGAGCGTGAGCTGGAGCCTGTCCCACACCGCCGACACCCCGCACGTGCGCTACTGGGAGGTGGCCGGCGCCGCACACCTCGACCACCGCATGCAGGACGAGGCCATGGTGGTGGGGCCTGCGAGCTTTCGCGACCAGGCCCCCAGCTGCCTCAAGCCCGGCAACACCCTGCCCACCGAGGTGGTCGATCACGCCGCCCTGCACGCCCTGCGCCGGTGGGTGAGCGAAGGCGTGCCGCCCCCCACCGTGCCCCGCCTGCAGCGCAACGCCCTGGGTTTCGTGCAGAGCGATGCCGATGGCAACGCCCTGGGTGGCCTGCGCCTGCCCGAGCTGGCCCAGCCCCTGGCCCAGTACGGCATGTACAGCAACGTGCCAACGGCCAGCCTGAGCGTGCCCAGCATCTACCTGTGTGTGGCCGGTGGCAGCACCAACCCCTGGGATGCCGGCCAGCTGGCGGCCCGCCATGGCGACCGCAACCGCTGGCTCGCGGCCCACCGCGCCCAGGCCGATGCCCTGCGCGATGTCGGCCTGATGCGCCCCGCCGACCACGCCGCCAGCCTGGCCCGGGCCCAGGCCCAGCGCTGGCCCGAGAACCACCCCTGACGCTGCGCCGTTGTTCAGGCCGTCTGCAGCCCGTCGCCCAGATCGGCCGCGGGCGCCGGGGCCTGTGCCGCCGCACCGGCGCTCAAACGGGCCATGGCCGCCTTCAGGGCCCTCAACTCGGCCGGGCGGGCCGTGAGGTGCAGGTCCACACCCCCGTCCTGCTCGGGCGTGGGCACCACCATCAGCATGCGGAACGCCACGGCGCAGATGTCGTACCAGGCCGGGCCCCCGCTGCCGAAATCGATGTCGTAAATGGGGAAGTTGACGCAGTTGTTCAGGATCAGCCCGGCCTCCACCGTTTCACCGGCCGGGCGCCAGAACAGGCGCCAGATGGCACGGCGCTGACGGTAGGCCTCCATCAGGGCCAGGAAATCGAGCAAGGCCTCTTGCGACACCTGCTCGGGCGCCGGGCGGCAGCGGCGCGCCAGCTCGGGCAGGCTCTCAGTGGCCAGGGCCTCACGGCTGTAGCGGGCCTCGCCATACCCCAGGGCATTGCCGAAGAGATCGCGCGGGATGCGCAGGCGGCGCTTGTGGCGCAGGTCGAGCACGATGCCCACACTGCGCTCGCGTGCCGAGGGCATCAGGGGTGAGAGCTGCTGGATGCACCAGGCCCCCACCAGCTCGGCGGTGCTCACGCCCGCCTCGGGAGGCAGCAGACGGCGGGCTTCGCCCTTCCAGTGCTGCACGGTGTGGGCCGGCACCCGTATCACACCCTTCTTCAGGCTGGTGAGGGCCCGCCAGCCAAGGCGGCCAAACAGACCGAGCCGCTCGCCCATGGGCGGGTCGTACAGCAGCCCGGCTTCGGCCGGGACGGCACGACCGTGTGCGGCCTGGATCACGGTCTGGCGGTCGAACGACGGCACCGTGATCGCCTCGGCCCGGCTCAGCGCCGACCAGTCGCGCATGAACTGCCAGTAGGCGCTGCCATCCATCAGCGAGTGGGGCGCATGGCAACACAGGATCACGCCGCCACACTCGAAGCGAAACAGGTTGACCTGCAGCAGAGGCTGACCCTTGTTGACCAGCTGCCAGGGCAGGAAGGGCTTGAAATAGCGCTTGAGCGTGTCGGCAAAACCGGAATCAGGGCCTGTCGCCGGCAGGGGGCCGGCACAGTCGTGCAGGCGGTAATCGATGCCCGCGTCGTTGACGTCGACGAAGGCATGGCCATCTGCCCCCTTCTTCATGCGCCCGCACAGGATGGGATAGTGGGTGAGCACCTCGCTGAGCGCGGCCTCGGTGCGACGCAGGTCCAGCCCCTGCGGGTAGACCAGCACCACCGGGATGCCGATGTGGCCGTTGAACAGATCAGAACCACTGAGCGTTTGCGGTGGCGCGGTCACGCCACAACGCAGTCGCTTGCTGCTCAGGATGGTGGACGGCATGCGACCCATGGACAGCCCTCCCGACCGTTCAGTACACGAAGGGAATGAGGCGCTTGCGCGTCAGCTTGAAGCGGCGATAGGCCTCGCCCAAGGCGGCCTCCAAGGCGGCTTCTTCCACCTCGATGCGGTAGAGGTAGATGCCCAGCGAACCCAGCACCATCACGGCCAGGCTGGCCCAGTTGCCCAACAAGAGCCCGAAGCCACCCAGCGTGAGCAAGGCACCCAGGTAGGACGGGTGGCGCAGCAGCTTGTAGGCACCGATGTCGACCACGTGGTGGTCGGACTGCACGGTGACGGTGTGGGTGAAGAAGGTGCCCAGTGCGGCCCAGCAATGGATGCGCAGCAGCATGCCCGCGACGATGGTGACCACACCGGCATAGTAGACAGGGTGCTGGGCCTCGGGCCCCATGCCCGTGGGCGCATGAAAGGCCAGCGCGCCCGCCGTCAGTTGCAGCAGGCCCGAGCCGATGGAGATGACCAGGCCCGAATAGCGGTCGTCGCCATCGTGCCCCCCCGACACCGCCTTGCGGCGCTGCATCTGACGCCCTTCCATGAACAGGGCCCAGGCCAGCACACTCCAGAAAACCAGCGCTTCGGGCCAGACGAAGATCAGGGGGCGAAGGGTGTCCATGTGCGTACGGGTGTGGTCAATGACAGGCAAATTGTCACGGCCCGCGTTAAACCCTCGGCCCTGGGCTTTCCCCTGCTGCACACCCGCATCTGCGGGGGGCCCGGCTCAAGCCACGCTGTGCAGGCGAGGGCGCGCCGCCGCCAAAGGCTCGGTCTCGCGCCACTTGATGCTGCAGCCGATGCTGGGCTCCTGCTCGCCGGGTCCGTAGCCCAGGTGGGCAATCAGGCGCATGGCATCGAAGAGTTCGCGCGGCGTGTTCTCGGTGGCCGGCTCGGTTCGGCATTCGTCAAGCCGGCCGCGGTACTGCAGGCGCAACTCGGCATCGAAACCAAAGAAATCGGGCGTGCACACGGCCCCATAGGCGCGGGCCACCGCCTGCGATTCGTCGTGCAGGTAATGGAAGGGCAACTGCCAGGCCTGGGCCTGCAGCTTCATGGCGCCAAAGCTGTCTTCGGGGTAGGACGTGGCGTCGTTCGCGTTGATGGCGATGACGCTGACGCCAAAGGCTTCGAGCTCACGGGCATCACGGATGAGGCGGGGCATCATCGCCTGCACAAAGGGGCAGTGGTTGCTGATGAACGCGACCACGGTGCCGCGGCGCCCCATCAGCTGCTTGAGCGAATGGGGGTGCCCATCGGTGCCCTTGAGGCGGAAGGGGGCGGCTTGCCAGCCAATGTCGGCGATCGGGGTGCTCAGGGACATGGTGCTTTCCTTTCTGATGCAGATGAGGGCTGCTCAAACAGACAAACGGCGAAGACACAAAGACACGGCTGACGCACTGACGGCGCCTCTCGACTCAGCAAATCCGAAGCCGCACACGACACCGCCCTGTTGCGCGCTCCCGTCCCGGGAATGCGCTTAAAGCGGTCATCGACTGCATGGGTGTGATGGAATCACAGAGCGGCCCCGAAGGCAAGCCCCAATCGACGGAAGGGCCTGTGCCAGATTGGATCAGGCCGGTGTGACCGGAGGCACTGGCGCCAAACCGTCCCTGATCAGGGCGCGGGAAGCGGCCGGGTCCCGGAACACCAGGGGCGCCTCACGCGCCGTGCGCCCAGGCAGGGCCTCGCGCATGGCCTGCTCGATCAGGCCGTGGTGCGGCGAGTGGGCGCACACCGGGTCGGCGTTGGTGGCGTCCTGGGTGAGCAGGTAGGCCTGGCAGCGGCAGCCACCCAGGTCTTTTTCCTTCTCGGGGCAGCTGCGGCAGGGGTCTTTCATCCAGGCATCGCCGCGGTAGCGGTTGAAGCCCTCCGACTCGTACCAGATGTGCTGCACGCTGGCCTCACGCACGTTCGGGAAGTGCAGGCCCGGCAGCATCTTCGCGGTGTGGCAAGGCAGGGCCGTGCCATCGGGCGTGACGGTGAGGAACACGTTGCCCCAGCCATTCATGCATTTCTTGGGGCGGTCGCCGTGGTAATCGGGCACCACAAAAAAAAGGCGCATGCGCTCGCCCAGCCTGTCGCGCCATTGCTGGGTAACGCGCTCGGCGGCCTCGACCTGTTCACGGCTCGGGATCAGCTGGGCGCGGTTGAGGTGGGCCCAGGAGTAATACTGGCTGTTGGCCAGCTCCATGTACTCGGCGCCCAGGGCTTCGCCCATGGCGATGATGGCGTCGATGTGGTCGATGTTGAGGCGGTGCAGCACGACGTTCATCACCATGGGGTAGCCGTGGGCCTTGATGAGGCCGGCCACCTTCTGCTTGAGCGCAAAGGTCCTGGTGCTGGAGAGGAAGTCGTTGACCTCGCGGGTCGCGTCCTGGAACGAGAGCTGGATGTGGTCCAGACCCGCCTCTTTCAGCGCCAGGATGCGGGCCTCGGTCAGGCCCACGCCCGACGTCAGCAGGTTGGTGTAGAAGCCCAGGCGGTGCGCCTCGGCCACGATGCGCTCGAGGTCGTCGCGCTCCAGCGGTTCGCCACCTGAGAGGCCCAGCTGCACGCTGCCCAGCGCACGGGCCTCGCGCAGCACGCGAAACCAGTCCTCGGTCGAGAGTTCCTGCTCGGCCGTGGTGGCGGCAAAGTCCAACGGGTTGTAGCAGAACACGCAGTGCAGCGGGCAGCGGTAGGTGAGCTCCGCCAGCAGCCACATCGGAGGGCCGATCTTCGGCTCGGCACTCATGCCGCCACCCCACCCTCGGGCATGGTGAGATCGACCCAGCCCTGCTGGCGGGCCATGTGCAGGAACGCCCGCACGTCATTGCCCAGGTCGGGCAGCTGAAAGCGCGTCTGCAATTCGGTGATCAGGGCGGCCACGCTGCGTTCGCCATCGCATCGGCTCATGATCTCGCCCGCGCTGCCGTTGAGCTTGACCATGCCCTCGGGGTAGAGCAGCACCCAGGCACTTTGGGCGGGCTCCCATTGCAGACGAAAGGGCTTGCGCACGCGAGGGCACACGGCATCGGGCCATGCGTCTGGCAGGTTGGCTGCTGCGCTCATGCCCTGGCTCCGGTGATGCTCACCTTGCACTGGCTGAGCATGATGGCGTCGGCCAGGGCCCAGAGCACATCGAGCTTGAACTGCAGGATGTCGAGGGCACGCTCCTGGAGGGCGCGGGTCTGGCTGAAGTAGTCCAGCGTGAAGCGCAGGCCATGCTGCACGTCGCGGCGCGCCTGGGTGAGGCGGTTGCGGAAGTACTGCAGACCTTCGGGCTGGATCCAGGGGTAGGCCTGCGGCCAGAGGTCGAGGCGCTGCTGGTGGATGTGGGGTGCAAACAGCTCGGTCAGGCTGGATGCGATCGCCTCCTGCCAGGGCTGTTGCCGCGCGAAGTTCACATAGGCGTCGACCGCAAAACGCGCCGCGGGCGCCACCAGGCGCTGCGAGACCACATCGTCGCGCGTGAGGCCCACGGCCTCGCCCAGGCGGATCCAGGCTTCGATGCCGCCCTCCTCGCGCACGCCATCGACCAGGCGGCCGTCGTGGTCAAGGATGCGCTCGATCCACTCCCGGCGCACCTCGCGATCGGGGCAGTTGGCGAGGATGGCCGCGTCCTTGACCGGGATGGCCATCTGGTAGAGGTAGCGATTGGCCACCCAGCCCTGCATCTGCGCTTGCGTGAGCCGGCCCTCGGCCATCATCACGTGAAAGGGGTGGTGGATGTGGTAGCTGGTGCCCTTCTCGCGCAGGCGCGCTTCGAACTCGTCGGCCGACCAGCGGGGGCGCGCATCGGCCTGGGTCGATTGCAAGGCCAGCAAGGTGGCGGGGGTGCCGTCCCGCACGGCGGCAAAGGGGGGGTGGCTCACAGGGTGATCTCCATGCCATCAAAGGCCACTTCCACGCCCAGGCGGTCCAGCTCGGACCGCTCGGCGCTGTCCTCATCGAGGATGGGGTTGGTGTTGTTGATGTGGATGAGCACCTTGCGGGTGGACGCCGGCAGCTGCTGCAGCCAGTGCAGCATGCCGCCATCGCCACTTTGGGGCAGGTGGCCCATGGCACGCGAGGTCTTGCCGGAGGCACCCAGGCGGATCATCTCGTCGTCGGTCCACAGCGTGCCGTCGACCAGCACCACATCGGCCTGCTGCATGGCGGCCCAGACATGGGGCTCCATCTCGCCCAGGCCGGGCGCGTAGAAAAGGCGGCGCCCCGTGTGTTCGTCGCCCAGCAGCAGGCCGATGTTGTCGGCCGGATCCGGCCGGTCGCGGCGCGGGGAATACGGTGGCGCGTTGGAGCGCAGGGGCAAGGCCCGCAGGTGCAGACCCGGAAGTTGGGGCATGTGGAAGCCTGCTTCGGCCACGGGCAATTCCTGCCATGCCACGCCACTGTAGTGGCTCAGCACCTGGAACAGCGGGTTGCTGCCCAGCAGGTCGCTGCGCACCGGCCCCGTGCACCAGATCGGCCAGGGCTGGCGGTGTTCGCGCAGCATGTAGAGGCCGGTGGTGTGGTCGACCTGGGCGTCCATCAGCACGATGGCTTCGATGGCCGTGTCGCGCAGGGCGCGGGCCGGTTGCAGCGCGGGGAACTCGCGCAGCTGCTGGAGGATGTCGGGCGAGGCGTTGCACAGCAGCCAGCGCTCGGCATCGATGCTCACGGCGATGGAGGATTGCGTGCGGGCGCGGGCACGGATGCGGCCCTGTCGCCAGCCATCGCAGTTGGGGCAGTTGCAGTTCCACTGCGGGAAGCCACCGCCAGCGGCGCTGCCCAGGACACGGATTTTCATGGGGGTGCGAAGGGAGCGAGCACAGCCCGGCCCTGGCGCCTGACCCGCAGGCCTGGCGCCAGGGCCGGATGGCCTCAGCGGTTGGCGATGTACATCGTGATCTCGAAGCCGAAACGCAGGTCGATGGCGGCAGGGGTTTCCCAGGTCATGAAGGCTCTCCTTGAGCAAGATGGGCAGAGGGCACCGGACGGGCCAGACGCACGGCCGGCGAGCGCCACCGGTGTGCGGCGCTGAAACCCACTGTAGGAGGCCCAGGCCGCAGCGGCCATCGCGGGTTTCCTTCACCCAGGCTGGCGAAAA
>NZ_JAIZVX010000004.1 GCF_021768455.1 Aquabacterium sp. | reverse complement strand
CCCTCCACACTGGCCGCGCCATGCTGGCCCTGGCCACCGGCAGTTTCGCCATCGGCACCGGTGAATTCGTCATCATGGGGCTGCTGCCCGAGGTGGCCAAAGACATCGGGGTGAGCATCCCCGAAGCGGGCCACGTGATCAGCAGCTACGCCCTGGGCGTGGTGATCGGTGCACCGGTGCTGGCTGTGCTGGCCGCCACCTGGGGCCGTCGGACCCTGTTGATGGCGCTGATGCTGGTGTTCGCCCTGGGCAACTTTGCCAGCGCCATGGCGCCGGGCTACTTCTCACTCAACGGCCTGCGCTTCGTGGCGGGCATGCCGCACGGCACCTATTTCGGTGTGGCCTCGCTGGTGGCTGCGGCCCTGGCACCGGCCGGGCAGCGTGCGCGGGCGGTGGGGCTGGTGATGATGGGCCTCACGGTGGCGACCTTGCTGGGGGTGCCGCTGGCGGCCTGGCTGGGGCAGCACTTCGGCTGGCGTGCCGCCTTTGTGCTGGTGGGGCTCATTGCCTTGCTGGCGGTGGGCCTGATCTACCGCGAGGTGCCCGAGATGGCCGCAGCGGCCGGTGCCAGTCCGATGCGAGAGCTGGGCGCGCTCAAGCGCAAGCAGGTCTGGCTGACCCTGGGCATTGGCGCCATCGGATTTGGCGGCCTGTTCTCGGTGTTCAGCTACATCAAGCCGACGATGACCGAGGTGGCTGGCATGCCGCTGTCGGTCGTGCCCGTGGTGCTTTCGCTGTTTGGCCTGGGCATGATCGCCGGCAACCTGCTGGGCGCACGGCTGGCCGATCGCTACCTGATGAAGTCGGTGGGTGGCATGCTGGTGTGGTCGGCCCTGGTGCTGGCGGCCTTCACCTTCACGTCGCACAGCGTGTGGCTGGGCTCGCTGAACGCGTTCCTGATCGGCACCGTGGTGGCGATTGGCCCGGCGCTGCAGATCCGGCTGATGGACGTGGCCGGTGACGCGCAGACCTTGGCGGCAGCCCTCAACCACTCTGCGTTCAACATGGCCAATGCCCTGGGGGCCTGGCTGGGTGGGGTGGCCATCACAGCCGGCCTGGGCTGGGAGTCGACCGGCTGGGTGGGTGCCTTGCTGGCCCTGGCCGGCCTGGGTGTGTTCGCCTGGGCGGTGGCCGATGCGCGCGCCAGCCGGGTCAGGGCCCTGCCAGCAGCCTGAGGCCCCAGGGCAACGGACCTGGCTCAGCCCTGCGGGGCAAGGGCCTTCAGCACGTCGTGGCAGGCGCCCATGGTGTGGTAATCGGTCTTGCCGGGTGGGCTTTTTTCGTCGCTGAGGTGCTGGTTGCTGGCCGTGAGGATGCGCCACCAGGCGCCGTGCTCGTGGTCCACAAAATGGGCCCAGCTGTAGGTCCAGATGCGCTCGTACCAGTCCCAGTAATGGGGCAGGCCGGTGCGGGTGGCCAGCCAGGCGGCGGCGGCAAGGCTTTCGGCCTGCACCCAGAAGTACTTGTGGTCGTCGCAGACCTCGCCCTCCAGCCCGAAGCCGTAGACCAGGCCGCCGTGGCGCATGTCCCAGCCACGGCGCATGGCCGTATCGAAGAGGTGACGGGCCGTGGGCAGGATCCACGCGGGGGCCAGATCGGGGCCGAGGCGGCGCTCCAGTTGCAGCAGCAGCTTGGCCCATTCGGTCAGGTGCCCCACCTGAAAGCCCCAGGGGCGGAAGATGTTGCTGCGGTCGTGGCGGTTGTAGTCCCAGTCGGCGTGCCAGTTGGCCTGGTAGTGCTCCCAGATCAGGCCTTTGCTCTGGCTGGCCTGGCGCTGGGTGATGGACTCGGCCAGTTCCAGGGCGCGAGCCAGGAAGAGGGGCTCGGCCGTGGCTTCGTGGGCTGCGAGCATGGCTTCGCAGGCGTGCATGTTGGCGTTCTGTCCGCGGTAGGGGCCGACTTGCCAGTCGGGCGTGGCCTCATCGGCGTAGAGGCCGTGCTCGGGCTCCCAGAAGCGGTCTTCCATCAGCTCGAAGGTGGCGTGCAGGTCGGCTTCGGCTTCGCTCACACCGGCCATCAGGGCGTGTGCATGGGCCAGCAGCACAAAGGCCAGGCCATAGCAGTGGTTCGTGCCGTCGACCACGGTGGCCTGACCGTTTCGCCATTCGATCACCCAGGCGTAGCCGCCCTGGGGCTGGGCGTGCGCCGTGTGCAGGAAGCGCAGGCCGTGGCGTGCAGCGGCCTGGTCTTCCGGGCGGCCAAAGGCACGGAATGCCGTGGCGTGGTTGAACACGAAACGCGTGCTGCTGACCAGGTGGCGGGTGTGGACGTCGTAGACGGTGCCGTCACCCTTGAAGCAGTGGAAGAAGCCACCGCTGGCGTCGAGCGCACGCCCTTCGTAGAAGCTCAGCGTGTGCCGGATGTGGGCACGCAGGAAATCGGGCGAGCGGAAGTCGGGTTGTTCTGTGGTGGGCATGGTGTCACGGCATTACGATGCCGGCTTTTGCACGAGGGAATCACGACATGGTGACACGTTTGCATGTGGCCGCGCGGTACAGCGAAGTGGCGATCGCCGGAGGCACGGTCTACCTGGCCGGGCAGGTGCCGGACCAGGCACCCGAGGCCGACATCGAAGGGCAGACGCGCGAGGTGCTGGGCCACATCGATCGCCTGCTGGCCGAGGCGGGCAGCGACAAGACGCAGTTGCTCAGCGTGCAGATCTTCCTGAAAGACATCACCGACATCGGCCGCATGAACGCGGTGTGGGATGCCTGGGTGGTGCCGGGTCACACGCCCCCGCGCGCCACGGTGCAGGCGGCCCTGGCCGACCCGCGCTGGCGGATCGAGGTGGTCGTGGTGGCGCGTCAGCTCAACACGTGATCGATGGGCTGGGGGGCGGCGGGCAGCACGCGGTCTCCCAGCATCTCCAGCACCGCAGCTTCGATGTTGATGGCCATGGCGTTGAGGGCCAGGTCATTGGGCATGGTGCCAAAGGGTTCTTCGATCTCGTCGCTCAGGGCCTCGATGGCGAAAAAGGTGTACGAGACAAAGGCGACCATCAGCGGCGTCATGATGCCGATGGAGTCCAGCAGGCCAAAGGGCAGCATGAAGCAGTAGAGGTAGACCGTGCGGTGCAGGATCACCGAGTACGTGAAGGGCAGGGGCGTGTAGGCGATGCGTTCGCAGCCACCCCAGGCGTCGTTCAGGCCACTGAGGCTGCGGTCGATTTCCGCCAGCAGCATGGGGTCGAGCTGACCGGCCTCGCGGCGTTGGCGCAGTTCGGCGGCCAGCCACACCAGGATGCGCATGGGTCGCGAGCGCCGCTCGGCCAGATCGGCCACCACGTGGGCGGGGAGCAGGCGTTGCAGGTCGGGCAGGGCATCGGTCTGGCGCAGCTGGTGACGGCAGGCGTGCACGAAAGCGATCACGCCCTGGGCGAGGGGACGCGGATCGGCCGGGCTGAAGCCCACGAGCTGGCGGGTCAGGTTTCGGCTGTCGGTCAGCAGCTTGCCCCAGAGCTTGCGGGCCTCCCAGTAGCGGTCGTAGCTGGCACTGTTGCGAAAGCCCAGGAAGATGGCCAGGGCCACGCCCACCAGCGAAAAAGGCACGGCGGTCAGGGTGACCTTCCAGTGCAGCAGCTCACCGTGGAACACCACCACCAGGGCTGAGAGAGCGGTGGTGAAAATCAGCTGCGGCAGGATGCGCAGGATGATGGAGCCGCGCCACACGACGAGCATGCGCAGCCAATTGGGACGGGGGCGGACGATCAAACCAGACCTCGCGGGACCTCAACAGATCCGGCATTGTCTCAGCTTCGCCTGATCGCTCCTTTTTCGCACCCGGTCTCGTCGGGTGATGACGGCGTGAATGTGAGGATGCCGTTCAGATGGCGTAGTGCAGCTCAAGCGGATGTGCTCGGTCGATCCGGCGCTGGCGTTGCTGGTCGCGGATCATCTGGTCCACCAGGTAGCGCGCCAGGGGCCACGGCCCGTGGCCGGATTCGACGTTGATGTGCCCGGCTTGCCCCAGGTTGTGGAAGCGGGCGCCCCAGTGCCCCGCCCAACTGCGGGCACGTTCCAGGGGCATCCACGGGTCGTTCTCGCTGCCAATCAATGTGCTGGGGATGCCCAGCCCCTCTGTGGGCAGCCGTTCTGTCACGTTGAACTTGACGGGATCGGCCGGGGCCACCAACAGGGCGGCGCGGATGCCGCAGGAGGCACCGGATTCGGGTTTGTGAAGGGCCAGGTGGCGTGCCAGGGCCAGGCAGCCGAAGCTGTGGGCCACGGCGACCCAGGTGGTCTTGTCGGACGAGCGGGCGAGCGTCTCTCCGATCTGGTCTGCCCACCGATCCAGTTCGGGCTGGTGCCAGTCGTGCTGTTTGACCCGAACGGCGCCGCGGTATTGCGTTTGCAGCCAGCTTTGCCAGTGCGTGGCGCCGCTGTCGTGCAGGCCCGGGATGATCAGAACCTTGACGGGCTCACCGGCATAAGCACCCGTGCTGCGGGTCAGGCTGGTCCCGTGCGGGTGGGCAGGGTGACGAGACGAGGGCGAGTGAGGTGTGCTCATGGTGGCAAACGGGCTGTGCTCAGGCCGCCATCTTGGTCGGCCTCCCATTGGCGGAAAAGCAATGTGTGTGCATGCCTTTGCTCGAATGGCGCATAAGGCGAGTGGGCAAACCTGATCGATGCTCATGCGCAAAGCGAGGATCCCCATGCGCATTCGGTCGTTTTCTGCGTTTGGCAGGCTGGCTATCGTGGCGGGCAGACATTCCAATCCAGCAGAGAAGAGAGCCACGTCATGAGCACTGCGAACACGGTATGGGCCCAACGCCCGGTCAATGGCCTGCCATGGCGAGCGGTGGCGGTCGATGCGCCCGCCGCATCTTCGTCCCGGGCCGCGGTGAGCGATGTGGCGGTGTCGACGCTGGTGGGCGTCAACCTCAAACGCCTGCGCAAGCAGCACCGCTGGTCTCTGGAGGAGCTGGCGCTGCACAGCGGGGTGTCGCGCGCCATGCTGGGTCAGATCGAGCAGGGCAAGAGCGTGCCCAGCATCAAGACCCTGTGGCAGGTCGCTCAGGCCCTGGCGGTCTCGGTCTCCTGGTTCCTCGAGCCCCGTCACGACCAGTCGGTGCTGTTGCTCAAGCCGCAGGCTCCGCAGCTCACCCGCCTGGCCACAGGACAAGGCGAGTGGCGCGCGCTGCAGCAGGCTTCTGACGGTGTGGGGGACGAGTTCCTGGAGTTGCGGCTCTCGCCCTCTGCGCAGCTGCGCTGGCCCGCACCCTTGCGTGCGCGCCGAGTGAATGTGGTGGTTTCGGCCGGTGTGCTGGATGTGCTGATCGATGAGGTGCCGCACCGTGTCGAGGCCCGTGAAGCCCTTCAGTTTGAAGGCGTTCAGGCGCTGGCCTGGCGCAACGCCGGCAGCACCGAGGTACAGGCTTACGTGGTCGCGCGGGACGTGAACGCAAGGACCTGAACCAAGGTGGCCGCGCCGCCGCCTGGCCGAACGCCGGGTGACGCCCCAACCGACAAGGCCCTGTCCGCAAGGAGAGGGCCTTTTGCCATGGGTGCCTCAGAGCGCGGCGATGGCGACTTCGGTGGACTTCACCAAGGCGATCACTTCCTTGCCGGGCACCAGGCCCAGTTCCTTCACGGAGCGCGTGGTGATGACGGACGTGACCACCAGTCCTGAGGGGGTTTCCACGTCGATTTCGGAGACGACAGGGCCTTCGATGATCTCCTTGACCTTGCCGCGGAACTGGTTGCGGACGTTGATGGCGGTGATGCTCATGGTGCTCCTTTTTGGCCAGAGATGGATGACGAGTCAACAAGGTAGCGCCATGGCTGGCAGGCCGTGAAGTGACGATTTCGCATCCATCGCATCGGGGATCTCATGACGAACCGGGCGGCCGTGTGACTTCGGTGACGCTGCATAAGCACTGTTGAAAATCAAGCTTCTCTTCTGGTTCGGCGCCCTTTACGGTGTCGACTTGTTTGATATGCAGCACCTTGCCGTGCTGCGCCGATCAGAAGAGCCTTCAAGTGGAAAAAGTCCTCACCCTCCCGCAGTCGCCGTCTGCGCCCCTGTCCATCCGGGCAAAGGCGCTGGTCTTTCACGATCCAGGCTCGCTGGCCTTGTTGGAGAGCGTCGAGCGCATTGCCCGCAGCGAGGCCACGGTGCTGGTCACCGGTGAGACCGGCACGGGCAAGGAGCTGATCGCCCGCCACATTCACCACACCAGTGGCCGACGCGGGCCGTTTGTACCGGTCAACTGTGGCGCCTTCAGCGAGTCGCTGATCGATGCCGAATTGTTTGGCCACGAGTCGGGGGCCTTCACAGGGGCTTCGCAGGCTCGCAGTGGCTGGTTCGAGGCCGCCAATGGCGGCACGCTCTTTCTGGACGAGATCGGCGACCTGCCCATGGCCTTGCAGGTCAAGCTGCTGCGCGTGTTGCAGGAACGCCAGGTGGTGCGCCTGGGTTCTCGCCGGGCGATCCCGCTCGATGTGCGCCTTGTGGCGGCGACGAACATCGACCTGGCGCGTGCAGTGGAAGCGCAGCACTTCCGGGCTGACCTGTATTACCGACTGAGTGTGGCGAGTGTGCGCCTGCCCCCATTGCGCGAGCGGCCGGCCGACATCCTGCCTCTGGCCCGGCATTTCATCGAGGTGCACCGCACTCGCCTTGGGCAGACGGACGTCCAGATCACGGAAGAGGCCCAGCTGGCGCTGCTGCACTACAGCTGGCCGGGCAACATCCGCGAGCTGGAAAACGTCATCCACTTTGCCCTGATCGTGTGCCGAGATCAGCTGATCCGCACGGAGGACATCCGACTGGTGCCGCTGGTGGGACAGGCGCAGGCACCAGGTGCGCCATTGAGCGTGGGAGGGCTGGGGAGGGTTCGCGAAGCCGATACCCCCCAGCGGGTGGTGCCGTCCGAGGTTGTGGTGGCTCCGGCAGAGCCTCTTGCTGGCGCATCGGTGCTGCCCGGTCCTTTGGATGTGGCCGCAGTGGATGTGCCGCCCCTGGATCGCCTGGTCGAGGCCTGGCGGGCCTTGTTGGACGCCGGCACGCCTGACCTGTTCGACACGGTGGAGTCTGCGCTGATCCACGCAGCTTTTGCCCACAGCAAACAGAACCAGGTGCGCACGGCCAAGGCCCTGGGCATCACGCGCAACATGCTGCGGACCCAGCTCAAGCGCCATGGCCTGCTCGGGGCACAGGACGAGGGTGAGGAGTCTGAAGCGGTGAACCTGGCTCAGCCGGCCTGAACGCGCGGCGGCGTCCCGCGGCGCGCCCCAACAGGCAGCCCCCAGTGCCTCGCCGGCCTGGGGGCTTTGTCTTGCGTCCTGAAGGCCTCTCGCATGAAAAAAGGGCCTGTCTGACAAGACAGGCCCCTTTGTGAAACCAGGTCCGTTTGGGCCCGGTGTCTGGCATTACTTCTTGGTGTAGATCTGGTCGAAGACGCCGCCGTCGGAGAAGTGGGTCTTTTGGGCCTTGGTCCAGCCGCCGAACACCTTGTCGATGGTGAACAGGTCGATCTTCTGGAACTGTTTGGCGTACTTGGCTGCAGCCTTCGGATCGGTCGGGCGGTAGAAGTACTTGCCGATGATGTCCTGGCCTTCAGGCGAGTAGAGGTACTCGAGATAAGCCTGGGCCACGGCGCGGGTACCACGCTTGTCCACGACCTTGTCGACCACGGCCACGGGCGGCTCGGCGAGGATGCTGGTGGCTGGGTAGATGACGTCGAACTTGTCTTCGCCGAATTCCTTCTTCACCAGGCCCACTTCGCTTTCCCACGACAGCAGCACGTCTCCCAGGCCGCGCTCTGCAAAGCTCACGGTGGCACCGCGTGCGCCGGAGTCCAGCACAGGCACGTGCTCATAGAGCTTGCCGATGAAGGCGCGGGCCTTGGCATCGTCGTTGTTGAACTTCTTCAGGGCATAGCCGTAGGCGGCCAGGTAGGCCCAGCGTGCGCCACCCGACGTCTTGGGGTTGGCGGTGATCACGGCATTGCCGGGTTTGACGACGTCGTCCCAGGTCTTGATGTTCTTGGGGTTGCCCTTGCGAACGATGAAGACGATGGTCGAGGAGTAGGGGGTGCTGTTGAACTTGAGGCGGCTCTGCCAGTTCGGCGCGATCAGACCTTTTTCAGCGATTGCGTCGATGTCGTAGGCCAGGGCCAGCGTCACGACGTCGGCTTCGAGGCCGTCGATCACCGAGCGGGCCTGCTTGCCCGAACCCCCGTGGGAGGCCTTGATGGAGACGTCGTCGCCCGTCTTGGCCTTCCAGTACTTGGCGAACGATGCATCGATGGCCTGGTAGAGCTCTCGCGTGGGGTCGTAGGACACGTTCAGCAGGGTGATGTCCTTGGCTTGGGCCACCGCGGGCAGCAGGGCAGCCGAGGCGGTCAGCACGGTGGCGGCGGCCACGGCCAGGGCGTTGAAGGTGCGGCGGGTGCGAGATGGAATGGTCATGGTCATGCGGGGGTTGTGAAGCGATGAAGGCATTCTGGTTTTCAGTGCATCAACGCGGAACGAATGAAAAAAACCTTGCTTATGCGGCGTCTGAATATTCGAGCGGCCAGCTCACCAGGCCGGCGCGGTGGTTTGGGAGGCGCCTGCTGACGCCGCAGCGGAGGCCGGTTCGGCGGCATCTGCGGCATCTGCGGTTTTCGCTGTGACGGAGGTGTCCGGGGCCGGGTCTTTGGCCGCCGGGGTGTCGGGCGACAGGAACACGCCGTTGGCCGCGCAGACCGCCAAAGCAGCCAGGGCGACCGACACACCAAAGACCACCGGGCCACCGCCGCGGGTCGACTCACCCAGGGGTGTTTCCTTCCAGCCCGTCACCATGGGTTTGACGAGGTTGTCCTTCTTGGCGCGGGCGTAAAACACGATGGCCAGCACATGCAGTCCGATCAGGACAAACAGCAGGTTGGCCAACTGGTGGTGATAGCCCGTGAGCTTTTGCTGCCACGACTCGCTCACCAGGCTCGCCAGGGGGCCGAGGAAGGCGATGTCGTCGTTGGTGAACAGGCCCATTCCAGCCTGAACGGCCAGCACCCCCAGCAGGCCAAACACGGACAAGGCTCCGAGGGGGTTGTGCCCCACGCCTTGCCAGCGGCCTTGCACATACGCGAGGATGCGTGCCGGAGTGGGCAGAAAGTGGCTGAACCGCGAGTGGGTCGAGCCCACCAGCCCCCAGACCAGGCGGAACGCCACCAGTCCGACGATGGCCAGACCTGCCTTGGCATGGATGCCCATGAGGTCCCCACCGATCTTCCCGCTCACGATGGCCGTGGTCACCGCGGCCAGCAAGGACCAGTGGAACACGCGCAAGGGCAGGTCCCACAGGAGGATGCGTCGGGCGCCCGATCTGGTGGTCGGGTGCGGCGTGGGCGTCTGGGTTGACGCGGTGTCGAGGGGCTTGCTCAGGCTCATCGTGGTGCTCGGTGTCTGCCAGGTTTACTTGGACGCGGCCGATGCGGCGGGTGCCGGTGGAGACACCTTGACGATGGTTCCGCCCGCTTCACGGTAGTCCTCGCTGCCCGTGGCGCCTGCGACCTTGTAGCCGGCTGCGGTCAGGATGTCGCCTGCTGCACCGGCGCGGTGGGCGCGGTTGGACACGGTCAGGATCACGCGGTCCTTGGGGATGTACTCCAGCAGTTCGGGCAGGTCTTTCAGTTGCAGGTTCAGGTAGGTGGCGAAGCTGCCGTACTTGACCAACTCGTCCGGGCGGCGCAGGTCGATGATCAGCAGCTTCTTGGGGTTGCCCAGGAGCTTGTCGACCTCGTTGCGGTTCAGTTGTTTGGTCTTGTAGGTCCAGGGCGGAGCGACGTAGGCCGGTGCCGACGCCGTGGAGGCAGCTGGGGTGGCGGCGCTGGCAGCCTGTTGGGCGTGGGCGGCGATGCCGGAAAAAGCCAGGGACAGGGCCAGGATCAGGGAAGTGCGCTTCATGGGCGGTTGCTTTCGTTGTGGGTGAAAAAAATCGGGAATCAGGCGGCGAGCGGATCGCTGGAGCGCTCCAGGCGCTCGCTGACGGTGGCGTGGTTGATCTCGTGGCTGAATTCGCTGAGCACGTCGTCCTTGACGGCCACGAACTCCGGGTCGTTGCGGTCACGGGGGCGATCGAGGGGCACGCCCACGATGCGCTTGATGCGACCGGGGCGTGGCTGCATCACGACGACGCGGTCGCCCAGGTAGACGGCCTCCTCCACGTCGTGGGTGACGAGAATGGCCGTGATGCCTTCGGCCTGCCAGATGCGTTGCAATTCCTGCTGCAGGCGCGTGCGCGTGAGGGCATCCAGCGCACCAAACGGCTCGTCCAGCAGCAGCACTTCAGGGCGGTTGACCAGGGCGCGTGCAATGGCCACGCGTTGCGACATGCCGCCCGACAGCTGGTAGGGATAGGCCTTCTCGAAGCCCTTGAGGCCAACCAGCGAGATGTGCTCCTGCACGCTCTTGTCTTTCGAGGCTTGCGAGCCGGGCGCGTTCAGCAGGCCCAGCGCCACGTTCTGTTCCACCGTCAGCCAGGGGAAGAGACGGTGTTCCTGGAAGACGATGCCGCGCTCCAGGCTGGTGCCGACGATGGGTTTGCCATCGAGCAGCAGCTTGCCTTCGTAGCCCTGTTCCAGACCGATCAGCAGGCGCAGCAAGGTGGACTTGCCGCAGCCGCTGGAGCCGACGATGCTGAGGAATTCGCCTGGCCGAATGGACAGGGAGATGTTGTCGAGGACGGTCAGGGGCTTGCCCTTGACGTCGTACTGTTTGCGCAGGTTCTGGATGTCGATGGTGCCGGCGTGGGCCATGGGGTGTCCTTTCTGGGCCTGGTGAAGACTTCAGGCTCTATGCAATGAGAGCGCGGTGGGGCGAAGGTGTGAAAAAGCCGATCAGGTCGGGGCAGGGCGCCAGCGCAGCAGGCGACGCTCTGCCTTGTCGGCCAGGCGATTGAAGACGTTGCCGACCAGGCCGATCGAGATCAGTCCGAACAGGATCAGCTCGATGTTGAAAGCCATGCGGCCCTTGAACACGATGTTGCCGATGCCGTGGCCATCGTTGACCAGCAGGTATTCGGCGCCGATGGTGGCCAGCCATGCGTAAATCAGGCCCAGGCGCAGGCCGCCGATGATCTGCGGCGAGGCCGCAGGCAAGACCAGCTTGAAGAACAGCTGGGAGCGGGTGAAGCCATAGACCCGCGCCACTTCGGCATGGGCCAGGCTCACGCCGCGCACGCCTTCCAGCGTGCCCAGCACGACGGGGTAGAAGGCCGAGAAGGCGATGAAGATGACCTTGGACAGGTCACCCGTGCCCACGATGGCCGAGAGCAGCGGCAGCCAGGCAAACAGCGAGATCTGGCGTGCGGTGTGGAAGGTCGGGCCCAGCAGCTTGTCGGCAAGGCGGGAGGTGCCGATCAGCGCGCCCACGGCCACGCCGATCAGCGCGCCAATGGCGAAGCCAGACAGATCGCGCCACAGGCTCAGGGCGATGCCCAGGTAGTAGCTGGGTTCGGCCAGTTCACGAGCCGCTGTGGTGAGCACGCCCTGAGGAGGCACGATCAGCCTGGTGTTGACCAGGTTCAAGGCCGTGACGGCATACCAGACCAGCACAAAGCCGATGGGCAGGACGAGGCCGCGCCAATCGAAGCGACTGGCTTGAGTGGTGGGGGAGGTGTCGGACATGAGGAGGTGCTCCGCGTGGGTCAGAAGGCCGAACGGCGCCAGCCTTGCAGGCGGGATTCGATGAGGCGCAGGGTGAGCTCGATGGCGATGCCCACCACGCCGATGGCGAGCATGGCAACGATCACCATGTCGATCTGGCTGAGCGAGCGGCTGTAGGCCATGAAGAAGCCCAGCCCCTCACTGGAGGACAAAAGCTCGACGAAGATGACCGAAAGCCACGCTTGCATCACGCCCTGGCGCAAGCCCGTGAAGAGGCTGGGCACGGTGGCGGGCAAGACGATGCGGCTCAGGGTCTGGAAAGCGCTGAACTGGTAGACGCGGCCGACTTCCAGCAGCGCTTTGGGAATGTTGGCGATGCCGCTGAGCGTGTTGAGTGCCATGGGCACGGTCACGGCGATGGAGACGGCGGTGACCTTCAGGCCCTCTTCGATGCCGACGAAGATGATGAGCAGCGGGATCCAGCCCAGAACCGGCAGCTGGGCCAGGACGTCGAAGGTGGGGAACACATAAGCCTTGAAGCGGCGCGAGAGGCCCATGCCGAAGCCGAGTGCCAGGCCCGCACCGCCACCGATCAGCAGGCTCCAGGCGACGCGCTTGGCACTGACCAGCACATGGCCTTGGAGTTCACCGCTGTCGAGCACGATGTTGAGGGACTCCCACACAAAAGCAGGCGAAGGCAGGATCTGCTCTGCGATCCAGTGGCGGTCTGCTGCCAGCCACCACAGGCCGAAGATGAAGGCTGGCAGCAGGCTGCCGAGCAAAATGGTGCCCAGTGTCCGGACCGTTGCGATGGCGGCGTCATGGGCTTGCTGGCGCCAGGTGGCGGGCAGCGATGTTGTTGGATTCAGGGATGGAAACACGTGGGGATCGTCGGTCGAGGCACTCATGGGGCTTGCTCCGCAGGCGGTGGGGAAGGCCACTGGCGGGTGCCAGTGGCCATGTCGCGTCAGGCCGCGATCAGGTGCGCGTGAACTTGCCGTCGGCGCCCTGGGTCGGCCAGTAGGTCTCCAGCTTCAGATCGGCCAGGGCCTTGTTCAGGTACTTGGGCTCGATCCAGCTGTCGAAGTCGAAGTCACGGCGGGTGAGGCGGTACTTCTTGGTCTCGGCAATGGCCTTCTTGATCTGCGCCTTGTAGAAGTCGTCCAGCAAGGGGTTGTGGCGAACGCGCAGGTCCTTGACGCGGTCCCATTCCTTCTTGTTGTCGATGTAGGCGTTGGAGCCCGAGCGGGTCCAGTACTGGTACTGGGTCTCGCGGTTGGCTTCCTGCGTGCTCCAGTGCGCCACCTTCACCACGCGCGTGACGATGCGCTGAACGATGTCGGGGTACTGCTGTTCGAAGGCTTCACCCACCCAGACCGTGCCCGGGGTGTTGATGTTCGGGTCGTCGTGCACTTCGGCGATCCGCTTGGTCACGCCACGGGCTTCCAGGCCCCAGGGGGTGTCGATGGCGCCAGCGATGTCGCCAGTGGCCAGCGAGGCGCGGCGGTCGTCAGTAATCTGGCTGATGATGCGGAATTCCTTCTCCGGCTCGTTGAAACCGTGCTTGGCCAGGAAGCGGTACAAGGTGAGCTGACCCGCCGTGCCCTTTTGCACCGACAGGGTCTTGCCCTTCAGATCGGCGACTTCCTTGGCGGCGGAAGCGGCGGGGGTCAGCAGGTAGACGTCGCCACCGCGACCCGACGACAGCAAGATCTTGTGCTTGAGGCCGGTGGAGCGGCCCACGATCAGGGGCAGGTCGCCGTGGCCAAAGCAGAAGTCCAGCAGGCCGTTGGCGAAGGCCTCGTTCAGAGCCGGACCCGCGCCCACGTAGTACTTCCACTCGATCTTGATGTTGTCGGCCTTGAACTCCTTTTCCAGCTCACCCAGGAACACGGTGTTGGCGGTGAATCCTGAAGTGGGCAGGGGGCGACCACCGGTGCCGGCACCGGGGAAGCCGATGCGGATGGTGGTGGGCTTGGCAGCGTCAGCGGCTCGGGCGGTACCCGAGGACAGGCCAATCAGGGCGGGGGTGCCCAGGCCAGCGAGGAGGGCGGAGTTGAATGAGCGGCGTTTCATGTTTTGGTGCTCCTTGAAGAGGATCGGATCGGGCGCGAATCAGAAGCCAGCGACGAACTGGGCCTGCAGGCCATTGGCGCGCTTGGGCAGGTCGGCGGTGTTGGCCTGGTTGCGGTCTTTGAAATAGTTGATCTGGAAGCGGGTGGTCTCAGCGAAGAACACGTTCAGGCCAAAGGTGTTGCGGTATTGCTTGTCGTTGACGACCTTGCTGGACAGGTTGGGGTCGAAGGTGTCGATGCGCACGAAGGCCTGGAAGGACGTGGGCCAGTAGTCGTCGAACTTGCCTTGTTGCTTCGAGCTGTTGAGGAACTGCTCGCCGAAGGTGTAGCCAAAGTTGATGTATTGGCCCAGGCCGCGTTTAAAGCCATCGGTATTGGTCGCCAGGTTGGCTGTGGTCGGTGAGAGTTCTTGCTTGCCACGTGCCCATTCGTAAGAGATGGAGTAGGGCAGGTGCGTCCAGTTCACGTCGAAGCCGGTGATGTTGTTCTCACCCTTGTAGCCAGTGGTCGTGGTCGTTGCACCATTCGGCGCGATCGTCGGGCTGCGCTTGTAGTAGGTGGCACCGATCTGGAGTTGGCGCAGCCAGCTGGTGTAGTCCACGGGCAGCGTCAGTGCGAGGCGGGCGATCCAGTCGCGTGCGTTGTTGTTGTCGTTCTTGTTCGGACCATTGCCGTTGAAGAAGCCCAGCGAGTAGCCCAACAGGGGGGCTCGGTAGTTGTTCGTGAAGTCGACGTAAGGGTCGTAGTCGCCCTGAACCAGCACACCCACTTGGCGTGTGCCAACGTCCAGTCCTGAAACGAACAAGGCGCTGTTGATCACGGCTCGCACTTCGGGGTCCAGCGCAGGGGCATCGAGGCCGAAAGGCACGGCCTGCTGACCCAGGGTGATGGTGCCTTGGCGGTCTTCCAGGTTGCCGGTGGAGGGCTCGTAGCTGTAGCGCACCCAGGCATCGGTCAGGTTGACCTGCGAGTTGGCCGTGGCGTTGGTACCGGTGGTGCCCACGTTCAGCGCCAGACGGTAAGTCAGGTTGCGGCCTTCGCCGTAGTCGCGATAGAGGTTGCCAGCGAGGTTCAGTGTGGCTGTGGGAGCCCGGAAGCCGCTGCTGCGGGGCTCGGCAGGGGCCGAGTTGGTGGCTGCGGTGGTCTGGGAATCACCGGCCTTGAAGGCTGGATTGCGGGTCTCATAGCCCACCGTGACGGTGCCGCCGATCTTGGTGTTGCGGGTCACGCTGGGAATGGTGCGTTCCTGCAGGCGCGATTGGTCGTACTTGTAGTTCTCGAGGTCGGTGCGCAGGCCCTGGATGTCGGCCTTGGAGGCCGCGGTGCGGGCGTCGATGGACTCCTGGCTTTCACCCTCGGCGCCCTCGGTGGTGGTCACCGAGGCGGTGGGCTGTTCAGCCGGCTGCTTCTTCACGAAAGCGCGCAGCTCTTCCAGTTGCTTGCGCAGTTCGTCGACCTGGGCCTTTTCCAGCGCCGAGGTGTTGCTGCTTTGTTGGCTGCGGAGGGACTGCAACTGCTTGCGCAGATCTTCCACCGTGCCCTTGAGGCTCTGGACTTCCTTGCTGCTCGGTTGTGCCGCCAGGACGTGGCCGGAACCGAGGGAGATCAGCGCGGCGGCGGTCAGCGTTGTTATTTTGAACGGGTGCACTATCAATACTCCTGATGAAGAGGACGTTTTGTTTTCACGTGGCTCCATTCATAGCAGTTACCGTGCCTGAGTTATTGCTGGTTTATTGGATTGATTCAGGGCGTTTTGATCTGCGGGTGTTGAGAATCAAACACCTTGCTGTTGAGATCTGAGCAATGCGCTCTTGTTTTGCTGCAGATGCATTGATGCAAATTCCAGATAAGCATATTCAATTTGAAAAGATGCATTGAAATCAATGATTTGCGTATTTTGATGTGCGGAATTGGCGCTTGTCTTGTGTGGCGCGCCAATTGCTAATAGAGGCACTTGCTTGAGCTGGAGGGGCCTGTGTGTCTTGCCTGCTTGACGGTTTGCTTTGATTCAAGTGGTGTTGGGTGGGGTCATTTTGAGATTGGCCTGCATTCTCGGAAACAGAGTGAGCAAATGCGCTGAGCGCCTTATGTACTGGGATAATGAAATGAAAAAGTCCATCTATATCTCGATTCTTCTTGGCTCTTTCGCCCTGCAGGGTGTGACGGCTGAAACCGTGGCCGTGGCCCAGGTGGCCAAAGCCGCTCAGACGGCATCGACCAAGGCCTGGTCTCCCTACCAGCCCGTGAAGGATCCGGCGGTGCCTGCCGTCAAGCAAAAGGGCTGGGTGCGCTCACCGATCGACGCCTTCGTGCTGGCGCAGCTGGAGGCCAACGGTCTGAAGCCTTCGGCCGAGGCCGATCGCGCCACGTTCATCCGCCGCGCCACGCTGGATGCCTGGGGCTTGCTGCCGACGCCGGAAGAGATCAAGGCCTTCGTCAACGACAAATCGCCGCAGGCCTACGAGAAGCTGGTTGACCGCCTGCTGGCCTCTCATCACTTTGGCGAGCGTCAGGCGCGCCGCTGGCTGGACCTGGCTCGCTATGCCGACAGCACGGGCTTCCAGAACGACAACACCCGCCCCAACAACTGGCGCTATCGCGACTACGTGATCAACGCCTTCAACAGCGACAAGCCGTTCAGCCGTTTCATCCAGGAGCAGGTCGCTGGTGACGAACTCTGGCCGGCCGACCAGAACGCCCGCATTGCGACGGGCTTCCTGGCGGGCTACCCCGACAACTTCAACTCGCGTGACCTGGTGCAGCGCAAGTACCAGATCGAGACCGACATGACCGACCTGGTGGGGGAGACCTTCCTGGCGGCCACCGTCGGTTGCGCACGTTGCCACAACCACAAGGCCGACAAGGTCAGTCAGAAGGAATACTTCCAGCTGCAGTCCTTCTTTGCGAACACGGCTTTCAACGAGAAGGCGCCTTTGGACAAGGGCAGCGAGACCGATTTCGACAAGGCCTACCAGAAGCAACAAGCCGTCTACAACGAGGCCACGAAAGAGATCCGGGCCAAGCAGAAGGCCATCCTGGACAAGGTTCGTGAGGCCGGCCGCAAGTACTACAACGAGCGTTACCTCGATGACAGCCGTGCCGCCATCTTCAAGCCAGAGTCGGAATGGAACGCGCTTGACAAATGGGTGAACTGGCGCAAGCAGGCGGTGGCCACCGACAACGAGATCGTCAGCTACCTGCGTGACACCGCCGAGGAAAAGACACGCCCCGACTACAACGAGGCCCATGTCGACCTTTGGAAGCAGTACAAGGCCCTGCAGGAAGAGATCAAGCAGTTCGACAAGCTCAAGCCGGCCAAGGGCAGCAACTGGGCCACCACCGCGCTGGAGCTGACCTCCACCGATGTGCCGCCCACCCATGTGCGCTTTGGTGGCATCCACGAGCGTCCGCTGGAGGCCGTCAAGCCTGCCATCCCGGCGTTGTGGGGTGGCAAGGGTGAGGTGGCGATCACGCCGACCGAGAAGTCGTCCGGCCGCCGTTCAGCCCTGGCCCAATGGCTGAGCAGCAATGACAACCCGCTGACCGCCCGCGTCTACGTGAACCGCGTCTGGGCGCAGTACTTCGACAAGGGCATCATCGCCACCGTTGCCGACTTCGGCCGTGCCGGGCAGAAGCCGACCCATCCTGAACTGCTGGATCACCTGGCATCCGACTTTGTCGGCAACGGCTGGAGTGTCAAGAAGCTGCACCGCGACATCCTGCTGTCTGCGACCTACCGCCAGTCCTCGGACGAGCGCCCGGATGCGGTCAAGGTGGACCCGGAAAACAAGCTGCTGGCGGTCTACCCGCGCAAGCGCCTGGAAGCCGAGGTGATCCGCGACTCGCTGTTGTACGCATCGGGCCTGCTGGTTGACAAGGTGGGGGGGCCTTCGGTCTTCCCGCCTGTGTTGAAGAGCGGTGACGTGGGCAAGTCGCAGGATTTTGCCGGCAACCGCGCCTGGACGGTCTCTGAGGAGAAGGAAGACTGGTACCGCCGCAGCCTCTACGTGTTCACCCGCCGCAGCTTCCCGTATCCGATCACACAGAACTTCGACCCCGCCAACCCGAACAACCCGCACCACAAGCGTGACGTGACCACCACGCCGCTGCAGGCGCTGACCCTGTTCAACAGCGAGATCGTGTTCGATTGGAGCCAGGCCCTGGCTGGTCGCGTGATCAACGAAGCCGGCCCGAGCGAAGACGCCCAACTCAACCGCGTCTACGAGATCCTGTTTGCCCGCCAGCCTAGCAAGGCAGAGCGCACAGCCCTCAAGCAGTTCCTCGCCGATGAGCAGATCGCCATCCGCCAGAAGGCTGCCGGCGGCAAGTTCGAGGTGGCCGTGCCTGCTGGTCTGAAAGACACCAAGTCCTACGACCCGGTGAAGTCCGCTGCCTTTGTGGACCTGGTCCACACCGTCGCGAACTCCAACAGCTTTGCCTACCGCTTCTGAGTCCCTCCATTCCCTCTCACAAACAAGACAAGGACACATGATGAGCAACGATCAACGCCGTGCTTTCCTTCGCAACGCCGGCCTGGGCCTGGGCGGTGCCACCCTGGGTGGCTTCATTCCCGGCATCGGCCATGTCAGTGCCGCCACCGCGGCCGAACTGGCCGATCCGCTGGCCCCCAAGGCCTCTCAGTTCCCCGGCAAGATCAAGTCGGTGATCTGGTTGCACCAGAACGGCGCGCCCTCGACGCTGGACCTCTACGACTACAAGCCCACGCTGGAAAAGCTGGCAGGCCAGACGGTGCCGGCCTCTTTCCTCAAGGGCATCAAAACCAGCACGCAGGGTGGTGTCGGCAAGCTGTTCGCCTCCAACCAGCGCACCTGGAAGCAGTACGGCGAGAGCGGTGCCTGGTTCTCCAACCTGCTGCCCAACCTGGCCAAGCAGGCCGACAAGCTGACCTTCATCAAGTCGAGCACCACCGTGGGCGCCACCCACGACATCTCGATTCTGAAGCTCAACACGGGTGACCTGAACCCGGGTCGTCCTTCGTTGGGTGCCTGGATCACCTATGCCTTGGGTTCGGCCAACCCCGATCTGCCGCCTTATGTGGTGCTCTACAACGGTGACCGTGAGCCTTCTGCGGGATCGGTCAACTGGGCGTCGGGCTTCCTGCCTGCGGTCTACCAGGGCACGGCCTTCCGTCCTGGCGACAACCCCATCCTCTACCTGACCCGTCCCGAGGTGCGTGACGCCCAGCAACAGCGCAAGTCGCTCGACCTGCTCAAGCGCCTGAACCTGCTCGGCGCCGAGCAGTACCCTGCCGACACCGAACTGCGCGCCCGCCTGCAGTCCTACGAACTGGCCGATCGCATGCAGACCGCGGCGCCGGCTGCCGTGGACATCACCAAGGAAAGCGCTGCCACCAAGGAGCTTTATGGTCTGAACGACAAGACCAGCCAGAGCTATGGCGAGGTGCTGCTGCGCGCCCGCCGCCTGGTGGAGCGCGGTGTGCGATTCGTGCAGGTGGTCTCGGGCTTCCCTGAGGGGGCCGACATCGACCGTCAGAGCTGGGACGCTCACAGCGAGCTGGACCAGAACCACGCCGTCATGGCCCGCATGGTGGACAAACCGATTGCCGGCCTGCTGCACGACCTGAAAGAGCGCGGCCTGCTCGATACGACCCTGGTGGTCTGGACCTCGGAGTTCTCGCGTACATCCTGGGGCGAAAGCGGCAGTGGCCGAGACCACAACCCCTGGGGCTACACCCAGTGGCTGGCTGGCGGCGGCCTGAAGGCCGGCTTCACCTATGGAGAGACCGACGACATCGGCCTGCAGGTGGCCGACAAGGACAAGGCCGTGGACACCTACGACCTGCACGCCACCGTGCTGCACCTGATGGGACTGGACCACCTGAAGACGACCTTCATCCACAACGGCCGCTCGGAGCGTCCGACCGTGGTGTACGGCAAGGTCATCAAGGACATCCTGGCCTGACACGGCCCCTGGTGATCACCTGGTCGGGCCATGGTCCCGGCCAGGTGGCACCCCAGCCAAGCAAGAGATGAGAGAGAGATGCGCAGGACATTGACGACCTTGGCCGCTGCGGTGGCGTTGGGCACATTTTTGATCGGGGTGGTGCATTCGGCTGACGAAGAGGAACTCAGCACCGACCTCATGCAGTCCATCGAGGACACCAACAAGAGCCTGGCTTCCAACATCGCGACCCAGAACGCCATGGGTGCGACCTCGGACGCGAAAGAGCTGAACGAGATGTTCAGCCAGGTCGAGACCTTCTACGTGCACAAGTCCGATGCGGTCGACGCGGTGGAACTGGCCCGCAAGAGCAAGAACCTGTCCGCCGAGATCATCAGGCAGGTCGACGCCAAGGCCTTCGACAAGGCAACCAACACCGCGACCGACCTGTCTCGCGCATGCAAGACCTGCCACAACTTCTATAAGAAATCCTGAAAGCACACGATGACCTTCTCCGCGACTCAGCTGGCCACTGCGGCCCTCGCCCTGGGCCTGGTGGCCGCGCCGGCCTTGGCCGCCCTCAAGGATGGCGACAAAGCCCCTGACTTCAGCACCCAGGCCTCGCTGGCAGGCAAGGCCTTCCAGTACAGCCTGAAGGACGCCCTCAAGAAGGGCCCGGTGGTGGTCTATTTCTACCCATCTGCGTTCACCAACGGCTGCAATGTGCAGGCCCACACGTTTGCCGAAGATGTCGACAAGTTCAAGAGCGCAGGTGCCAGCATTGTGGGCGTCTCGTTGGACAACATTGCCCGCCTCAACGAGTTCTCGGCCGATCCGCAGTTCTGCGCAGGCAAGATCGCCGTTGCCTCCGATGCCGACGGCAAGATCGCCAAGGCCTACGACCTGGCCATCCGGGACGCGGTGGCCGGCCGCAAGGACACCCGTGGTGCAGACATCGACCATGGCTTCGCCGAGCGCACGACCTTTGTCGTGACGCCCGATGGCAAGGTGGCCGCCACGGTTGGTGGGCTGACGCCGGCAGCGAACGTGGAGAAGGCGCTGAAAGCCGTGCAGAAACTGGCGTCGTCGCGTCGCTGAACCAGGGTGGCGCATGCAGTTTGAAACCTGGGCGCGCGGGCCGCGCTCTGTGTCTGTGCAGGGTATGAAAAGCGGGTTGTGTGGTCTGCTGGCATGGGGCTTGATCGTGGCGCCTGCCATCGCTGCACCGCCAACCGCCAAGAGCAAGGGGCAGGGCAAGGTGGTTTCGCAGGCACCCGCCGTTTTGCCCAAGGGAGACCCGGTGCTGGGGATGGCCAAGTCCAACGACGAACGCTGCCAGGAATGCCATGGCGTCGATGGGCATGGCGCGGGCCACAGCAACGGCCCCGAAGGCAAGTTTGCCAAGCTGGGCGGGCAGCACCCCGAATACCTGATCAAGCAGATTCGCAACTTCCAGAGCGGTGAACGCAAGCACGATGTGATGACCGTCGTGGCCCGGCATCTGGAGGATGCGGACCTGGTCGACATCGTGGCGTACTTCGCCAGCCAGCGCCCGATGCAAGGCGATGGCACGGGCGACAAGCCCGTAGGGCGGCAGCTGTACCAGCAGGGCGACCCCGCGCGCGGGGTGATGGCATGTGCCTCTTGCCATGGCGACAAAGGTCAGGGGGGGCTGCAAGGCGGCGTGATCAGTCCGGTGATTGGCGGGCAGGAGTGGCGCTACCTCGACAAACAGTTGCGCGATTGGCGCAGTGGTGACCGGCGCAACAGCCCAGGCGGCGTGATGAACCAGGTGATGAAAAACCTCACCGACGACGAGTTGCAGGCGCTGGCCGACTATGTATCTGGCCTGTGAGCCATCCAAAGGAGCACGACATGACACGCAAGACCGCCCAAGATTTTTCGCCCGAAGTGCTGAAGCTCTTCGACCAGTATGTGCATGGCCTGCTGGGCCGTCGCGGCTTTTTGAGCGCGGCATCGAAGTACACCGTGGGCGCAGTGACCGCGGAAGCCTTGCTGGCCGAACTCAGCCCGAATTTTGCGCAGGCTCAGCAGGTCAAGCCTGACGATGGCCGCCTGAACGCCCGCTACATCGAGATCGCCTCGCCTCAGGGTTACGGCAAGGTGCGTGGCTACCTGGTATCGCCTGCAGGTGCCAAGGGTAAGTTGCCCACCGTGCTGGTGGTGCACGAGAACCGGGGCCTCAACCCGCACATCGAAGACGTCGCTCGCCGTCTGGCCCTGGATGGCTTCGTGGCCTTTGCGCCCGATGCCTTGTACCCGCTGGGTGGCTACCCAGGCGATGAAGACAAGGCCCGCGAACTCTTCCCCAAGCTCGATCAGACCAAGGCCCGCGCCGACTTCGTCGCAGCGGCCGAGTTTTTGAAAGTCGCGCCTGAGGGCAATGGGCGCGTGGGCGTGGTGGGCTTTTGTTATGGCGGCGGGATTGCCAATCATTTGGCCACACGGTTGCCCGACCTTGCTGCGGCCGTTCCGTTTTATGGCGGTCAGCCCAGTGAGGAAGAGGCGGCCCGCATCAAGGCCCCGCTGCTGTTGCAGTACGCCGGCGTGGACGAACGCATCAATGCAGGCTGGCCCAAGTATGAAGCGGCACTCAAAAAGGCTGGCGTGCGATACGAGGCCCATGTCTACCCCGGGGTGCAGCACGGCTTCCACAACGACACCACCCCGCGGTACGACGCGGCGGCGGCCAAGCTGGCCTGGGAACGCACGGTGGCGTTCTTCCGCCAGAACCTGAGCGCCTGAGCACGATTTTCGATTTCCCACTCACGCCCGGGCTTTTTGCCCGGGTTTTTCATCCCCAGCAAACGGAAGGAACGCAGATGAACAAGCGTCTGAAACCCATCGCCGCCACGGTGCTCGCCATTGGCGCGCTCGCGGCTGCAGCCACCGCCATGGCCCAACAGGCGCCCAAGCCTGAGCAACTGATCAAGTGGCGTCAATCGGCGTACCAGCTGGTCGCCTGGAACACCGGTCGCGTCAAGGCCAACGTCGACGGTACCTACAACAAGGACGACGTGATCAAGGCGGCCAACGCCATTGCTGCCATCGCCAATTCGGGGCTGGGTGCGCTGTTCGCCGCGGGCACGGAAACCGGCAAAGGCTGGCACGACACCGCGGCCAAGCCCGAACTGTTCAAGGATGGAGCCAAGGTGGGTGAGTTGGCTGGCAACTTCAGCAAGGAAGCCACCGAGCTGGCCAAGCTGGCGCAGGGCGGCGACGTGGCTGCGGTGAAGGCCCAACTGGGCAAGCTGCAGCGCACCTGCAAGGCCTGCCACGACGACTACAAGGCCAAGGACTGAGCCATGCGCCCATACCGTTTCCAAGGCCAGCTGAGCTGGTTGGCTGCGGCGATGCTGTGGGCGGCTTCGGCCGCACAGGCGCAAACCGCACCGGCCGCCCAGGCCCCCAAGCAGCCCTTCAGCTTTTTCGTGACCAGCGTAGGCGGAGGCAAGGGTGCCGACTATGGTGGTCTGGCCGGCGCAGACCAGCACTGCCAAACCCTGGCTGCCGCGGCCGGCGGTGGCGCCAAGACCTGGCGTGCCTACTTGAGCACCCAGGCCAAGGATGGCCAGCCGGCGGTCAACGCGCGTGATCGCATCGGCCAGGGCCCCTGGTACAACACCCGTGGCGCCGTGGTGGCACGCGACCTGGCTCACCTGCATGGTGACACGCTGGAACTGGCTCGTCTGGGCAACAACCTGAGCTGGGCAACCGCCTTCACCGAAAAGAACGAGCCCATCAAGCGCGCAGGCGATCAGCCCAACGAGCACGACATCCTCACCGGCTCCACGCCCGATGGCCGGGCCTACACCGACGCGGCGGATCACACCTGCCAGAACTACACGAGCAGCGCCGCCGAGGGCTCGGCCCAGGTCGGTCACTTCGACAGGACCGGCGGCGGCAACACCTCCTGGAACTCTACCCATGGCAGCCGTGGGTGTGGCCAGGCCAACCTCGTGGCCACCGGTGGTGCGGGCCTGCTGTACTGCTTCGCCATCAACTGAGCCGTTGCACGGCCAAAGGGTTTCTCTCGCATGTGGATTGTTCAAGTCGCTTTGCGACGACCGTATACCTTCATCGTCGCGGCGCTGCTGATCCTGCTGGCGACACCCTTTGTGCTGCGCAAGACGCCGGTTGACGTCTTTCCGGAAGTCGACATCCCCGTTGTGGCCATCCTGATGAGTTACAACGGGCTCACCGCCAAGGAGATGACCGACCGGATCATCACGCCCATCGAGCGAAACCTGGCCAACTCGGTGAGCGACATGGAACACACCGAGTCCCAGACCATGAGCGGTCTGGGTGTGATCAAGGTGTTCTTTCAGCCGCAGGTGGACCAGGCTGCAGCCATCGCGCAGGTCGTGGCCAGCACCCAGGCGTCACTGCGGTCTCTGCCTGCGGGCGCCACCCCGCCGACCATTGTCAAGTACAGCGCCACCAACCTGCCCATCCTGCAACTGGGTTTCAGCAGCCCGGTCCGCAGCGAGCAAGAGATCAACGAGCAGGCCTTCAACGTCTTGCGCACCAAGCTTGTCACCATCCCTGGCGTGGCTGTGACGGCGCCCTACGGCGGGCGCTTCCGGCAGGTCTCGGTGGACATCAATGGGCCTGCCCTGGCCGCCAGAGGGCTCACTGCGGTCGATGTGGTCAATGCCCTGAGTGCGCAGAACCTGACGCTCCCCACGGGGAGCGCCCGCATTGGTGGGCAGGAGGTCAGCGTGGCCCTCAATGGCTCACCCGCCACGATGGCCGGGCTGGGCGACATTCCCATCACCACGGTCAATGGCGCGACCGTCTATGTGCGCGACGTCGCTCAGGTGCGCGATGGCTACCAGCCCCAGACCAACATCGTGCGCCGAGATGGCGAGCGCGGGCTCCTGATGACGGTGTTGAAGAACGGTGGCGCTTCCACCATGGACATCATCGACACCATCCGCAAAGAACTGCCCAAGGCCGTGCTGGCCCTTCCTGAGGACATCACGGTCTCGCAATTGGCCGATCAGTCTGTGTTCGTGTCGGCAGCGATCAAGTCGGTGGTGCACGAGGCCCTGATCGCGGCGGGGCTCACGGCCGCCCTGCTGTTGCTCTTTCTGGGCAACTGGCGCAGCACGGCCATCGTTGTGGTGTCCATCCCGCTCTCGATCCTGTCATCGCTGATCATCCTCCACCTGTTGGGGCAGACGATCAACATCATGACGCTGGGTGGGCTCGCCCTGGCCGTCGGCATCCTGGTGGACGACGCCACGGTGGAGATCGAAAACGTCGAGCGTCACCTGCACATGGGCAAGAACGCCCACCAGGCCATCCTCGATGGCGCAGCCGAAATCGCCACACCGGCCCTGGTGGCCACCTTGTGCATCTGCATTGCCTTCGTGCCCATGTTTTTCCTCACCGGCGTGGCGGGACAGCTGTTCAAGCCGCTGGCGATGGCCGTGGTGTTTGCGATGCTGGCGTCCTATGCGCTGTCTCGCACGCTGGTGCCGACCCTCGTGATGTACCTGATGCGACATCACAGCCAGCGGGAGGCCGCGGCCCGTGCGCCGGGGCGCCTGCGCCGCATTCACCTCGCGTTCGACGCGTGGTTTGAGCGTGTGCGACACGGCTACACCGGCGTGCTGGCGGCGCTCCTGCAACGCAAGCGTGCCGCGGGTGGATGCATCCTGGGCTTTTGCTTGCTGTCCCTCGGGCTGTTCCCGCTGCTGGGGCAGGACTTCTTCCCCACGGTGGACGCAGGTCAGATGCGCCTGCACGTGCGTGCCCCATTGGGCACCCGTCTTGACGAAATGCCTGCCTTCGTCGACAAGGTCGAAGCCCGCATTCGTGAGGTGGTGGGGCGCAACGAGGTGGCCAGCATCGTCGACATCGTGGGCGGGCCTTACACGCCTTACAACACCCTCTACAACAACAACGGCACGACCGACAGCAGCGACGTGGAGATCCTCGTGTCGCTGTCCGAAGGGCATCGACCCACCGCCCAGCACATCCGTGCCTTGCGGGCCGATCTGCCGCGAGCGTTTCCCGGCAACGAGTTCTACTTCCAGCCGGCCGACATGGTCAGCCAGACACTGAACTTTGGTCTGAGCGCGCCCATCGACATCCAGATCCAGGGTCCCAAGACCGAGGAGAACCTGGCCGTGGCCAGCGAACTGATCGGATTGGTGCGGCAGGTCCCGGGTGTGGCCGATGCCACCGTTTACCAGCGCTTCAACCGTCGCACCCTGCAGCTGGAGATGGACCGCTCCAGCCTCCTGCAGACTGGGCTCGTGGCGCGCGACGTGGCGCAGAACATGATGGTGTCCCTCAGCTCCAGCTTCCAGACGGCGCCCACCTACTGGTTGAATCCAGCCAACGGCAACGTCTACAACGTGGCGGTGCAGACACCCCAGTACGAGATCGACTCGCTGGGCGCCATGCTCAGCATCCCCGTCAATGCCAGCGGTGGCGCGGGGCAGGGGCGCGAGCCTCAGTTGTTGGGCAATGTGGTGCAGGTGAAGTCGACCAGCCAGGCAGGCGTCGTGTCGCACTACAACATCGCGCCTGTCATCGACATCCTGACCAATGTGGATGGACGTGATCTGGCCAGCACCTACGCCGACATCGAGCGGCACATCGAGCAGGTGCGCGCCAAGCTGCCGCGTGGCTCCGAGATCACGGTGAGAGGCCAGATCGAGACCCTGCGTACCTCGTTCGTCTCGCTCAGTTGGGGGCTGCTTCTGGCTGTGGTGCTGGTGTACCTGCTCATCGTGGTGAATTTCCAGTCCTGGCTGGACGCCTTGGTGATCGTGACGGCACTGCCTGCTGCATTGGCCGGCATCGCGTGGATGCTCTACCTCAGCGGCACGCCGCTTTCCGTGCCCGCACTCACGGGCGCGATCATGACCGTGGGCGTGGCGACGGCCAACAGCATCCTCGTGGTGTCGTTTGCCCGGCAGCGACTGGCCCAGGGCGTGCCCGCGATCACGGCGGCGCTTGAGGCTGGCTCCACCCGTCTGCGACCGGTGCTGATGACGGCCTTGGCCATGGTCATCGGCATGGTGCCCATGGCCCTGGGGCTGGGGGAGGGCGGCGAACAGAACGCGCCGCTGGGCCGAGCCGTGATCGGCGGCTTGTTGTTCGCCACCGTGTCCACCCTGGTGTTCGTGCCATTGGTGTTTGCCGCAGCCCACCGCCGTGCGAGAGGCGGTCATTCCCTGCCGACGGCGCCAGACCACACCGGTCCCGTTGCAGGCGCCTCCCACTTGTTGCCTTCGCAGGCCTGATTCCTTTTGTCGTACCCCACCATGTCGTCTTTCTCTCCGCCAGAACACCCCGATACGGCGCCGCATGCGGCAGCCTTGCCCACCGGTCGGCCATCCGTGCGACGGGCCCGCCAGATTGGCGTGCTGACCGTGTTGCTCCTTCTGGGCGGTGCGGGGGCGCGGGCTTATGTGAACGCTGTGCACGCGGCTTCGGTGGCCCGCGCCACCGAGCAACAAGCGGTGCGCACGGTGCTCACCACACAGGCCAAGTCTGGCCAGGGGCTGCGCACGGTGGCCTTGCCCGCCACGCTGCGAGGGGAAAACGAGGCGGCCATCCACGCGCGCACCAACGGCTATGTCAGGGCGTGGAAGAAGGACATTGGGGACAAGGTCAAGCGTGGCGACGTGCTGGCCTTGATTGACACGCCCGAGATCGACCAGGAACTGGCCCAGGCACAGGCCACGCTCGAGCAGGTGAAGGCCCGCCTGGCGCTGACCACGTCGTCGCTGGCCCGCTGGGAAAACCTGCGCGAGCGCGATGCCGTCTCGGCCCAGGAACTGGAGGAGCGCCGCGCGGCCCGACAGCAGGCGCAGGCCGATCTCGCGGCTGCCCAGGCCAATGTGCGTCGCCTGCAGCAGTTGCACGACTTTGGCCGCATCACGGCCCCTTTTGACGGTGTGGTCGTGCGCCGCAACGTGGAAGTGGGGGCCCTGGTTGCCTCGGGCAGCGCCAGCACCACCAAAGAGCTCTTTTACCTGGCGCAGACGGACGCCTTGCGCCTGACCGTGGCCGTGCCCCAGGCTTATGCCGCCGATGTGTCGGTGGGCAAGGAGGTGGGTGTCAGGTTGCTGGAGAAACCCAATCTGCCTTTGAAGGGCGAAGTGACCCGTGTGGCAGGGGGCATCGACGTCTCGACACGGTCGGTGCTGGTGGAGGTGGCCTTGCCCAACCAGGACGGCAAGCTCATTCCCGGTGCCTATGTGGAGGTGAGCCTGCCTTTGAGCGGCGCAAACCGTGTGCTGACGCTGCCGCCCAACACCCTGCAGTTCCGTCAGGACGGACCTCGTGTGGCCGTGGTGGAGGAGGGCGGCACGGTCGTCCTGAAGCCCGTGAAGCTGGGGCGCGACATGGGGCGTGCCGTGGAGGTGCTTTCCGGCATTGGCCCCAAGGACGTGGTGGTGCTCAACCCTTACGACACCATCCTTGATGGCGAAAAGGTGGCTGCGCGAGCCGCGCCTCCCGAGCCTTCGCCAGCGGGCAAAACCAAATCTCAATGAAGCGACAGGAGCACTGCATGCAGACATGGATTCGTCACCTCGGTCTGGCCACGGCCTTGACCGCCACCGCACTTGCCGCCCAGGCGGTCACGCTGGCATCGGCCAGTGATGCCTTGGGCGCGGACCGGGTTGAATCGCTCAGCCTCCAGGGGGCCGGCCGGTGGTTTCAATTCGGGCAGGCACCCGCGCCGGGGCTGCCCTGGCCTCAGTTCGACGTGAGCAACTACAGCGCCGACATCCATTTCGCTGCGCCGAGTGCACGCGTGCAGATCAGCCGCCTGCAGACCATCGAGGAAGGGCGCTGGCGCCCGGCATCGGTGTTGCAGAAGGTCGACCAGTACGTGAACGGCGACAAGGCCTGGAACGTGGGTGTAGCCCCCGCCGCAAGCACGGCCACGTGGCAGCCTGCTGCGGTGGAGGAGCGGGCAGCCGAAGTCTGGTCCACACCACAGGGCTTCTTGAAGGCGGCCAAGGCCAACCAGGCGGTCTCTCGTCCCATTCCAGGTGGGATCGAGCTCAGCTTCACGCTGGCCGGAAAGTACCGCTACGTGGGCGAAGTCAACGAAGCGAACGAGGTGGTCCGCGTGCGCACCTGGATCGACAATCCGGTCACCGGCGACACAGAGGTCGAGACAGCCTTCGCGGCCTACCGTGACCAGGGTGGTTTGCGTTTCCCCTCGCACATCGTCCGCTCGCAGGGCGGCTTCCGTGTGCTGGACATCACCATCAGTTCGGTCAAAGCCAATGCGACGGCGCCGCTGACCGTGCCAGATGGTCTGGCGGCGACCCCGGCTCCCCAGGTGGCCGTGTCCTCGAGCAAGCTGGCGGAAGGCGTTTACTACCTGACCGGTGGCACCCACCACAGCGTGGCCATCGACCAGAGGGACCACGTGGTGCTGGTGGAGGCGCCGCTGAACGAGGCCCGTTCCAACGCCGTGATCGCCAAGGTGAAAGAGCTGATTCCCGGCAAACCCATCCGCTTCCTGGTCAATACCCATGTGCACTTTGACCACTCTGGCGGCTTGCGCACCCTGGTTGACGAAGGCGCCACCATCGTCACCCACAAGGACAACGTGGCCTATTACCAGCATGCCTGGCAGGCCCCCCGCAAGATCAATCCCGACCGTCTGGCCACTTCGGGCAAGGCTGCGCGCTTTGCCACGTTCACCCAGAAGCATGTGCTGAGCGATGGCCAGCGTCGCATCGAGGTTCACAACATTGCAGGCAGTGGTCACAACGATGCATTCGCCCTGGTTTATCTGCCGGCCGAAAAGATCCTGATCGAGGCCGATGCCTACACACCGTTGGCACCCAATGCTGCGCCGCCTGCTTCGGTGAACCCCTATGCACTCAACTTGCTGGAAAACGTGGAAGAGCTGAAGCTGGACGTTGACCAGATCGCCGCCCTGCATGGCCCGGGCGTGGTCAAGCTGGCCGACCTCAAGACCTTTGTGGGGCGCAAGGTCGCAGCGCAGTGAGGTGATGAAAGCGCATATCAATCTGCGCTTTCATTCGTTCTTCGCATAGGGGCCGGTCGATAGAGTCCGCCCTTGTGTTGAACGGCTTGGCAGATGGTCTGCCTTCGGCCAGCACGGATGTGAGTGGTCGAGGTGGACGAGATGACTTTGCAGGCAAGCCAGCTCGCCTGTGCGCGTGGCAAGCGCACCCTGTTTGATGCGGTGGATTTTGAAGTGGGGCCCGGTGAAGCCCTGCAGGTGCTTGGCCGCAATGGCAGTGGCAAGACCAGCCTGCTGCGTGTGTTGGCGGGGCTGTCTGAGCCGCTGCGCGGCGAAGTGCGATGGCAGGCTCACAGCTTGAGCCACTGGGGCAGCGATTTCAATCGTGGTTTGGTGTACCTCGGGCACCACGCGGCGGTGAAGGACGAGCTCACCGCCACAGAAAACCTTCGCACCCACGCTGCTCTGGCTGGCTCGCCCTGTACTCACGGTGAGGCCGAGGCAGCCCTCGCCAGCCTTGGTTTGACATCGCGTGCCCACCTGCCGGTGCGGGTGCTCTCGCAAGGTCAGCGTCGGCGTGTGGCGCTGGCTCGCCTGGCCCTGCAGCCTGCACGCCTGGCCATCCTGGACGAGCCCTTCAACGCCCTGGACCAGGAGTCGGTGGAGGTCTTGAGGCAGCTGCTGGACCGCCAACTGGCCCAGGGCGCGGTGGTGGTTTACACCACCCACCAGGGGCAAACGCTGAGTGCCACCCGCCACCACACCCTGCAACTGGGCGAGGTCCATTGATGGTGGCCGTGTGGTGCGCGGTGGTGCGGCGCGATCTGCTGCTGGCGTTTCGGCGCCGGGCTGATGTGTTCACCACGCTGTTTTTTTTCATCATGGTGACGGCGCTGTTTCCCCTGGGCGTGGGCCCCGAGCGCGACACCTTGCGCACCATGGCGCCTGGCATCCTCTGGGTCGCGGCCTTGCTGGCGGCCATGTTGTCCCTGGGGCGACTTTTCGCCAACGATTTTGCCGATGGCACGCTGGAGCAGTTGCTCCTTTCCCCCGAGCCCCTGAGCCTGATCGTGCTGGGCAAGGTGTGGGCCCATTGGCTGGTGTCTGGTCTGCCCCTGGTGCTCCTGGCGCCCGTGTTGGCGCTGCAGTTCGATCTGCCCACCGATGCCATCGAGGTGCTGGTCGCCAGCCTGCTCATCGGCACGCCGGTGCTCAGCCTCATCGGCGCCATTGGCGCTGCGCTGACGTTGGGCCTGCGTGGCGGCGGTGTGCTGGTGTCGCTGTTGGTGCTGCCGCTCTACATCCCCGTTCTCATCTTTGGTGCTGGCGCAGTGGGTGCGCAGGCCAGCGGCCTGGGCAGCGCGGCTCACCTCCAGTTGCTGGGGGGCTTGCTGGCGGCATCGCTGGCGCTGTCCCCTTGGGCGGCCGCTGCCGCGCTGCGTGTGGCCATTGATTGAACAACAGGTGCGCATTGTGAACACAGGAGATCTGTCCATGGGTGCCAAGGCATCAACCATTCACCGGCAGACCGGCCAGACCTGGTGCCAGCGTCTGCTGCAATGGGCCTCGCCACAGAGGGCTTATCCGCTCGCCGAGCGGCTGGCGCCCTGGTGCCTGACGGTGGCCTTGCTGCTGTCGGCTGTAGGCTTGTACCTGGGCCTGTTCGTGGCCCCGACCGACCACCAACAGCGAGATGCCTATCGCATCATCTACGTGCACGTGCCGGCCGCCTGGCTGGGCATGGTGGTGTACGTGGCGATGGCTTTCTGGGCCGCTCTGGGTTGGGTGCTGAACACCCGACTGTCGTCCCTCATGGCGCGAGCCCTGGCCCCGACCGGCGCCATCTTCACCTTCCTGGCGTTGTGGACCGGCGCATTGTGGGGCAAGCCCACCTGGGGCACCTGGTGGGTGTGGGATGCACGGCTCACATCCATGTTGATCCTGCTCTTCCTTTACATCGGCTTCATGGCACTCCAGGCTGCCATCGACGACCCGCGCAAGGGTGACAAGGCGGGCGCTTTGCTGGCCATCGTGGGCGTGGTCAACGTGCCCATCATCTATTTCTCGGTGAAGTGGTGGAACACGCTGCACCAGGGCTCGTCCCTCAGCGGTGGCGCCACCATGGCGCCGATCATGCTCTACAGCATGTTGCTCGTCTCGCTGGGTTTCTGGGCTTATGGCATCGGGGTGGCCTTGCTGCGCCTTCGTCACCTCATTCTTGAACGCGAAGCCGATGCCGACTGGGTGTCGCGCTTGCCGGAGTTGAAAGCATGAACGGGAACAACTGGGCTGACCTGCTCACCATGGGTGGCTACGGTCTTTATGTGTGGGGGGCGGTGGGCGTGGTGCTGGGTGCCATGGCGCTGGAGCTTGGGGAACTGTGGCTGGCCAGGAGGGCCTTGCTGCGTGAACTGCGACGCTCGAAGGGGCTGGCATGAAGGCAAGGCACAAACGTCTGTCCTTGGTGCTGCTGGGCTTGTCTGTGCTGGGCCTCGGGGCCTGGTTCGTGCTCTCGGCCTTTCAGAAGAACCTGGTCTTCTTCTTCACTCCCAGCCAGATCGTGTCGGGCGAGGCGCCAGCAGGGCGCAGCTTCAGGGTCGGCGGCATGGTTGAGGTCGGCAGCCTCAAGCGCGAAGGCGATGGCCTGGGCATGAGCTTCGTTGTCACCGACACGAAGCAGCGCGTGACCGTGCGCTACAGCGGTCTCGTGCCCGATCTCTTCAAAGAGGGCAAAGGCGTGGTGGCACAGGGGCGCTTGGAAGAGGGGCGCGTGTTCCTTGCCGAAGAGGTGCTCGCCAAACACGATGAAAACTACATGCCGCCCGAAGCGGCCTATGCGCTGAAGCAGGGTGCCCAACAGCCTGTCGTGGCATCAGAGGACAAACGATGATTCCAGAATTGGGCCATGTGGCCTTGAGCCTGGCCTTGGGGCTGGCCTTGATCCTGGGGGTCTTTCCGCTTTGGGGCGCCTGGAAAGGCGACACCCGGCTGACCGCCCTGGCCCGTCCGCTGGCATGGGGGCAGGCGGTCTTTGTGGTGTTGGCTTTTGGCCTGCTGGTCTCGGCCTTCGTGCGCAACGACTATTCGGTGGCCTATGTGGCGGGCAACGCGAACTCGGCCCTGCCTTTGCACTTCCGCATTGCGGCTGTGTGGGGTGGGCATGAGGGGTCGTTGTTGCTGTGGCAACTGATGCTGGTGTCCTGGACGGTGGCCGTGGCGACCTTCAGTCGGCAACTGCCCGACGTGGCCGTCGCCCGTGTGTTGGCGGTGCTGGGCCTCATCAGCGTGGGGTTCCTGAGCTTCACTTTGCTCACGTCCAATCCTTTTGATCGCCTTTTGCCCGCTGCGCCCGATGGCAAGGACCTGAACCCGCTGCTGCAGGACGCCGGCATGATCTTCCACCCGCCCTTGCTGTACATGGGCTATGTGGGCTTTTCGGTCGCCTTCGCCTTTGCCATCGCCGCCTTGCTGGGCGGGCAACTGGACGCGGCCTGGGCCAAATGGTCCCGGCCCTGGACACTCTGGGCCTGGGTCTTTCTGACTCTGGGCATCCTGCTGGGCAGCTTTTGGGCCTACTACGAGCTGGGTTGGGGCGGCTGGTGGTTCTGGGATGCGGTCGAGAACGCGTCCTTCATGCCGTGGCTGGTCGGCACCGCGCTGCTTCACTCGCTGGCGGTGACCGAAAAGCGCGGCAGCTTCAAGAACTGGACCGTGCTGCTGGCCATCCTCGCGTTTTCGCTGTCCTTGCTGGGCACCTTCCTGGTCCGCTCCGGGGTGCTGACCTCGGTGCATGCCTTTGCTTCGGATCCGCGCCGGGGCCTCTACATCCTGGCCTTCCTGGTCTGTGTCATCGGGGGCTCTTTGTCTCTTTACGCCTGGCGCGCGCCCAAGGTGGGCCTGGGTGGCCGATTTGCCCTGTTTTCCCGTGAGTCTCTGCTCCTGCTCAACAACGTGTTCCTGCTGGTGAGCGCGGGCACCGTGTTGCTCGGCACGCTGTATCCGCTGGCGATTGACGCACTGGGGCTTGGCAAGATCTCGGTGGGGCCACCGTATTTCGAGGCCGTTTTCGTGCCCCTGATGGTGCCGGTGCTCATCCTGATCGTGGTGGGCCCCTATGCCGCCTGGAAGCAGGCCGATGCCCCTCGGGTCTGGCGTGAACTGCGGCTTGTCCTGGCGGTTTCCGTGCTGGCTGCGCTGGGCGTTTCCGTGGCCCTGCAAGCCTCTGTGGGTGTGGCGCTGGGCAGCCTGCTGGCCTTGTGGATCCTGCTGGGCACCGGTCACCACGTGGGCCAGCGGCTGGCGGGCGGGGCAGCGCTCGCGGGTTTCCTGCAGCGCGCGCGCTCGGTGCCTCTGTCCTTTTGGGGCATGGTGGTGGCCCATGCCGGCATTGCGGTGTTTGTGCTGGGCGCGACCCTGGTCAGGGGTCTGGATCACGCCCAGGACGCCAGCCTGCAGCTGGGCGACACGGTGCAGGTCGGTGGCCACCGTTTCACGTTCACGGAGCTGACACGCCGCAATGGCCCGAACTTCATTGCAGCGCGAGCCACCTTCGAGGTTCAACGCGACGGTCAAAAGGTGGCGACCTTGCATCCCGAGAAACGCATCTACACCGTGCAGCGCATGCCCATGACCGAGGCCGCCATCGACCGTCGCTTCAGCCGCGACCTCTATGTGTCTCTGGGCGAGGCCGCACCCGATGGGCGTTGGGGCGTGCGTGTGCAGGTCAAGCCCTTCATGGCGGGTGTCTGGAGCGGCTGCCTTTTGATGGCGCTCGGTGGTGTCCTGGCCGCCAGCGACCGCCGCTATCGGCAGCGCAAGGCCCAGGCTTCTCGCGTGCCGGCCTCTGGCGCTGACAGTGCCACATGGCACGCCGACGACGTGGCACTGGCCGCCCGCACCCGGATCTGAGCCGCATGAAAACCTCTCACCTGAAATCCATCCTGCCGCTGGCACTGTTCGCCGGCTTGGCGCTCACCTTGTGGCTGGGGCTGCGTCACGATCCCAGCGAGGCCTTGCCTTCGGCGCGCGTGGGCAAGCCCGTGCCTGCCTTTTCCCTCCCGCGTCTGTCCGATGCCGAGGCGCGCTTCAGCCCGGTTGAACTCAAAGGGCAGGTCTGGCTGCTGAATGTGTGGGCGTCGTGGTGCCAGGCTTGCCGCGAAGAGCATCCGGTCTTGTTGGGCTTGGCCCAGCAAAAGAGCGTGCCGCTGATCGGCCTCAATTACCAGGACCAGCGCGAGCCGGGCCTTCGCTGGCTGAGCGACCATGGCGACCCATATGCCTTCACCGCGGTGGACGCAGACGGCCGCACCGGCATCGATCTGGGCGTCTATGGCGTGCCAGAAACCTTCCTGATCGACAAGCAGGGGCGCGTGCGACTGCGCCATGCCGGCCCGCTGACCCAAGAGGTGCTGGAGCGGGAGATCCTGCCTCTGGTGAAGGCGTTGCAACGTGGCTGAGCGGCTCAACGTGTTGGCGGCGCAGTCCCTGCACCTTCGCGGGATCTCTGCTTCCTCCGCCTGGATGGCCTTGAGGACCTTGAAGGCCTTGTGGCTGGGTGTCTTGCTGGCCTGCCTCACCGTGCTGGCAAGCACAGCGCAGGCCCAGAAGACCATCGATCCAGCCCTGGACGAACACGTGAACCGGCTGGCATCCGAACTGCGCTGCCTCGTCTGCCAAAACCAGACGGTGGCGGATTCGCAGGCGCCGCTGGCCATGCAACTCAAGCAGATCGTGCGCGAACAATTGGCTCAGGGTGCGAGCGACCAGCAGGTGCGCGACTTCATGGTCGAGCGCTATGGCGACTTCGTCCTCTATCGGCCACCGGTCAGCGGGGTCACGGCCCTGCTGTGGATGGGACCGGTCCTCTTGTTTGCCCTGGGAGCGGGCCTCCTTGCGCTGCACTGGCGTGCGAGGCGTCTGGGCGGCGCACACAACCTCGACGAGGAGGGTGACAGCGTGCTGGATGACGACGGCCTGCCCTCGACCTCTCCCAAACCAGAAAGCCTCCGCTCATGATCGGTTTTGTCTTTGCCTGCCTGGCCTTGTGGGCCCTGGCGACGGTGGTTGTCTCGGTGCCTCTGTGGCGCAACCCCTCAGGGGTGACGGAGGTGGTGATGCCGCCGCGCAAAGGCCTGGCCGTGGGGCTGTCTGTGTCGCTGCTGGCCTTGTCTGCTCTCCTGTATGCCGCGGTGGGGCAGCCTCAGGGTCTCTTGGTGTCTCCGGGGGCGCACCCACCTGAAACCGAGGTGCAGGCGCCGGCACAGTCGTCGCCCGGCGGCGCTCCACCGGTGGCAGCCGGGGGGGGCATGACCCAGGCACAGATCGAAGGCATGGTGGCCCGTCTGGCCGCCAAGCTGGAAAAAGCGCCGCAAGACGAACAAGGCTGGCGCATGCTGGCCAGGTCCTACGAAACATTGGGTCGCTTTCCGGATGCCGTGGCGGCCTATGAGCAAATCCTGAAGCTGGTGCCTGTGGACGCCGACCTGTTGATGGACTACGCCGTGGCCCTGGGCATGGCAGAAGGCCGCACCCTGGTTGGCAAGCCTGAGGTGGTGATCGCCCAGGCCTTGAAGCTCTCGCCCGAACACCCGCAGGCCTTGGCCTTGTCGGGCAGCGTGGCTTACGAGAAGCATGATTACAAGACCGCCATCGCGCAATGGGAAAAGCTGCTGACCCTGGTGCCGCCCGATGCCGACATGCGGGCCTCCATCCAGGCGAATGTGGCCAAGGCCCGCAGTCTGCTGTCGTCGACGCAGCCCAAGGGCAGTCAGCCATGAGCTTCATGTTTGCCTGGCGGCCCTGCATTGCCTTGTTCCTTGCCGGCGGACTCGTGGCTCTGAGCTTGAGTACATCGGCACACGGTGCCACCTGTGGTGCCGCCGCACTCAAACCCATGGCCCTGGTCCCTCACAGCCACGCGGGTCAAGTCTGGGTGCCGGGGGGGCTCTCGGTCCTGGGCTCTGACGACGGCTATGCCGATGAAGGTCCACGTCTGAGTGTGCAGGTTCAGGGATTCTGGATGGACCGCACCGAGGTCACCAATGGCCAGTTTGCGGCCTTCGTGCGCGCGACGGGCCACGTCACCGATGCAGAGCTGCAGGGTGGCGCAGCCATCTTCGAGGTACCCGATGAAGAGACGCTGCGTTCACGCCCCGTGGCCTGGTGGCGCTTCGCCCGCGGCGCCAACTGGCGTCAGCCCCGTGGGCCTGGCAGCAGCATCCAGGGGCACGAAACCGAGCCAGTGGTCCTGGTGACGCGCGCAGACGCCTTGGCTTATGCCCGCTGGCTGGGCCGAGACCTGCCGACGGAGGCGGAATGGGAGCACGCGGCCAAGGCCCGCAGCGCCACCCGGCGAATCGAGGCCGGTCCACGTGACGCACGAGGTCGCCCCACCGCCAACTACTGGCAGGGCAACTTCCCCTTGCTCGATACGGGCGAAGACGGCCATGCCGGACTGGCTGCGGTGGGCTGCTATGCGCCCAACGCGCTGGGGCTCTACGACATGATCGGCAACGTCTGGGAGTGGACGCGGGACAACCACAGTGGGGCTCGCCAGCCCCATGCCAACGGGGATGTGGCCCTGGTGAGCGGTTGGGGACAGGCTCATGGCCCCCGGGGCGATCTGTCCGCAAAGGCCGTCATCAAAGGCGGCTCCTTTCTTTGTTCTCCCGACTACTGCGTGCGCTACCGCGCATCGGCGCGCGAGGCGCAGGAACCCGATCTGCCGACCGCTCACGTTGGCTTTCGCACCGTATCGCGCCGATGAGGCGCTCCACTTTCTGTTCAACCACTCTTTCAGCCTGCCTGAGTCAGGAACACCCATGCGCACACCGATCCTGCGTCGCTCGTTCATTTCTTCTTTGGTCGGCCTGACGGTTGCCATGTTGGGCATCCAGGCCTCGGCGGCAGACCTGCCTGCCAGCAAGCCTGCTGCACGGCCCAACGTGCTGCTCATCGTCGCCGACGACCTCGGCTTCTCCGACCTCGGCGCCTTTGGTGGAGAGATCAGCACGCCCAACCTCGATGCCCTGGCACGCGAAGGTCTGCGCCTGACGGACTTTCACACCGCAGCGACCTGCTCGCCCACCCGGTCCATGCTGCTGTCCGGTGTCGACAACCACCTTGCCGGCTTGGGCAGCATGGCCGAGCTCACCGTGGAAGAGCAGCGCGGCAAGCCAGGCTACGAGGGCTACCTCAATGAGCGGGTGCTGCCATTTCCTCAACTTTTGCGCCAGGCGGGCTATCGCACCTACATGGCTGGCAAGTGGCACCTGGGCTTGACCGAAGCCCTGAGCCCGGCCGCCAGGGGCTTTGAGAAGTCCTTTGCCTTGCTGCGTGGTGCCGACGATCACGTGGCCCAACCCTGGAACACGAAGATCGACCCGGCCAACCCCTGGTACCGAGAAGACGGCAAGCTGACCACCGTGCCGGCGGATTTTTATTCCAGCAACTTTTACGCTGACAAGTTGGTCTCGTACCTGAAGGCAGGGCAGGGCGATGAGAAGCCCTTTTTCGCCTACCTGACCTTCACGGCCCCGCACTGGCCCCTGCAGGCACCAGCCGACGTCATCGCCAAGTACGAACACCGCTACGAAGCGGGTTATGACGCCCTGCGCGCCGAGCGCATCGCACGCCAGAAAGCACTGGGCATCCTGCCCAAAGACTTCCAGCCTGCGCCGCCTTCGCCCAATTTCCCTCGCTGGAATCGCCTCAGCCCCGCGCAGCAGAAGCAGGAGGCACGGCGCATGGCGATCTATGCCGCCATGGTTGACCTGCTTGACCAGAACGTCGGCAAGGTGATTGCGCAACTCAAGGCCTCTGGCCAGTACGACAACACGCTGATCGTCTTCATCTCCGACAACGGCGCGGAGGGCGCCAACGTCGAAGGGCGGCCATCTGTGATCCCTCGTGACAACAGCCTGGCCAACCTGGGCGCAGCCAGTTCCTACGCGGGCTATGGCCCCAACTGGGCTCAGATCAGCGCGCTGCCCTTCAGTGCCTTCAAGGGCTACAGCCAGGAAGGCGGCACGACGGTCCCTGCCATCGTGCGCTTTCCCTCGAAGCCGGCTGGTGGTCAGATCAGCGCCGTTCCCGGTCATGTGACCGATCTGGCACCCACCATCCTCCAACTCGCCGGTGTGCGCTATCCAGAACGTGTGGGCGATGTGCCTGCCCCTGCGCTGCAAGGCCGATCGTTGCTGCCATTGCTCAGCGGCCAACAGGATGCCCGTGGTGAGCGCTTCGACAAAGGATGGGAGCTCTTCGGTCGCAAGGCCTATCGCCAGGGTGATTGGAAAATCGTTTACGGCGTCCAGCCTTTTGGCACAGGGCAGTGGCAGCTCTTCAATCTGAAGAACGATCGTGCCGAGCAGCAGGACCTCGCCGCCCAGCATCCGGAAAAGCTGGCCGAACTGTTGAAGGGCTACGGTGCCTATGTGCAAGAAAACGGGGTGCAAGAGATCCCGGGCTTGTCCGAGCGCATTGCACGCAGCTATGGCAGCCAGTCCTACTTTGAGCAGCTCATCAAGGCCGATCAGCCATGAGCGCCACCAAGGTCGACGCCAATTACCGCTTCATCGCCGCGTCCAACGAACTCAATGCGCGCATTGCCCAGCGGCAGCAGGCGCTGTCGCTTTACATCACGCTGGTGCTGGGCTTGCTGGCCGCCTTGGTCGCGTTCCGTCCAGACAATCCCGCTCAGCGTGTGCCGGTGGAGTGGCTGGTCCTGGGCTTTCCGGTGTCGTCCTTGTGCCTGGTGTTCCTGAACTACAAGATCGAGCGTGCGCTGACCAATCTGCGCAGCTTCCTCTCGACGCTGGAGCGACTCGACAACGCCCACAACGCACTGCCCAGCTACAACACCGATCCACAGTGGTCGGACGGCGCCAACCGTGCGCGGCGCTTCCACGACTACACCGCGGCCATCCTGGTTGCCACCAGCAATGCGGTGGCGGTGGGGGCGCTCCTGCGCATCTACCCCCTTCAGGCCCAGCTCGACTCTCCGGCTGTGTGGCTCACGGGCCTGGTCACCTTGGGTTCGGTCGGCGCTCTGTTGTGGATGCCCAGGCTGAGCTACCGTCCGCAGGTCTGATGGCGCCCACCAAGGAACAGGGCTCCCAAGCGGGAGCCCTGTATCTGGCTGCATGCGGGCGCGGAGCCCGCGTGCTCAAACCCGTCCGCGACCGCCTGCCAGCCTGTGCAGCGTCGCCACCAGGGTGTCGATGTCTGCGCAGTTGTTGTAGAAGGCCAGCGAGGGGCGCACGGTGGCTTCCAGCCCGAAGCGCCGCAGGATGGGCTGTGCGCAATGGTGGCCAGAGCGCACGGCCACGCCTTCCTTGTTGAGGGCTGCGCCCACTTCCTCGGTCTTGTACCCGGCGAGCGTGAAGGACAGCACCGCGGCCTTGTCGGGGGCCGTGCCGATGAGCTTGAGCCCTGGCACGTCCTTCAACAGGCGTGTGGCGTAGACCAGCAGCTGGTGTTCGTAGGCGCCGATGTTGTCGATGCCAAACCGGTTCACGTAGTCGATGGCCGCACCCAGGCCCACAGCGTCCGCGATGTTGCCGGTACCGGCCTCAAAGCGTGTGGGCGCGTCGTGGTACTCGGTGTGCTCGAAGGTGACGTCCTTGATCATGTTGCCGCCGCCTTGCCAGGGCGGGGTGGCATTCAGGATCTCTTCCTTGCCATACAGCACACCAATGCCGGTGGGCCCGAACACCTTGTGGCCAGAGAAGACGAACCAGTCACAGTCCAGTGCGATCACGTCGGCACGCATGTGCGAAACCGACTGTGCTCCATCCACCAGCACCTTGGCGCCTGCACTGTGGGCCATGGCCACCATCTGCCTGGCTGGCGTGACCGTCCCCAGCGCGTTCGACACCTGCGTGAACGACACCAGCCTGGTGCGTGGGTTCAGCAACTTGGCATACTCGTCCAGCAGCACCTGGCCGTCGTCGTCCACCGGGATCACACGCAGCTTGGCCCCGGTTTCGGCACACAGCTGCTGCCAGGGCACGATGTTGGCGTGGTGCTCCAGGTGGCTGACGATGATCTCGTCGCCCGACTTGATGTTCGCCTTGCCCCAGGTCTTGGCGACCAGGTTGATGGCCTCCGTTGTGCCGCGCACATAGATGATCTCGTTGACCGAGCGTGCGTTCAGGAAGCCGCGGCACTTCTCGCGCGCACCCTCGTAAGCATCCGTGGCGCGGGCCGCGAGCTCGTGCGCCGCGCGGTGGATGTTCGAGTTTTCGTGTGCGTAGAAGTAGGCGATGCGATCGATCACCGACTGGGGCTTGTGGGTTGTGGCGGCGTTGTCGAGCCAGACCAGGGGCTTGCCGTTGACGCGTTCGCGCAGCACGGGGAAGTCGCGCCGAACGAGGTTGACGTCAAACGGGGGCTTGAAGCCCTGCGCCTGTGGTGACAGGGCGTGATGCTGCTGCCCCGGCACCTGGATGCCGCTTTGCCCACGTTCCAGGCCTTGGCCCAGGAAATAGTAGCTGGGCGTGCCTGAGGCCAGGGCGTGACCGGTCTCGTGCGTGCGGTTCGGTGAGCGCAAGGCCAGCAGGTCGCGCAACTCGGTGTCGCTGGGCAAGCCCCAGTCCAGCGGGTTGAGCGTCAGGATGGGCTGCACCCCCGAGGTGTTTGACACCGGGTTGGTGCTCAGCGGCAGGTCGCCACCGAAAGACGGCGGGACTTGGCCGGGCGCGGCCACGGCCGGGACGGGCGGCAGGCCTTCGTAGGCCGGCGCACCGGGCACACCCGAGGCGATGCCAGGCAGGCTCTGCCCAAACAGCGAGCTGGCCGAGGCTGTGCCCGCGGGCGATGCCGCCGGCACCAGGCTCGGTGAGAAGCCGCCGTCGGATGCTGGGTGGTTGTGGGGCGTGACAGCCGTGCTGGCGGGCACGTTCTGCACGGCAAATGGGTGAGCGGCGGAGGGCGAGCTCAGGTGCGACAGACCAGGCGGCAGGCCGGCGGGCTCCTTGTTCTGCGCGGGTGCCTGTCCAGGCAGGGCCGAGAAGAACTGGTTCGCCAGTTGCGCCAGGGTCGCCACATCGGGCAGCCCCAGGCCGTTGAGGTCACTTGTACTCATGGTACTTGTTGATTTCGACGTCTTCGAGCACCGCGATGGCGTCGTCGGTCAGCACGGCCAGCGAGCAGTACAGCGACACCAGGTAGGACGCGATGGCCTTGTGGTTGATGCCCATGAAGCGCACGGCCAGACCGGGGCTTTGCGCGCCCGGTAGGTCGGGCTGGTACAGGCCCACGACGCCCTGGCGACTTTCTCCGGTGCGGATCAAGAGGATCTTGGTCTTGTTGTCCTCGATCTGGATCTTGTCGCAAGGGATCAGCGGGATGCCGCGCCAGGTGATGAACTGGGAGCCGAACAGGGACACCGTGGGCGGAGGTACACCGCGGCGGGTGCATTCGCGGCCGAAGGCGGTGATGGCCAGCGGGTGGGCCAGGAAGAAGCCAGGTTCCTTCCACACCTTGCTCAGCAGCTCGTCGAGGTCATCGGGCGTGGGGGCACCGGTGCGGGTCTTGATGTGCTGATGCGGCGCGATGCTGTGGAGCAGGCCATATTCCTTGTTGTTGATCAGCTCGGCTTCCTGGCGCTCCTTGATCGTTTCGATGGTCAGGCGCAGCTGTTCGGCGATCTGGTTGTAGGGCTTGGAGTACAGGTCCGAGACGCGGGTGTGCACGTCCAGCACCGTGTTGACGGCGGACAGCAGGTACTCGCGCGGGTCTTCGATGTAGTCCACGAAGGTCTGTGGCAGTTCGCGCTCGTCTCGGCCAGAGCAGTCCACGGTCACGCTGGAGGCGTCCTTGACCTTGTTGACTCGGTAGATACCGGCCTCAACCGGCACCCATTGCAGCAGGTGGGTCAGCCAGCGCGGTGTGATCGTGCCCATTTGGGGCACGGTGCGCGTGGCGATGGCAAGTTGCCGGGCGGCGATGTCGCCCAGTGCGGTGCTTTGTTCGTGGTTGTTGGCCATGTGGCGCTCTCCGGTCTACAGGGGTGGGTGGTGTTGAAAAGGGGATGTCAGTCGTTGCGGTTCAGGGCCTGGCTCACGTTGCTGCCGGGTGGCACGCTGTGGGTCAGCCAGACGTTGCCGCCGATGGTCGAACCCTTGCCGATCGTGATGCGACCCAGCACGGTGGCGCCCGCGTAGATGACCACGTCGTCTTCGACGATGGGATGCCGGGCGTGGCCCTTGAGCAGTTGGCCGCTCTCATCGGTGGGGAAGCGCTTGGCGCCCAGGGTCACGGCCTGGTACAAGCGCACGCCTTCACCGATCACGGTGGTCTCGCCAATGACGACGCCGGTGCCATGGTCGATGAAGAAGGCCGGACCGATGGCCGCGCCGGGGTGGATGTCGATGCCCGTGGCCTCATGGGCCAGGTCGGAGATCAGCCGGGCCAGCACCGGGGCCCCGAGTTCGTAGAGTTTGTGCGCCAGGCGGTAGTGGATGATCGCCGTCATCCCCGGGTAACACAGCAGGATTTCCGAGACGCTGGTGGCGGCCGGGTCGCCCTGGTACGCCGCCTGCAGATCGCTGACCAGCAGGGCGCGGATGGCGGGCAGGCTGGCAGCAAAGTGGCGGGTGATCTGGATCGCCTGTGCGCTGAGGTCCGCGTCGCCCGAGGCATCGGCATCCGACACGAAAAGCAGACCGCGGCGAACCTGCTCGGCCAGGACGATCAGCGTGCTGTTCAGTGTGTCTCCGACAAAGTAGTCGATGCTTTCGTCGGACAGGTCCGGGCGGCCGTAATGGGTGGGGAAGAGGGCCGCTTGCAGGCCTTTGACGATACCGGCCAGCGCGTCGCGCGACGGCATTTCACGGATGCGCCCTTTGTGTCGCACGTTGTGGGTGGTTTCGCGCGACTGGCGCAGGGCCGCCACGATGTCGTGGAGTCGCCAATCGGTGGCGCCCGGGTCGGTGTAGCGTGATGGCTGGCTGCTCATGAGACGTGGCCTGTCAGGGCCGCAGGTGTTCAGAAACCAACACTTTGGCGAGGCCATGCCAAATACCCAAGTGACTTGTTCTGAGTCCGGTTGCGCTTATCTGAATATCAAATATGCATATCTGCATTCAATATATCAGCCGGTATTCGCTTGCCCGGCGCTGTATTGAATTGGAAGGGGGTATCTCTTGTATAAGAGATATTCAATCCGCCATCACGGATGTGGCGTGGCGCCGTGACCGCGGCGGCCTGGCATGCGGGGCACCCTATGATGGTTGCTTGAGCCTGTCGGCTTCCCACCCGATTCTCTTCACCATGTCCGCCAACCCCTTGTGGAGCACCGGCATCGCCGGCCTGAGTCCTTACACCCCCGGTGAGCAACCCGCCATCGAGGGCCTGATCAAGCTCAACACCAACGAGCATCCTCATGGCCCATCGCCCGCTGCGCTCGCGGCGATCCGCGCGGCCACCGATGACGCCCTGCGCCTCTATCCTGACCCTGACGCCCGCGCCCTCAAGGCCGAGGTGGCCCGCCAGCACGGCCTGAGCGTTGCACAGGTGTTCGTGGGCAATGGCTCCGACGAGGTGCTGGCCCATGCTTTTCGGGCCCTGCTCAAGCACCCGCGGCCCATCCTTTTTCCGGATGTCAGCTACAGCTTCTACCCGGTGTACGCCGAGCTGTTTGGCATCGAGGTCGAGCGCGTGCCGCTCGCCGAAGACTTCAGCATCGACCTGGCCGCTTATGCGCGCCCCAATGGCGGCATCGTGCTGGCCAACCCGAACGCGCCCACCGGGAGGGCCCTGTCGCGTGCCCAGATCCGTGCGCTGCTTCAGGGCAACAGGGCATCGGTCGTGGTGATCGATGAGGCCTATGTCGATTTCGGTGCAGAGTCCGCCGTGCCCCTGATCGCCGAATTTCCCAACCTGCTGGTGGTGCACACGCTGTCGAAGTCACGGGCCCTGGCTGGCCTGCGCGTTGGCTTTGCCATGGGGCACCCCAGCCTGATCGAGGCACTGGAGCGGGTCAAGGGCTGCTTCAACTCCTATCCGCTGGACCGCCTGGCCCAGGCCGGTGCCCTGGCCGCGCTGGCCGATGTCGACTGGTTTGAGCGCACCCGCCAGCAGGTGGTGGCCTCGCGGGCCGTGCTGAGCGAGGGGCTGCAAGCCCGTGGGTTCGAGGTGCTGCCCTCTGCGGCCAATTTCGTTTTCGCGCGCCATCCGGGCTGGCGAGGTGCGACCTTGCTGGCCGCACTGCGCGAACGGCGCATCCTGGTGCGTCAGTTCGACAAGCCGCGCATCAGCGACTTCCTGCGCATCACGGTGGGCACGCCGGAGCAGGTGTCGGCCTTGCTGAACGCCTTGGACGCGTTGCTTCTGCCGCAGGCTTGAGCGCTCGGCCCCAGGTGTGGCTGTTCGACACCTCGATGCCGACCATGTCGGCCTCCCAGTCGCCATGGCGCACGGTGTGCCATTCGCGGCCCAGTCGCACCGGGCCCTGGGCGTCCATCAGCACCACCATCGAGCCTTCGATGAGCGGTGCGGTGAGGCGCGCGAAGCCGGCAGAACGCACCACCGTGCTGGCCTGGGCGTCGCTCAGGCCTTCCAGCATGTCTCGCAGATGGCGGGCCAACTCGGCCGTGTCGCTCAGGCTTGGGTCCTGAGGGGCCAGGTGGGCGATGCTGCCGTTGTGCATCAGCATCAGGCCGTCGCGCACCCGGTAGGGGTGGGCCATGTCGCGGCAGATGGCGCCGTATGTGGCCTTGCGCAGGTGGAGGTAGACCTCGGTGTGGGCGGGCAGGGCGGCGTTGTATCGCAGCAGTTCTTCGAAGCGCAAGCCACGTTGCCAGACGACCTCGTCGTCGAAGAGGAAGAATCCCCCCCAGCCATCGGCATTGCGCTGCCAGGCATGGGTCAGGAAGTCCTCAGAAATGGCCCGGCCGGCGGGCTTTTTGATGATCAGGCACATGCGGAGCGGTGGTGACGGGGAGCTGACGTTGCCGCCGACGAAGGCCAACGGCGCAATGCAAGGGGTATCGGCAGATCTTGCGGCCAGGCCAAGCCCTGTGGAGGCCTTTGCTCAGAATCTTCCATCCAGTGCTTATGCGCCTGACGCATGCCAAGCAGGTTTCTTGATGATCTGTTACCTTCGCGGGCCACGTTGAATTGAGGAGACTGGTGTTGACCAGCTTGATAGACCGTTTGCAAGAACTGGGCCCCGAGCGCCTGAGGGGCATCCGCCGTGGGGTGGAGAAGGAGGGCCTGCGCACCAACGCCCAGGGGCAACTGGTGCACACCCCGCATCCGGCACGCCTGGGCTCGGCGCTCACGCACCCCCATGTGACGACCGATTTCAGCGAGTCCCAGCTCGAACTCGTGACGGGCGTGCACGCCAGTGCCGAGGCCTGTGTGGAGGAACTCGTCGCCGTGCACCAGGTGGTGCAACACACCTTGCACGAAGACCTGGGCGAACTGATGTGGTCGGGCTCCATGCCCTGCGAGCTGCCGGCGGATCAAGACATCCCCATTGGTCAGTATGGCTCTTCCAACGTGGGCCAGGCCAAAACGGTTTACCGGCATGGGCTGTCGCACCGCTATGGCCCGCGCATGCAGACGATTTCAGGCATCCACTACAACTGGTCGATCCCGGGGCTGGGCAGTGACGATTACTTCAGCCTCATTCGCAACTTCCGCCGCCATTCTTTTTTGCTGCTGATGCTGTTCGGCGCCTCGCCTGCGGTGCCGGCCAGTTTCGTGGCCGGTCTGCCCCACGAGTTGGACTCGCGCGAGGCCCACACCTGCTTCCTGCCGCATGCCACCTCGCTGCGCATGGGGCGCCTGGGCTACCAGAGCGACGCGCAATCTGCCCTGTGCGTGAGCTACAACAGCCTCGAGGGTTACGCCCGTTCGCTGCAGGGGGCGCTGACGCGACCTTATCCTGCCTACGAAGCCATCGGCATCCAGGATGCCGCGGGCCGCTACAAGCAGCTCTCGACGTCGCTCCTGCAGATCGAAAACGAGTTCTACAGCACCATCCGGCCCAAGCGGGTGATCTTCCCGGGTGAGCGCCCGCTCCATGCCTTGCGTGAGCGCGGCGTGGAATACGTGGAGGTGCGCTGCATGGACCTGAACCCGTTCCTGCCCGTGGGCATCGACGCCCACACCATGCGGGTGATCGATGTGTTCCTGATGCATTGCCTGCTGGCCGACAGCCCGCCAGACAGCCCAGTGGAGATCGCCGAGCTGGCTCGCAACCAGCAGCGCACCGCTTCGCGCGGCCGTGAGCCCGGTCTGATGCTCGAGCGGGCAGGGCGCATGGTGGCCCTGCAGGAGTGGGGCCGTGAGATCCTTCAGGCCTGCGAGCCCATTGCCCAGGCCATGGATGCGGCCGAAGGGGGGCGTGCGTTTGCCGAAGCGCTGGCGCAGGCGCAGGCGCAGTTCGAATCTCCCGAGACCCTGCCTTCCGCACGCGTATTGCAAGCCATGGCCGCCGACCACGGTGGCAGCCACACGGCCTTTGCCCTGGCCCGTTCGCAGCAAGCTCAGGCCGATCTGCTGGCCATGCCGCAGGATCCCGCTCGCCTGGCCCAGCTGCGCGCCATGGCCGAGGCGTCCGTGGTCGAGCAAGCCCGAATCGAAGCCTCCGACAGCCTGCTGTTCGAAGCCTATCGCCAGGCCTACCTTTCGCCTGAGCGCCTGGGCATCGATCTGCCCTGAGCTTCCTGTTGCGGTGCTGAAAAGCCCGCACCCCGGCTCCCGCGCTTGTTGCAGACGCAGCACCCTCGGGCCCTGGTTCTGCCTCAAAGCCCGCTTCCTGCGGGCTTTTTGCCTTGTTTTGGCCTGGCACGGCTCCTGCGAAAGAGAAGGGCGTGGTGGCTTCAGGTCGTCACACCAATGCTCTCAGCACCGTGTGGACGCCCACGGCGCAGCGAGGGGGCAATCGAAGTGGGGTGCGCCGGCAACGTCGTGGGGACAAGGCCGGCGCGGTTTGCAAGAGCCCGTGCCACATGTGGTGGCCGGGCTCTTTTTTTCTGCAGATCGTTCAGCAGGCCGGGTTCGGGTGCCGGGCCTGGATGGCTTCGATGCCTTCCAGCACCTCTGGCGGCAGCACGAGGCTGGCGCTGGCGATGTTGCTTCGCAGCTGGTCGAGCGTGGTCGCGCCGATGATGTTCGCCGTGACGAAGTCCCGGCTGTTCACAAACGCGAGGCTGGCTTCGGCCGGGTCCAGGCCGTGTGCGCGGAAGAGCGCCACATAGGCCTCTGCGGCCTCGGTCACGGCCGGGCTGTTGTAGCGCGAGAAGCGCTCGAACAGGGTCAGGCGGGCACCCGCGGGCTTCTGCCCGTTCAGGTACTTGCCGCTCAGCACGCCGAAGGCCAGTGGCGAGTAGGCCAGCAGGCCCACGTCGTCGTGCAGGGCGAACTCCGAGAGACCGTTTTCAAAGTGGCGGTTGACCAGGCTGTAGGCATTCTGGATGCTGGCCACGCGTGGCAGGCCATGCTGCTCGGCCAGGCACAGGAAGCGGCTCAGACCCCATGGCGATTCGTTGGAGACCCCGATGTGGCGCACCTTGCCCGCCTTGATCAGCTCCTCCAGCGCGCGCAGCGTGACCTCGATCTCGACCGTGTCCTCGCCCTGCGGGTGCACATAGCTGCGCTGGCCGAAGATGTTGAGGCTGCGGTCGGGCCAGTGCAACTGGTAGAGGTCGATGTGGTCGGTCTGCAAACGGCGCAGGCTCTGGTTCACGGCTTCGGTGAGGTTCTCTTTCGTGAAGCTCAACTGCCCACCCCGCACGTGCGAGGGCCGCGCCGCAGTGCGCGAAGGGCCGGTGGCCTTGGTGGCCAGCACGATGTCGTTGCGTCGACCGGTTTGTTTCAGCCAGGTGCCGATGTAGGTCTCGGTGCGCCCCTGGGTTGGCGCCATGGGCGGAACGGGGTACATCTCGGCCGTGTCGACGAAGTTGATGCCGGCGTCCAGAGCGAGGTTCAGCTGGGCGTGCGCCTCGGCCTCGGTGTTCTGTTCGCCCCAGGTCATGGTGCCCAGTGCGATCACGCTGACGTTCAGGCCGGTGCGGCCCAGGGGTCTCATGTCCATGTGTGTGCCTTGTGAGTGCTGGATCAGGGTTGGAGGGTCTTGATGCTGCGCTTGGAGCCTAAACCATCGCGGGCATCCGGTCTTGTCCGCGGTGCTGCTCGCCGATAATCCGCCCTTTGCGCGTGCCCCGTCGGCGCGTCACCCCATGGCCCGTTTCATCTGGCAACGCTGGACTTCCCTGGACTTCTGGATCACCACCCTGGGGGCTCTGGCCCTGATCGGGGGCGCCTTCTGGCTCGCTGCTCGCTACATCCAGCCCGCGCCGCCCAGCGAGATCACCATGACGGTGGGCCCCGAGGGCGGCGCTTACGAGCGCTTCGCCCAGGAGTTTCAGCTGGCCCTGGCGCAAAACGGCATCAAGGTGAAACTGCGCACCACCCGTGGTGCCCGTGAGGACCTCGACCTTCTGAAGGACGAAAGCTCGGGCGTGACCCTGGCGGTGGTGCAGGGCGGCGTGGCGACGGATGAAGATGCCGAATCGCTGATGAGCCTCGCGGCGCTGTATCACGAGCCCGTCTGGGTGTTTGTGCGCAAGGGCGTGAAAGCGCAACGCCTGGCCGATCTCAAGGGCCGCAAGCTCTCCATCGGGCCTGTGGGCAGCGGCGTGCGAGCCCTGAGCGAACAGCTGCTGGCGGCCAATGGCCTCGATGCCCAGAACACCTCGCTCGATGACTTTGCGTCCGACGAAGCCGCTCGCCAGCTCATCTTCGGCAAGGTCGACGCGATCATGGTGGTCGGCGCGCCCGAGTCCGAGCTGATCGCTTCGCTGATGCGCGTGCCCACGCTGCGCATCATGGGTTTCGACCAGGCTGAGGCCTACACGCGGCGCTTCCCATTCCTGAGCCGCATCGAGCTGCCCATGGGGGCCTACGACCTGGCGCGCAACCTGCCTGAGCGCGATCTGCCCCTGATCGCGCCCACGGCGAACCTGGTGGTGCGCGACGACATCCACCCCGCGCTCATCAACCTCATCCTCGAGGCCGCCACCGACATCACGGGTGACGCCGGCATGCTGCGTCGCGAAGGCCAGTTCCCTTCGCCCAAGGGTGTCGACATCCCCCTGAGCGTGGACGCCGAACGCTACATGAGCAAGGGCCCGTCTTTCCTGCACAGCCACTTGCCTTTCTGGCTGGCGGTGTGGGTGGATCGCCTCATCGTCCTGCTCATTCCCCTGGTGGCCGTGATGCTGCCGGTGATGCGCCTGGCCCCGACCGTCTACGCCTGGCGCATCAAGTCTCGCCTGTACCGCTGGTACGGCAAGCTCAAGGAGCTGGAGTACGACCTCGACCTCGAAGGCGGCAAGCTGGACCTGGCCGCGGCTCGCGAGCGGCTCGACGACATCGAAAAAGGCGTGAGCCACATCCGCACGCCGCTGGCCTTCTCCGAGAACCTCTACAACCTGCGCAGCCACATCGAACTGGTGCGCCAGCGGCTGGGCAAGATGGGGCAGCCGACCTGAAGTGCCCCGCGTGGGGCGTGAAGTGGGGCGTGAAGATTGCACGCTCGGGCCTCCGTGAAACCACGGAACCCGAACGGCGGGCATCGGCCTAGACTGAGCCTGTCTCGGGTTCCTGTTGTGCGGTGAGCCTGCCGGGCTTGACGCGGCGCAGCAGACCGAAGGAGGCCAGTGATGAACGCGCCCCTGCCTGCCGATGTGCTGAAGGCCCTGTCCAGCCTGACACTGGACGACAAATACGCGCTCGAGCGCGGCCACGCTTTCATGAGCGGGGTGCAGGCCCTGGTGCGCCTGCCCATGCTGCAGCAAACCCGCGATGCGATGGCCGGTCTGCACACGGCCGGGTTCATCAGCGGCTACCGGGGCTCGCCCCTGGGGGGCTACGACCAGGCTCTGTGGCAGGCCAAGGCCCACCTGAAGCAGCACGACATCGTCTTCCAGCCCGGCGTGAACGAAGAGCTGGGCGCCACCGCCGTGTGGGGCACGCAGCAACTGGCACTCACCCCTGGGCCACATCGCTTCGATGGCGTCTTCGGGCTCTGGTATGGCAAGGGCCCTGGTGTCGACCGCTGCAGCGACGTCTTCAAGCACGCGAACATGGCCGGCACCTCGCGCCACGGTGGCGTGGTGGCCGTGGCGGGTGACGACCATGTGGCCAAAAGCTCATCGGTGGCCCACCAGAGCGACCACATCTTCAAGGCCTGTGGCCTGCCGGTGTTCTTCCCGAGCAATGTGCAGGAGATCCTCGATCTGGGCCTGCATGCCTTCGCACTCAGTCGCTACGCCGGTCTGTGGGCGGGACTCAAGACCATCCAGGAGGTGGTGGAGTCCGCCAGTTCGGTCTGTGTCGACCCTGAACGGGTGCGCATCGTCCTGCCCGATGACGTGGTCATGCCCGAAGGCGGTCTGCACATCCGTTGGCCCGATTCGCCTTTGGCGCAGGAAGCCAGGCTGATGGACCACAAGTGGTACGCCGCCCTGGCCTATGTGCGCGCCAACCGGCTCAACCGCACGGTGATCGACAGCCCCCATGCCCGACTGGGGCTGATCGCCAGCGGCAAGGCCTACAACGACCTGCGTCAGGCACTGCATGACCTGGGCCTGGACGACGAAGCCTGTGCCCGCATCGGCCTGCGCGTGCACAAGGTGGCCGTGGTCTGGCCGCTGGAGGCCAGCATCACCCGCGCCTTTGCCACCGGCCTGCAGGAGATCCTGGTGGTGGAAGAAAAGCGCCAGATGATCGAATACCAGCTCAAGGAGGAGCTCTACAACTGGCGCGAAGACGTCCGCCCGAACGTGCTGGGCAAGTTCAGCGAGCCAGAAGGTGACTTCACCGGTGGCGAGTGGTCCATGCCCAACCCGGCCGAAGGCTGGTTGCTGCGCGCCAAGGCCGATCTCAATCCTGCCCTGATCGCCAAGGCCGTGGCCCAGCGGCTGGACAAGCTGGGCCTCTTGACCAAGGTGGAGCCCGCCTTGCGCGAACGCGTGGCCCAGCGCCTGCGCGTCATCGAAGCCAAGGAGCGCGAACTGGCAGGGCAGGGCGCGGGCCCGGAGCGCCCACCCTGGTTCTGCAGCGGCTGCCCCCACAACACCTCCACTCGGGTGCCCGAGGGCTCACGGGCTCTGGCCGGCATCGGTTGCCATTACATGGCGCAGTGGATGGACCGGCAGACCGCCAACGTCACCCAGATGGGCGGCGAGGGCGTGGCCTGGGTGGGGCAGGCACCGTTCACCGACGAGCAGCACGTTTTTGTCAACCTGGGAGACGGCACCTACTTCCATTCGGGCCTGCTCGCGATCCGCCAGGCCATCGCCGCCGGCGTCAACATCACCTACAAGATCCTCTACAACGACGCCGTGGCCATGACCGGCGGCCAACCAGTGGACGGCAACCTCCCTGTGCCGGCCATGACCCGAGAGCTCGACGCAGAAGGTGTGCGCCGCATCGCCGTGGTCAGCGACCAGCCCGAGCGTTGGCGTTTCCACGAAGGGCTTGCGTCAGGGGTGAGCGTGCACCACCGCGACGAGCTCGACGCCGTGCAGCGCAGCCTGCGGGCCACACCCGGCTGCACCGCCCTCATTTACGAGCAGACCTGCGCCACCGAAAAGCGCCGCCGTCGCAAGCGCGGCACCCTGGCCCCGGAGGCACGCCGCGTTGTCATCAACGAGTTGGCCTGCGAGGGCTGCGGGGATTGCGCCGTGCAGTCCAACTGCCTGAGCGTCGAAACGGTCGAGACCGAACTGGGTCGCAAGCGCCGCATCAACCAGAGCAGCTGCAACCAGGACCTCTCCTGCATCAAGGGCTTCTGTCCCAGCCTGGTCACCATCGAAGGTGGGCGGCTCAAGGCACCGCAGCCTCGCAAGGGCGTGGTCGGGCACGAACAGCTGCCGCCTTTGAGCGAGCCGACCTTGCCCGACGCCACCCGGGCCTACGGCATCGTGGTGGCCGGCATCGGCGGCACGGGTGTCATCACCATCGGCCAGTTGCTGGGCATGGCGGCCCACCTCGAGGGCAAAGGCGTGGTCACGCAGGAGTCGGCCGGGCTGGCGCAAAAGGGGGGAGCCACCTGGAGCCACGTCCAGATCGCGCACACCCGAGAGGCCATCTTCACCACCAAGGTGGGTGTGGCCGAGGCCGATCTGGTCATGGCCTGCGATCCCATCGTGGCCGCCCAGGGCCCCACGCTGTCGGTGATGCAGTCCGGGCGCACCCACGTCGTGCTCAACACCCACCACACGCCCACGGCGGCCCTGGTGCAGAACCCGGGCTGGCAGTTCCCCGCCGCGAGCTGCGACGAGGCCCTGGCCCACGCCGTGGGCCAGGAGGCCCTGCGTCGGCTGGATGCCGTGGCCGTGGCCGAGCATTTTCTGGGCGACGCCATTTACGCGAACCCGCTGATGCTGGGCTGCGCCTGGCAGCTGGGCTGGCTGCCCCTGAGCCTGGCCTCGCTCACCCGCGCCATCGAACTCAATGGCGTGCAGGTCGAGAAGAACCTGGCCGCGTTCGACTGGGGGCGGCGCGCCGCACAAGACCCGCTTGGCCTGGCCCGCCTGATGGTGCCGCCACAAAAGGTCGCATGGTTGGGGCGTTCAAAATCCGGTGCGCCAGGAGCGGCGGACTCGGCCGATGCCCTGCTGGCCACCGTCTCCCACCGCGCCGCTTTCCTCACTGCATACCAGGACGAAGCCTGGGCCGAGCGTTACCGTCAGCTCGTGGCGCAGGTCACCGCCGCCGAGGCCCCCTTGGGTGGTCATCGCCTGAGCCTGACGGTTGCCCGTGAGCTCTTCCGCCTCATGGCCTACAAGGACGAGTACGAGGTGGCCCGCCTGCTCACCGCGCCGGCTTTCCGCGAGCAGATCCAGTCGCAGTTCGAGGGAGACTGGCAGATGAGCTTCCATCTTGCCCCGCCCTGGCTGGGCAGCCTGGGTGCGGGCCACGATGTGCGCGGCCAGCCACGTCCCCGCAAACATGCTTTTGGACCCTGGTGGCAGGTCCTGCTGCGACTGCTGCCTCTCGGCAAGCGCCTGCGCGGCCACTGGTACGACCCCCTGGGCTGGACGGCCGACCGCCGGGAAGACCGCGCCCTGCTGGCGCAGTACACGGATCTGGTCAGACGGCTGTGTCAGGGTCTCACGGCAAGCAGGCTGGAATGGGCCTGCCAGGTGGCCGCCGTGCCCGAACGGATCAAAGGTTATGGCCCGGTGCGGCGCGCCAAGGTGCAGGAGGCCCAGGCCGAGTGGGCCAGGCTCCTCACGCAAGGCGAACTGGCCGCCCGGGCCGCCAGCAAAGGTATGCAGCCCGCCGAGACCGAGACCGAGACCGAGACCGGATGCTGACGCCCCGGCCTGCGCGCCTGGCCGCAGGCCGTGTCAGCCTTGCACGCGCGCCAGTGCCGCGACCAGGCAATCCACCTGGGCCGTGATGGCCGGAGGCACCGGCTGTTGTCCTGCCAGTATCGCGCGAATCCAGTCAGCCGTGGTCTCGGCATCGAATCCGCCGGGCAACTCGGGCAGCGCGGTCAGCACGCCTTCTTCCGGGGCACGGCTCAGGTCGGCTTCGCGTTGCCCCCTGATGAACACCTCGAAACGGGGCTGACGCCGTGCGTCCGCCACGGGCTCGCCCTCGGTGCCGCGCATCAGCAGCGCATCGGCCTCGACCAGGCTCAGGTAGCCGGTCAGCGAGTGGGCGTATTCCGGGTGGGTGTGGTTGACCACGCGCACGCTGGGCACGGGCAGGGCGGCAAACGGGTCCAGCAGCTTGGCCACCGTGTGCCCCGGGTTGCGCAGGCCGATGGTCCAGCGCACGGCCAGCAGCCGGGCCAGGGCAGGGCTCAGCGTGGCGATGTCGATGAAGGCGGGGCGGCCTGCCGCCCAGGTGGCGCGCAGAGAGGGGGCGTCGCTCACGGGCGTCCAGCCCATTGCCTGGCTCACTTGCGCCGTGGTCACGCGGGTCGGGTCGGTCGCCGGGCCATGCACCAGCACGGCCACACCGCGCCGGGCGAGCAGTTCGGCCAGCAGGGCCGTCAGGTTGGGCAGCTTGCGCGCCCCGTTGTAGCTGGGCAGCACCACGATGCCACCCGGCGCTGCCGCCGCGGCGTCGGCCAGCGTCAGGCAGTGGGCCAGGGTGGCCTGCACGAAGCCGTCGAGTTCTTCGGGCGTTTCGCCCTTGATGCGCATGGCCAGGCAAAAGGCACCCAGTTCCAAGTCGGTCACCTGGCCAGCCAAGACCTGACTCAGCAGATCGTGGGCCTGTGGCGTGCTCAGGGCGCGGGCGCCGTCCTTGCCCCGGCCGATTTCTTTGATGTAGGCAGCGATGCTCATGGTGTCTCTTTGCGTGTCGGCCCATTATCGGGGCGCAGGCTTGCGCCGCCAGGTACCTGGGTCGGGCACTGCGCTTTGCATCGGCTTCACGCTGCGGCCCGCAGCGAGCGCCTCCGATCGGAGACAATCACGCCTGCAAGCACAGGAGTCCCCATGAGCATCAAGTCAGACCGTTGGATCCGCCGCATGGCCGAAGAGCACGGCATGATCGAGCCTTTCGAGCCCGGTCAGATCCGCCAGTCGGCGTCCGGTCAGAAAATCGTCAGCTACGGCACGTCGAGCTACGGCTACGACATCCGTTGCGCCCCCGAATTCAAGGTCTTCACCAACGTCTACAGCTCGGTGGTCGACCCGAAGAACTTCGACGAAAAGAGCTTCGTCGACATCAACAGCGACGTCTGCATCATCCCGCCCAACAGCTTTGCGCTGGCCCGCACCGTCGAGTATTTCCGCATCCCGCGCAATGTGCTGACCATCTGCCTGGGCAAGAGCACCTATGCCCGCTGCGGCATCATCGTCAACGTGACGCCGTTCGAGCCCGAGTGGGAGGGCTACGTCACGCTGGAGTTCAGCAACACCACGCCGCTGCCCGCCAAGATCTACGCGGGTGAGGGCTGCGCCCAGGTGCTGTTCTTCGAGAGCGACGAGGTCTGCGAAACGAGTTACCGTGACCGAGGTGGCAAATACCAGGGGCAGACGGGTGTGACCCTGCCTAAAACCTGAAGCGATCCCGTCGATAAGGTGGGTGATCCACCCATATCGAGGATGAGTCGAGCGATTACGCAACGTTACAATTGCCGTGTAACCTCCGGTACCCATCTGGGCGGCGGGTTGCCGACAAACCCTTGCCGGCCTGTGATCCAGCAGGTCGCGCCGCGACAAGAATGAAACAAGGGATGTGACGGCGGCCAGTCGGGCTGTGTGTTCGCCCTGGAGCGCCCAGCGCTTCAGGGAGGGGGTGGATGCACACCACAGCGTTTTTCCACGATTTTTTGCCAGGCTTTTCCCCCATGCGCCGTCCGCTTCAGTCTCCCGCCCTGGTCAATGCGTTTTACGACAGCGTCCGACCCGAGCAACGTGACACCGCCCAGGTGATCCACAAGGCCATTTTGTCGGTCGCGCCTCACCTGCGGCCCGAAGTCAAATGGGGCAACCTCTGCTTCATGAACGACAACGACAACGTGATGGCCATCGTGCTCTACAAGATGCACGCGCACCTGCAGATCTTCAACGGCGTCATGCTGGTCAAGGAGTTCCCTGAACTCGAAGGCGCCGGCAAGGGCATGCGCCACATCAAGACCCGCTACCGCCAGCCCGTCAACGAGCAGCTGGTGCGTGAACTGACCCTGGGCTGCCTGCAGGCCTGGAACCGTCCCACCCCGCGCTGGGCCTGATGACAACGCGGCGGCCAGGGCCATCCGTGCTCCGATAGCATGGGATCACCTTGGTTTTCGCCCTTACCATGCACCTGATGAACGCCGACCTGCACTGCCACTCCAACGTCTCCGATGGCACCTTGAGCCCGGAAGAGGTGGCGGCGCGGGCGCACCGCAATGGCGTCGAACTCTGGTCGCTCACCGATCACGACGAGATCGGTGGCCAGGCGCGCGCCCAGGCGGCGGCCCAAGCGCTGGGCATGGGCTATCTGACGGGGTCCGAAATCTCGGTCACCTTTGCGGGCAAGACGGTGCACATCGTGGGCCTGGGCTTCGATGCCACCGACGCCGCGCTGATGCAAGGCCTGGCCGATACACGGGGTGGCCGCGAACGGCGTGCGCGCGACATGGCCGCCGACCTGGCCCGTGTCGGCATCCCCAACGCCTTTGAGGGAGCGCTCAAGTACGTGGGCAACCCCGACCTGATCTCACGCACCCACTTTGCGCGCTACATGGTGGAAATCGGCGTCTGCGCCGAGCCGCACGAGGTCTTCCGCCGTTACCTCACCGAAGGCAAGCCGGGTTTTGTCGAGCACCGCTGGGCCAAATTGGCCGATGCCGTGCGCTGGATCACCGAGGCCGGTGGCATCGCCGTCGTGGCCCACCCAGGCCGCTACGACTTCACGCCCAACGAGGAATACGCGCTCTTCACGGAATTCAAGGGTCATGGTGGCCGTGGCGTCGAAGTCGTGACTGGCAGCCACACCGTGGCCGAGTACGCCAAGTACGCCGACCTCGCCATCGAGTTCGACCTGCTCGCGTCCCGTGGCTCCGATTTCCACGACCCGTCCGAGAGCCACACCGATCTGGGCACTTTGCCCGATCTGCCTGGCAAGCTCACGCCCGTCTGGGAAGCCTTGAGCGAGCGCATCGTTCGTGCTTGACGGGTGTTGTGTGTGGCAGCGGTGAATCCGCGCTAGGCTAGCGGGCTATGGCCCTGATCTACGAAGTCCACCCGCAAGACCCCCAGCCCCGCCTCTTGAAGCAGGCTGCGGGCATCCTTCAGCAAGGCGGGGTCGTGGCCCTGCCGACCGATTCCAGTTATGCCCTGGTGTGCCGCCTTGACGACAAGGCCGCGGCCGACAGGTTGCGCCGGCTGCGGGAGGTCGACGAGCGCCATCACCTCACGCTGCTGTGCCGGGATCTGTCCGAGTTGGCCAGCTATGCGCGGGTCGACAACGCGCAATACCGGCTGCTGAAGCTGGGCACCCCAGGTCCCTACACCTTCATCCTCGACGCCACCAAAGAGGTCCCGCGCCGACTGTCTCACCCTTCGCGGCGCACCATCGGTCTGCGCGTGCCAGAACACGCCGTGACCCAGGCGCTGCTGTCTGTGTTGGGGCAGCCTTTGCTGGCGACCACCCTGATCCTGCCCGGTGAGCAAGACCCCCTGAACGACGCGCAGGACATCCAGGATGCCCTGGGGGCGCGGCTCGATGCCATCGTCGATGCAGGTGCCTGCCCGATGTCGCCCACGACCGTGATCGACATGAGCCAGGGGGGCGCCGCGGTGTTGCGTCAGGGCAGGGGAGAGCTGGGCCGGTTGGGGCTGGACTGAAGCGTCGCCAGCAGCCAGTTCTTGTCGAATCCCAGTTGCCATTGGCCGCGGGCCTGAACCAAAGGCACGCCCGGCGCACCCTGGGCCTGGAAGGCCTGCAGGCAGCGGCTGTCGCGGTCGACATTGCACTCCTGCCAGGGCACGGCCTGCAAGGCCAGCCAGGCTCGGGCCTGAGCGCAGTAGAAGCAGGTGTCGGTCGTGAAGATCCGGATGTCACCGGGGCGCGCCAGCGTTCGCAGGGCAGTGCCGATCTGGCGGTCTTGCCACCATGCCCAGCCTTTGGAAGCCCCCAGCACCAGCGCGATCAGCAGCACCAGGCTGAGCCAGCTCGCACGGCCGGGGGCATCCTTCATTTCGGCGCGGCCTTCTGTCCGAGCTTGCTTTCCTTGCCGGCCAGCAGCTTGCGGATGTTGGCCTCATGGCGCCAGATCAGCAGTGCGCTCATCACGACCACGCCCGCCGTCATGACGCTGGCGCCCCAGCCCAGATACTGGATCACTGGCGCGGCGAGCGAGGCCGTGAGCGCGGCCAGGGAAGAGTAGCGGAACAGCACGGCCATGGCCAGCCACACGAGTAGCACCAGGCCACCCAGCGCGCCCGAAAAACCCAGCAGGACACCGGCGGCTGTGGCCACGCCCTTGCCGCCTTCGAACTTGAAGAAGATGGGCCAGAGGTGTCCCAGGAAGGCGCCCAGGCCGATGGCCGTGACCACCGTGAGCGGCAGGCCCGCGTGCACAGCCAGGGCCACAGGCACGTAGCCCTTCAAGGCATCGAACACCAGGGTGAGGATGGCGGCGGCCTTGTTGCCCGAGCGCAGCACGTTGGTGGCGCCGGGGTTGCCGGAGCCGTAGCTGCGCGGGTCGGCCAGGCCGAACAGGCGGCTGACGATGACGGCAAAGGAGAGCGACCCGATCAGGTAGGCGATCACAGCCCCGAGGGCACACAGCACGATGGGGTCAAGGCTGGCAAGCATCATTCAGACAACAGGGGTGAGCAGGAAGCCTCGAGTGTAGTGGCTGGCACCCCACGCTCGCGTGTCGGTCGGATGACATCACCCCATCTGCGGTGCATCGAGGGTCTGCCCAGTTCGGTGGCCCCAGGCTGTTGCGTATCA
>NZ_JAIZVX010000267.1 GCF_021768455.1 Aquabacterium sp. | reverse complement strand
GCGGCCGGCACGCTCACGCCCGCCCACATCGACGCCCTGGCCGAACGCCTGGCCCGCTTCCAGGCCGAGGCCCCCGTGGCCCCTGCCGACACGACTTGGGGCCGCCCCGCGCTGATCGAGGCGCAATGGGCCCAGCTGCTCGATGGCCTGGCCGCCACCGGCTGCCCCGATGAGGCCGAAGGCTGGCGCGCCTGGGTGGCCGAGATGGCCCCGGTGTGGCGCCCGCACTGGCAGGCCCGGGCCGATGGCGGCCGTGTGCGCGAGGGCCATGGCGACCTCCACCTGGCCAACCTGATCGCCTGGCGCGAGGCGGGGGAGGCGCAAGACCGCGTCACCGCCTTCGATGGCATCGAGTTCGACCCGGCCCTGCGCTGGGTGGACACGGCGCTCGACACCGCCTTCACCGCCATGGACCTCTTCGCGCACCAGCGCCCCGACCTGGCCTGGCGCTTCCTCAATGCCTGGCTGGATGCCAGCGGCGAGCACGCCTGCCTGCCCGTGTGGCGCGGGCACCTGGTCTACCGCGCCCTGGTGCGGGCCATGGTGGGGCGGCTGCAGGGCGGCACGCAGCACGCAGGGCCCCCCGATTACCTCGATGCCGCCCACCGCCTCAGTGCCCCTGGCCCGGCCAGCCTGCTGATCACGCACGGGCTCTCGGGCTCGGGCAAGAGCTTCCAGTCACAGCGCCTGCTGGAGGCGCACGGGGCCATCCGCGTGCGGGCCGATGTGGAGCGCAAACGGCTCTTTGGCCTCGCGCCGCTGGCGCCCTCGCACGGCCGTGTCCCCGATGGCATCTACACGCCCGAGGCCAGCGAGCGCAGCTACACCCACCTGCTGGCCCTGGCCGACCAGGCCTTGTGCGCGGGCTACCCCGTCATCGTGGACGCGGCCTTCTTGAAACGCCACGAACGCGACCGCTTCCGCCAGCTGGCACAGCAGCGCGGCGTGCCCTTCGGCATCCTGCATTGCGAAGCGCCCGAGGTGGTGCTGCGCGCCCGCATCCGCAGCCGCCAGGCCGAGGGCCGCGACCCCTCAGAGGCCACCGAAGCGGTGATGTTCGCCCAGCGCCAGAGCGCCGAGCCGCTGGACGCCGCCGAGATGCCCTGGGTGCGCCAGGTTCAGCCGTAAACGAAGAAGCCCTGCCCGCTCTTGCGACCCAGGCGGCCGGCAGCGACCATCTCTTTCAGCAGCGGCGCGGCGCGGTACTTCGGGTCGCCAAAGCCTTCGTGGAAGACGTTCATGATCGCCAGCACCGTGTCCAGCCCGATGAGGTCGGCCAGGGCCAGCGGGCCGATGGGGTGGTTGCAGCCCAGCTTCATGCCCTCGTCGATGTCGGCGGCGCTGGCCACACCCTCCTGCAGCACCAGGATGGCCTCGTTGACCATGGGGATCAGGATGCGGTTGACGACGAAGCCGGGGTTGTTCTTCACCGTGATCGGCGTCTTGCCGACCAGGCGGGCAAAGGCCATCGCCAGCTCGTACGTGGCATCGGCCGTCTGCATGCCGCGGATCACCTCCAGCAGCGCCATGAGCGGCACCGGGTTGAAGAAGTGCAGACCGATCAGGCGAGACGGGTGCTTCAGCACCGCGGCCAGCTGCGTGATGGAGATGGACGAGGTGTTGGTGCCGATCACGGCCTCGGGCGCCAGCAGGCCATCGAGCTGCGTGAGGATGCGCAGCTTGAGTTCGAGGTTCTCGGTGGCGGCCTCGATCACCAGCTGGGCACCGGCCAGGTCTTCGTAGCGGGTGCTGCCGCTCACGCGGGCCACGGCGGCATCGCGCTCGGCCTGGGTGAGCTTCTCTTTCTTGACGAGGCGGTCGAGGCTGCCGGCCAGGGTGGCCAGGCCGCGCTGCACGGCCGCATCGCTGATGTCGACCATGGTGACGCGCAGGCCGGCCGTGGCGCAGACCTGCGCGATGCCGTTGCCCATGGTCCCTGCTCCGATGACCCCGATGTGTTCGATCTGCATGGCTGCTCCTTGTTCTCTGGCTGTGGATGGTGCACCGGCGGCGCCGGGATGCCCTTGACCCGAGGCAAGCAACACCGGGGCCAAGGCAAGGCGAAGCGAGGCAATGAGGGCGGTTCTGTTGGCGGTTCGCTCTCCGCCTCACAGAGGCTACAGTGAGGGCCGAGGCCGCACCCGCTGACGGCCCAGCGCAACGAACACCACCCCCACCTTCCTCACCGTGACGCCCCGACTGCTCGCCGCCTGGCAACGACTTTACCTGCCC
>NZ_JAIZVX010000167.1 GCF_021768455.1 Aquabacterium sp. | reverse complement strand
GCCGACGAGAACGGCAGCCACGACCACGCCACCAAGATCCCCGCCTGGGAGATGATCCGCTTCAGCGTGAACATCATGCGCGGCTGCTTCGGAGGCTGCACCTTCTGCTCCATCACCGAGCACGAAGGCCGCATCATCCAGAGCCGCTCCGAAGACTCGGTCATCCACGAGATCGAAGAGATCCGCGACAAGGTCAAGGGCTTCACCGGCGTCATCTCCGACCTGGGCGGCCCCACGGCCAACATGTACCGCATCGGCTGCCGCTCGCCCGAGATCGAGGCCGCCTGCCGCAAGCCCAGCTGCGTCTACCCCGGCATCTGCCCCAACCTCAACACGCACCACGGCCCGCTGATCAAGATGTACCGCCGTGCGCGCGAACTGCGCGGCGTCAAGAAGATCCTGATCAGCTCGGGCCTGCGCTACGACCTGGCCATCAAGAGCCCCGAATACATCAAGGAACTGGTGAGCCACCACGTGGGCGGCTACCTGAAGATCGCGCCCGAGCACACCGAAGGTGGCCCGCTCAGCAAGATGATGAAGCCGGGCATCGGCACCTACGACAAGTTCAAGCAGCTTTTCGAGCAATACAGCGCCGAAGCCGGCAAGAAGCAGTACCTCATCCCCTACTTCATTGCCGCCCACCCGGGCACGTCTGACGAAGACATGATGAACCTGGCCCTGTGGCTCAAGCGCAATGGCTTCAAGGCCGACCAGGTGCAGACCTTCTACCCCAGCCCCATGGCCACGGCCACGGCCATGTACCACTCCGGGCGCAACCCGCTCAAGGGCATCAGCCGCGTGGAGGGCAAGGGCGAGCGGGTCGACATCGTCAAGGGCGAGAAGCGTCGCCGTCTGCACAAGGCCTTCCTGCGCTACCACGACCCCAACAACTGGCCGCTGCTGCGCGAGGCCCTCAAGGCCATGGGCCGCGCCGACCTCATCGGCAACGGCCAGCACCACCTCATCCCCTTCTACCAGCCGATGACGGATGGTGGCTACGAGAGCGCGCGCCGCAAGAACTCCACCGCCACGGGCACCAGGACCTCGGTGGTCACGGTCGGCCGTGCGGGCCGCGCACCCAGCAAGCGCCTGCTGGACGCTGCCGAGTCACCCGATCCGCGCGGCATCGGCCAGACCACCCGCCCGCCCCACAAAGCAGGCGGTGGTGCAGGCAAGACGCCCCAGCGCGGCCAGATCCTGACCCAGCACACCGGCCTGCCCCCGCGGGACAACGGTTCGCGGCCGGCTCGCCCTGGCAGCAAGCCCGGCGGCATGGGGCGCAAGAAACCGCGCTGAGGCGCACGCACACACCGTCAGGCAAGCCTGCTCAAAGGCGTGCCGCCTCAACAGGGCCCTCGGGCCCTGTTGTTCATTCTGCGAGGCTGATGTCGACCCGTCGGGCCTGTTTGGGCGTGCCGCTGTCCAGCGTGAGCTGTGGCTTCTCGAAACGGATGCGCTCGGGCGGCACCCCGGCCGCGAGCAGGGCCTCGCGCACGGCCAAGGCCCGGCCTTTGGCCACCTCGGCGTTGGTCGACGCCGAACCCGATGCGTCGTGGAAACCGGAAATCACCAGCGAGCCTTCGGCGTGGCGCCCCAGCACCGACACCGCAGCTTCGATGGCTTCGCTGCCCTCGGGAGGCACGGCCGTCTGGCCCGACGCAAAAAACACCTGATCGACCAGGGTCTTGCGCAGGATGAGTTCGGCCCCGCTCATCGGATCGGCCGGCACACCGGCACCTGGCGGAGCCGATTCAAGCAGCTGGGCCATGGCGAGCGCAGACGGCGGCGCGGCCTGGTGCCGGCTGTACGCCAGCACCCCCACGACCACGGCGGCGACCACGCCCCCCACAAGCCAGAAAGCGGCTCGGCTCGATGTGTCGGTGTCGGACATTCGTTTCCCCTGTGACGGATTGCATCAATTGGGAACGAAGGTAGCGCAGCCGACCCGATTTGCCAAGCCGCTGGCGAAAACCCGGATCAGGGCATCAACAACACCGAGGGGTGCTTTTTCCAGAGTCGGCGCAGCAGGCCCATGGTGGCGGGCACCAGCGCCTGCACCGCGTACCAGACCAGTTCCCGGCGGGGCTCCACCTGCTGGCTCAGCGCCCAGTGCACCGCCTGCCAGCCGGCCCAGTCGACCTCGACCAGGTGGTCGCGCAGCGGCTGGCTGAACTGTCCCAGGGTGTGGGACATGGTGAGCAGGGCCTGTTCGACGGCCGCCAGGGTGTTGGGGCTCCCGAAGAGTTCGGCCTCTTCCTCCATCTCGGCCAGGAGGTTGGCGATGTCGTGACCACACTCGGTGGCCACGCTGACAAGGGCGTGGTGTTGCACTTCGGGTCTCCGCGAAGCTGTAGACAGGTCCATGCTAGCCACGCCACGCACCCCACGGGTGCCCCACACAGATGTCCCAGCACGCCGCTGGGGCGTCCAGACGCCCAAAGCGTGATTCCTGCTCGGTGCGCCGCAAGCCCCGTGCACGGGGAACATGGCACGCGGGGTGGACCAGCCTGCATGAGCATGGCCGCACGCCCGCACTCGGGCCTGTGACGCGCCGCACGATCCGCACCCAACCGTGGCTTAAACTCGTGACTTTTCAGCGCCTCTTGTCCATGTCCGCCGTCAGCCCAGGGAACGCCACCGCCGCCTTCGACCTCAAGAGCGCCTCGCTCACGCTGGTGGCCTTTGTGCTCAAGACGGGCAACCTCGCCTCCCTGGCCCAGGCCATGGAAGAACGCTATGGCGCCACCCCCGATTTCTTCAGCCGCGACCCGGTCGTGATCGACCTGACCCACCTGGCCAGCCTCGACGCCAAGGTCGACTTCGAAGCCCTGGTCCAGCTGCTGACCCGCTTCAACCTGAACCCCGTGGCCGTGCGCGGCGGCACCACCCGGCAGACGGAAGCCGCCCTGGCCGCCGGCCTGGGCGAAGCCCCCGACGCCCACCCCGCCCGCACCGAAACCGTGGTCAAGGAAGTGGTGCGCGAGATCGTGCGCGAGGTGCCGGTGGAGGTCCAGGTCGAGGTGCCCGTGGGCGTGCCCACCCTGATCATCGACAAGCCCCTGCGCTCCGGCCAGCAGGTCTACGCCAAGGGCGGCGACCTGGTCGTGCTGGCCGCCGTGAACAACGGTGCCGAGGTCATCGCCGATGGCTCCATCCACGTCTACGCGCCGCTGCGCGGCAAGGCCATCGCCGGCGCCAAGGGCAACACCGAAGCCCGCATCTTCTCCACCAGCCTGGAGCCTGAATTGCTCTCCATCGCTGGCACCTACCGCACCACCGAGAACCCCCTGCCCGCCAACGTGGTGGGCCAGCCCGCCCAGGTGCGGCTGGAAGGTGACCGGCTGGTGTTCGAGCCCATCTCGCTCTAATTCATTTCTGATCTCAGAAGACTCACATCGAAAGGACCGCCATCCATGGCCAAGATCATCGTGGTGACCTCCGGCAAAGGCGGCGTCGGCAAGACGACCACCAGCGCCAGCTTTGCTTCCGGTCTGGCCCTGCGCGGCCACAAGACCGCCGTCATCGACTTCGACGTCGGTCTGCGCAACCTCGACCTCATCATGGGCTGCGAACGCCGCGTGGTGTACGACCTGATCAACGTGATCCATGGCGAGGCCAACCTCACCCAGGCGCTGATCAAGGACAAGCAGTGCGACAACCTCTACGTGCTGGCCGCCTCGCAGACGCGTGACAAGGACGCCCTGACGCAGGACGGCGTCGAGCGCGTGCTGAACGAACTGGCCGAGCAAGGCTTCGAGTACGTGGTGTGCGATTCGCCCGCCGGCATCGAAACCGGTGCCCTGCTGGCCATGCACTTTGCCGACGAAGCCATCGTGGTGACCAACCCCGAAGTCTCGTCGGTGCGCGACTCCGACCGCATCCTGGGCATGCTCAACAGCAAGACCAAGCGCGCCATCGACGGCAAGGAGCCCATCAAGGAGCACCTGCTCATCACCCGCTACAACCCCAACCGGGTCGAAGGCGGCCAGATGCTCTCGCTGGACGACGTCAACGAGATCCTGCGCGTCAAGCTGATCGGCGTGATCCCCGAGTCCGAGACGGTGCTGAATGCCTCGAACCAGGGCATCCCGGCCATCCACATGAAGGACAGCGACGTGTCCGAGGCCTACAAGGACGTGATCGCGCGCTTCCTGGGCGAAGACAAACCCATGCGCTTCATCGATGCCGAGAAGCCCGGCTTCTTCAAGCGCCTGTTCGGAGGCAAGTAAACCATGGGATTCCTCTCCTTCTTCCTCGGCGAAAAGAAGCAGACGGCCACGGTGGCCAAGGAGCGACTGCAGCTGATCCTGGCGCACGAGCGCAATGGCCGCAGCCACAGCCCCAGCTACCTGCCCGATCTGCAAAAAGAGCTGGTGGCCGTCATCTCGAAGTACGTGGCCATCAACCCGGACGACATCAAGGTGGCCATGGAGCGCCAGGGCGACCTGGAGGTGCTCGAGGTCAAGATCGAGCTGCCCGAAGCCAAGGCCTGATCCAGGTCAGGCACCGTGGCGGGCGACCAGGTCGACCCGCCACAGCACAGACCGTGTTGCAGTGCACAATAGGCTGTCCACAACAGCCAGGGGTGCCTTGCAATGCGGTTTGTCGTTTTCAACCAGAAGGGCGGGGTGGGCAAGTCCACCATCACCTGCAACCTCGCGGCCATCAGCGCCGCCCAGGGCCTGCGCACCCTGGTGGTCGACCTCGACCCCCAAGGCAATTCCAGCCACTACCTGATGGGCCAGGGGCAGGACGACGCCGACTTCAGCTCGGCCGCCTTCTTTGACCAGACGCTGAAGTTCACCGCACGCACCAAGGGTGTCGACGAGTTCGCGATCGACACCCCCTGGGACAATCTGCGTCTGCTGCCTTCGCACCCGCAGCTCGATGAGTTGCATGCGAAACTCGAATCCCGCTACAAGATCTACAAACTCCGCGATGCGCTCGCCGAGCTCGACGGTCAATTTGACCGGGTGTACATCGATACCCCGCCCGCGCTGAATTTCTACACGCGCTCGGCCCTGATTGCGGCCCAGGGCTGCCTGATTCCCTTCGACTGCGATGATTTCTCGCGGCGGGCGCTGTACACCCTGCTCGACAACGTCCAGGAAATCCAGGCCGACCACAATGCCGATTTGAAAGTCACGGGCATCGTGGTCAACCAGTTCCAACCCCGTGCCAATCTGCCACAGCGCCTGGTACAGGAATTGATCGACGAGGGTTTGCCGGTGTTGCAGCCTTACCTCAGCGCCTCGGTCAAGGTGAAGGAATCCCACCAGCTGGCGCGCCCGATGGTGCACCTGGAGCCACGCCACAAACTCACGCTGGAGTTGCAGGCCCTCCACGAGAAACTGGCCGACTGACACCGGCTTGCACCACCTTGTTCGGGGATGGTGCGTGGAGGGGGTGCAAGCCATGCTTGCCACAGGCATTGAAATTGCACATGATGCAAGATCGATCCAGGCAGGGTGAGGTGTCGGTCGCGCCCCCTCTGCTGCCAACAGGTGTGACCGGCCATGTCGTCATGGCGGCGCGCCAGGTGCCAAGTCTGCAGTTCAAGGCTTCAACATGACAGTCACCCCCGCGCTTCCCGACCGGCCTTACAGCCAAAACCCCCTGAGCACCGAGGCGCTGCCCTTTCGGGTGCGCCTCGCCGAGGGACCTGGCGATCTGGCGCGCGCGCTGCACCTGAGAGGGGAGGCCTACGGACGGCACGTGCCCGCACTGGCCCAGCGCCTGCAGCACGCCGAGTCCGATGACCTCCGCCCCGATGCCCTGCTGCTGATCGCGGAGTCGCACGAAACCCGGCAACTGTTGGGATCTGTGCGGCTGATCCACAACCTGCATGGCCGACTCAAAGTGGAAGACGAGGCCCCCCTGCCTGCCCGCTTTCTGGGCAAACGCCTGGTCGAGGCCCGACGCCTGACCGCGCGGCCCGGCATCGAAGGCCGCATGGTGACACCGGCCCTGATCAAGGCCGCTTACGAAATCTGTTTCCACAGCCGGATCGACGAGGCGCTCATCACGGCCAGGGCGCCCGTCGACAAGATGTACCGCATGATGCAGTTCGACGATGTGCTGGGCGGCGCCCGCCTGTCCCTGCCAGACGTTGGCAGCCTCCCGCACGGGCTGTTCAGCCTGGGCATCAGGGAGGCCGAAGGGCGCTGGATCCGGGCACGTTGTCCGCTTTACGGTTTCATGGCCCTCACGCACCACCCCGACATCCGCATTGATTACGACATCGTTCACCACCGATTCAGCGGTCTGTCTCGCGCAGACCTGACTGCGAGCGATCGGCTGCGGTCGACCGTGGCCGCCTGAGGCGGCTCGGCGATCGCCGGAAAAGCAACCTGACTGTCCCCATTAGATGCTTGACAGCAGGACACCGGCCGCCTAGATTGCGGGCGGTGGCTTGAGCCCATGTGGTGAATCCGCGCAAATGGCTCGCCCCTTTGCATTCCGATATTCCCCTTCCACTGTTGGCCGCTGAGAAGTGAGCGCCTGATGGGTACAGCTGTATTTTCGAAACTCGTCCGCGCCTGGGGGCACAAGGGTTTCTCCAACCGCACGCTTGAAGCGGAATTCCTGACGGCCTTCCGCTCTCACGGTGTGCGTTTTCTTTTTGCCTCGAGCATGGTGGCGGCGACGTGTTTCCTCGCCTTCTTCCTCTTCAACGTGCTCTCGGGACGCCACCACCTGAGTCAGCCCAATCAGTTGACCCGCCTGTCGCTGGCCATCGTCTTGCTGGGCTTTGCGCTGGCCGCACGGCGCTGCAAGGCCTTTTTCACGCGGCACTATGCGGTGGCCTGCGTGAGCGCGGTCTGCGTCACCATGCTGGCCAATGGTCAGATCGCGCTGGAAGCCAACCGCCTGCCAGGCCAGCAGCTGGACCTGTACTGGACGCTGACCACCTCCACCGTGCTGGCCACGATGATGATCTACGGCTTCGCCCGCCTGCGCCCCGGCACCACCGTGCTGCTCGGCCTGTTCATGGCGCTCACGGCCATGGGCTTCGCCTCGATGGCGTCGAGCATCGACACCTACGGCTTCCACCGCATGGTCACGCACATCGCGGCGGCGAACATCCTGGGCTACAGCATGTACCGCTTCGCCATGGGGCGCGAGCGCAAGCTCTACCTGCAATCGCGCCGCAAGAACCACGTGGCCGAACTGCGGCGCACCAAGGAAAAGGCCGAGGCCGCGAACCGGGCCAAGACGGCTTTTCTGGCCAACATGAGCCACGAGATCCGCACCCCGATGAACGGCGTGATCGGCGCATTGAGCATGCTCAACGAGGCCTCGCTGCCGGAGCGGGACCGGCTCTTCGTCAAGTCGGCCCGGGATTCGGCGCGCAACCTGCTGCGCCTGCTCGACGAGGTGCTCGATTTCGCCAAGCTCGACGCCCAGAAGGTGAAGCTGAGCCCGGCCGCCTTCGACCCGCGCGACACCGTGGTGGCGGCCTGCGAGGCCTTCGGTGCCACGGCGCTGCAAAAGGGCATCGGCCTGCGTGGTGACACCCACGGGATCCCGGCCGGGGTGAAGTCCATGGTGGCAGACGAGGGCAAGCTGCGCCAGGTGCTGCTGAACCTGGTCAGCAACGCCGTGAAATTCACCCAGCACGGCGAAGTGGCCGTGACCGCCTCGGTGCGCGACCTGGCCGCCGGCCAGGCCACGCTGGTGATCGCGGTCTCGGACACGGGCATGGGGATCCCGCCCTCGGCCATGGAGCACCTTTACCAGCCCTTTTTCCAGGTGGAATCGGGCAACTCGCGAAGCCACGGCGGCACCGGCCTGGGCCTGGCCATCTGCAAGCAGATCACCGAAGAGATGGGCGGCCACATCCAGGCCCGCAGCCAGCAGGGCCGAGGCACCACCTTCGAGCTCACCTTCACCCTGCCCTTCAGCCACGAAGCACCGGTCCCGCATGCCCACGACCTGCGAGACCCCGGCTTCCAGGACACCACCCCGCCCCCGGAACAGGACCTCCGTCTGCAAGGCCATGTGCTGCTGGTGGAGGACAACGAGGTCAACGCCTTCATCGCGACGATGACGCTGGAGAGCCTGGGCCTGCAGAGCAGCCACGCCCGCCACGGCGCGCAGGCGGTGCAGATGGTGCGCGACGCGCGCTACGACGCCATCCTGATGGACTGCGAGATGCCGGTGATGGACGGCTACGAAGCCGTGCGCCTGATCCGCGCGCACGAGGCGGCCCACCCCTCACAGGGCCACACCCCCATCGTGGCGCTGACGGCCCATGCGCTCAGCGGCGACCGCGAGGTCTGCCTGCAAGGCGGCATGGACGACTACCTGACCAAGCCCTTCGATCGGGCGATGCTGGCCGGCATGCTGGCGCAGTGGCTGCCCAGGCAGCAGGCCACGGCCA
>NZ_JAIZVX010000266.1 GCF_021768455.1 Aquabacterium sp. | reverse complement strand
CCATGGACAAGCTCGGCCTGCGTCGCGACATCGACCTGGCCCTGCACCTGCCCCTGCGCTACGAAGACGAAACCCGCCTCACCCGCCTGCGCGACGCCCGCGATGGCGAGACCGTGCAGGTGGAAGGCATCGTGCGCGAAAACCGCATCGAGGCCCGTGGCCGCCGCCAGCTCATCGTCAAGCTGCACGACGGCAGTGGCGAGGTGCTGCTGCGCTTCCTCAACTTCTATGGATCCCAGCAAAAGACCTGGGGCCTGGGTGTGCGCCTGCGCGTGCGGGGTGAGCTCAAACTGGGCTTTTTCGGCCGCGAGATGGTGCACCCCACCGTCAAAGTGGTGACCGAAGACACGCCGCTGGCCCAATCGCTCACGCCCATCTACCCCACCAGCGCCGGCCTGCCCCAGCTCTACCTGCGCAAGGCCGTGGAAGCCGGCTTGCGCCGCGCCCCGCTGGACGACCTCATCCCGCCCCAGGCCCTGCCATCCCAGGGCCGACACTGGCCCAGCCTGCGTGAGGCCCTGACCTTCCTGCACCAGCCCAGCCCCGAAGTGGCCGTGGCCACCCTTGAAGACCACAGCCATCCGGCCTGGCAGCGCCTCAAGTTTGAAGAGCTGCTGGCCCAGCAGATCTCGCAGCGCCAGGCCCGTGCCGAGCGCGCCCACCTCAAGGCGCCCGCCCTGGTCGCCCGCCCTCAGGGCCTGCAGGACAGGCTTCTGGGTGTGCTGCCCTTTGCGCTCACCGGCGCCCAGCAGCGGGTGTGCGAAGAAATCGCGCAGGACATCGCCCGCCCCCAGCCCATGCACCGCCTGCTGCAGGGTGATGTGGGCTCGGGCAAGACGGTGGTGGCCGCCATTGCCGCGGCCGTGGCCATCGACGCCGGTTGGCAATGCGCCCTCATGGCGCCCACCGAAATCCTGGCCGAACAGCACTTCCGCAAGCTGGTGGGCTGGCTGGAGCCCCTGGGCGTCAAGGTGGCCTGGCTCACCGGCAGCCTCAAGGCCAAGGCCAAACGCGAGCAGCTGGCCGCCGTGGCCTCGGGCGAGGCCCAGCTGGTGGTGGGCACCCATGCCGTCATCCAGGACCAGGTGCAGTTCGCCCGCCTCGGCCTGGCCCTGATCGACGAACAGCACCGCTTTGGCGTGGCCCAGCGCCTTCAGCTGCGGGCCAAGCTGGAGAGCGGCGACCTCGAGCCCCACCTGCTGATGATGAGCGCCACGCCCATCCCCCGCACCCTGGCCATGACCTACCTGGCCGACCTGGAGGTGAGCACCATCGACGAGCTGCCCCCGGGCCGTTCGCCCATCGTCACCAAGGTCTTCAGCGACGGCCGCCGCGAAGAGGTGATCGAACGCATCCGCGACGAGGTGGCCCGCGGCAGCCAGGTCTACTGGGTCTGCCCCCTGATCGACGAAACCGAAGAGGCCGACCTGGCCGCCGACCAGGCCGCCGGGCGCGACAGCAACAAGCGACCCCCGCTCGACCTCAGCAACGTCACCCAGACCCACGAAGAGCTCAGCGAGACCCTGGCCGGCGCCGGACAGGGCGTGGGCCTGCTGCACGGCCGTCTGCCGGCCGCCGAAAAGGCCGAAGTGATGGCGAAATTCGCCGCCAACGCGCTGTCGGTGCTGGTTGCCACCACCGTGATCGAAGTCGGGGTGGACGTGCCCAATGCCAGCCTGATGGTGATCGAACACGCCGAGCGCTTCGGGCTCAGCCAGCTGCACCAGCTGCGCGGGCGTGTGGGTCGTGGTGCCGTCGCCAGCGTGTGCGTGCTGCTCTACGGCTCGCCTTTGTCGGACTCGGGCAAGCAGCGGCTGAAGGCCATGGCCGAAACCACCGACGGTTTCGAGATCGCCCGCCGGGACCTCGACATCCGCGGCCCGGGCGAGTTCATGGGCGCACGCCAGTCGGGTGCCGCCCTGCTGCGTTTCGCCGACCTCAATGAAGACGATGCCCTGGTGGCCGATGCCCGCCGGGCTGCCGAGCTGCTGCTCGCCCGCCACCCCCATGTGGCCGAGCGCCATGTGGCGCGCTGGCTGGGGCAGAAGTCCGAGTACCTCAAGGCCTGAGTGATCGGCGTTCGCGATCTTTGCAAGCTGTTTCAGCCTCACCCATGCGGGGTGGGCCAAGCCCCTGGCTCCGCCCTGAGAATCCCTGGCTAAACGGCCATCGAGCCACAACCAAACATCAGGGAACCCGCCATGGGTCTGGGAACGTCCTTCCTCTCCGGGGCAGCCACGTC
>NZ_JAIZVX010000037.1 GCF_021768455.1 Aquabacterium sp. | reverse complement strand
AACCAGTACAAGGGCCGCGCCGAGATCCGCATCGACTGGCTGGAAGCGCTGGCCACCAGTACCTCGACGATGGCCGCCTGGGTGGATGCCGCCAGGTCACGGAGTTCAGCCTGTCGCGCCGGGTCCTGCAAGGCCTCGGGCTGGTCAAGCAGGTTCAAGCGCACAAGGTGGGTGCGCACCGCGGTCTTCAGGCCGGCGAAGGAGAAATCGAGGTTGCCCGAATGCAGCATCGGGCGAGGCAGATCGAAGGCGTCATCGCGCCCGCCTTGGGCCAACTTTGCGAGGTGGGGGCCGCCTGGGTACGGCAGGCCCATGAGTTTGGCGGACTTGTCGAAGGCCTCGCCGGCCGCGTCGTCGACCGTCTCACCCAGCAATTCGTAGCGCCCGACACCGTCCACACGCATCAACTGCGTGTGGCCACCGGACACCAGCAAGGCCACAAAGGGAAAGGCAGGTGGATCGATGGACAGGAAGGGCGACAGCAGGTGTCCTTCCAAGTGGTGCACACCCAGCAAAGGCTTGTTCAGGGCCGCACCCAAGGCGCAGGCCACACCCGCCCCCACCAGCAAGGCGCCCGCCAGGCCCGGGCCCTTGGTGTAGGCCACGACATCGACCTCGGCCATGGTGCGACCGGATTCGGCCAGAACCTGGCGAGCCAGGGGCACCACGCGCCGGATGTGATCGCGCGAGGCCAACTCGGGCACCACCCCGCCATAGGCCTGGTGCATGTCGATCTGGCTGTGAAGGGCGTGGGCCAGCAGGCGGGGCTCGCCGTCGGCCGGCAGGGCCACCAGGGCAAGCCCCGTTTCGTCACAGGAAGATTCGACACCCAGGATCAGGCGCTCGGCTGGCAGGTCAACACGGTCAGGCATGGTGCGAGTGTAGTGCCGCCCTCCTCCCCAACCGAAGGCGGGCTTGTTTGTTGCTCACACCAAGCGGGCGAACAGACACCTTCATCCGCACCTCTCCAAGCTTGCCTGCCCACCCACCAACGCACCAAGACAGCGCGCCCGATGGCCCAACTCAGCCCAACTCGGCACTTGCAGGCCACGCAACGACGCCAACGATGACCAGACAGCGCCAACTTGGTGAAAAAAAGCTGGCACGGGCATTGCGTCAACACAGGAAAGCAAGGTCAACGGCGATCTTGCTGGCCCCGGGTGAGCAGCCATGCTGCCCGGGGCAACCGACAAAGGTGTCTTCGCAGAGCCCGTGCGTCCTTACGCAGGCTCAGCGCAGACACCTTTTTTGTTTTTCAACTCGGGAACGCTTCGCACCATGAACTCGCAGGATCTGAAACTGAGCCGCCGCGCCATCTTGAAAACCGCAGCCGCCGCTGGCGCCATGGGCGTCGTGCCGGGCCTCCAATCCGCCGTCTGGGCCGCAGGCTCCGACAAGCCAGAGCTGGAAGAGGTCAAGATCGGCTTCATCCCCCTGACCGACTGCGCCTCCGTGGTGATGGCCTCGGTGCTGGGCTTCGACAAGAAGTACGGCATCAAGATCATCCCCAGCAAGGAGGCCTCCTGGGCCGGCGTGCGCGACAAGCTGGTCAATGGCGACCTGCACATGTCGCATGTGCTCTATGGCCTGATCTACGGCGTACACCTGGGCATCGGCGGCCCCAAGAAAGACATGGCCGTCCTCATGTCCATCAACAACAATGGTCAGGCCATCACGCTGTCCAAGACCCTCGCCGACAAGGGTGCAGTCGATGGCCCGTCGCTGGCCAAACTGATGGCCAAGGAAAAGCGCGAGTACACCTTTGCCGGCACCTTCCCGACCGGCACACACGCCATGTGGATGCACTACTGGCTCGCCGCTGCAGGAATCAACCCACTCTCGGGCGCCAAACTCATCACGGTGCCTTCACCGCAAATGGTGGCCAACATGCGCGTGGGCAACATGGACGGCTTCTGCGTGGGCGAACCCTGGAACCACCGCGCCATCATGGACGGCATCGGCATCACCGCCAACACCACTCAGGACATCTGGCAGGACCACCCAGAAAAGGTGCTGGGCTGCACGGCCGAGTTCGTCAAGAAGTACCCCAACACCACCCGTGCCGTGATGATGGCCGTGCTGGAAGCCAGCCGCTGGATCGATGCAGGCCTGCAAAACAAGCTGAAGATGGCCGAGACCGTTGCCCAAAAGTCCTACATCAACACCAGCGTGGACGCGATCAACCAACGCATCCTGGGTCGCTACCAGAACGGCTTGGGCAAGACCTGGGACGACCCCAACCACATGAAGTTTTTCAACGATGGCAAGGTCAACTTCCCGTACCTGTCCGATGGCATGTGGTTCCTGACCCAGCACAAGCGCTGGGGCCTGCTGAAAGACCACCCCGACTACCTGGGCGTGGCAAAGCAGATCAACCAGGTCGACCTGTACAAATCGGTCGCGAGCGCCATGGGCATCAGCGTGCCCAAGGACGTCATGCGCACAAGCAAGTTGATTGACGGCGTGGTCTGGGACGGCAAGGACCCGAAGAAGTACGCCGACGGTTTCAAGATCAAGGCCTGATCCAGGCCGAATGAAGGAGTCCTCCATGGTCAGCGCCGTTTTCCACAGCCCCTCCGAAGCCAGCGACGCCTTGCGCGCCGCCCAGGCCAGCAACCCGGCCCCCGCCAAGCCCACATCCCCCATGAGCCAAGCCACCCCGAGCGCACCCGCGCCTTCCCGGAAAATCGCCACCGATTGGGGCGACCTGGCCTTGCGGACCCTGGCGCCGGTCGCGGGCATCGCCCTGCTGATCGCCATCTGGGGCATGCTGACCTTCAAGAGCACGACCTTCCCCACCCCGCTGGCGACGTGGGAGGAGGCGGTCAAGCTGTTCTCCGACCCGTTCTACAGCAATGGCCCGAACGACCAGGGCCTGGGCTGGAACATCCTGTTCTCGCTCAAGCGGGTGGCCGTGGGCTTTGGCCTGGCGGCGCTGGTCGGCATTCCGCTGGGCTTCCTCATCGGTCGCTCGAAGGTGATCGGCGCGATGCTGAATCCGCTGATCAGCCTGCTGCGCCCGGTGTCACCGCTGGCCTGGCTGCCCATCGGCCTGCTGGTGTTCAAGTCGGCTGACCCGGCCGCCATCTGGACGATCTTCATCTGCTCGATCTGGCCCATGATCATCAACACGGCCGTGGGCGTGCAGCGCGTGCCCGAGGACTACCTGAACGTGGCCAAGGTGCTCAACCTGAGCGAGTGGACCATCGTGAAGAAGATCCTGTTCCCCTCGGTGCTGCCCTACATGCTGACGGGTGTGCGCCTCTCGGTGGGCACGGCCTGGCTGGTGATCGTCGCAGCCGAGATGCTGACCGGCGGCGTGGGCATCGGCTTCTGGGTCTGGGACGAGTGGAACAACCTCAATGTGGCCCACATCATCATCGCGATCTTCGTGATCGGCATCGTGGGCCTCCTGCTGGAGAACGCCCTGGTGGCCGTCGCCAAGCGTTTCAGCTTCGAATAAACCCGCACCAAAAGGAATCTGCCATGTCCCATTTCATCGACATCCAGAACGCCGAAATGGTGTTCCACACCAAAAAGGGGCAGTTCCATGCCCTGCGCGAGATCAACCTGGGCATCGACAAAGGCGAGTTCATCGCCCTGATCGGGCACTCTGGCTGCGGCAAATCGACCTTGCTGAACCTGATTGCCGGCCTGATCACGCCCACCGAGGGCGGCCTGATCTGCGACAACCGTGAAATCGCAGGCCCCGGCCCGGAACGCGCCGTGGTGTTCCAGAACCACTCGCTGCTGCCCTGGCTGACCTGTTATCAAAACGTGGAGCTGGCCGTGGAGCGCGTGTTTGGCGCCAAGGAGAGCAAGGCCCAGATCAAACAGCGCACGCTGGATGCGCTGACGCTGGTGGGCATGGGCCACGCCATCCAGAAGCGCCCCAACGAGATCTCGGGCGGCATGAAGCAGCGTGTGGGCATTGCCCGCGCCCTGGCGATGGAACCCAAGGTCCTGCTGATGGACGAGCCTTTTGGTGCCCTGGACGCCCTGACCCGCGCCCACCTGCAGGACGAACTGCTGAAGATCGTGGCCCGCACCAAATCGACCGTGGTGATGGTGACCCACGATGTGGACGAGGCCGTGCTGCTCTCGGACCGCATCGTGATGATGACCAATGGCCCCGCCGCCACCATCGGCGAGGTGCTGAGCGTGCCCCTGGCCCGCCCGCGCAACCGTGTGGCCCTGGCCGAAGACCCGACCTACATCCACTGCCGCAAGGCCGTGCTGGACTTCCTCTACACCCGTCACGGGGTTGCCGACCGGCAGGCCGCCTGACCGCAGCAGGAGTCTGGCACACCGCTTGCATGACATGATGTGATCGCCTGATTCGCCAGAGCCAGGTGGTCTTCCTCAGCGGGGGTCAGTGGGTCCGCGAAAACTCCACCGACCTCTTCACGCCTTCCGGTCTCACGATCGGAAGGCGTTTTTTTTGGCGGCCACCCAAATCAGGGCGCCACCGAGGATCATGGGGACGCACAGCCATTGCCCCATGCTCAGGTTGAGCGCCAGGATCCCCAGGAAACTGTCGGGCTCGCGGAAGTATTCGGCCACGAAGCGGAACACGCCATAACCCAGCAGGAAAGCGCCCGCCACCGCACCCTGGGGTCGAGGCCGGCGAGCGTAAAGCCACAGCAGCAGGAAGAGGGTGATGCCCTCGAGGCCAAACTGATAGAGCTGAGAGGGGTGACGCGGCATCATGGTGCCCGATTGGGGGAAGGCCATGGCCCACGGCAGGCTGGCATCGGCCGCCCTGCCCCACAACTCACCGTTGATGAAGTTGCCGATGCGACCGGCTGCCAGGCCCACCGGCACACATGGCGCCACCAGATCGGCCACCTCGAAGAAATGTCGGCCCTGTCGCCTTGCGTACAAGGCCAGGGCCGCGATCACGCCGAGCAGGCCGCCGTGGAAGGCCATGCCGCCTTGCCAAACGGCCAGGATCTCTTGCGGGTGAGCGAGGTAATGGCCGGGTTTGTAAAAGAGCACGTAGCCCAGTCGCCCGCCGAGCACCACACCCAGCACCCCAAAAAAGAGCAGGTCTTCAACGGCCTGTGTGGTCCAGCCACGGCTGGCAAAAGGCTCGCGACGCGCCCGACTCACGGCCAGGCCGTAAAAGGCGGCAAAGGCCACGAGGTAGGTCAGGCCATACCAGTGCACCTTGAGGGGGCCCAGGGACAGGGCAATCGGGTCGAATTGGGGATGGATCAGCATGGCGCGAACGATAACGCATGCGGCCATCCACATCGGGCACCGAGGGCTTGCACACCGTGCCCTGATAGCATCGGGGCATGAACCCCAGCACCCTCCAGATGATCGGGGCCGGCCTGTTTGCCGTGGCCCTGCTGCACACCTTCTCGACCAAATTTTTCGAGCACCTGGCCCACACGCGGCCAGCCCACGCCGGCCTGTGGCACCTGCTGGGCGAGGTCGAGGTCGTCTTCGGCTTCTGGGCCCTGGTGCTGGTGCTCTCAATGTTCGTGGTGGCCGGCAAGGACTCGGCCACCCACTACCTCGACACCCGCAACTTCACCGAACCGCTGTTCGTGTTTGCCATCATGGTGGTGGCGGCCAGCAAGCCGGTGCAGCAACTCGCCGGCCAGCTCACCCGGTTCCTGACCCGGCTGATCCCGTTGCCTGCCGGCTGGTCGTTTGCGCTGGTGGTGCTGTCGGTGGTGCCCTTGATGGGCTCCTTCATCACCGAGCCCGCCGCCATGACCCTGGCCGCGCTCCTGCTGCGCGATGGTCTTTACCAGCACCCGCTTTCGACCCGGTTGAAGTACGCCGTACTGGGCGTGCTGTTCGTCAACGTTTCGATTGGCGGCACCCTCACCCCTTACGCAGCGCCCCCCGTGCTGATGGTCGCCAAGGCCTGGGGCTGGGACCTCGGCTTCATGCTGACGCACCTGGGCTGGAAGGCTGCGGTCGCGGTGCTGGCCAATGCCGCGGGCCTGGTGTTCCTCTTCCGCAGAGAGCTCAAAGCCCTGCCTCGCGCCACGGCCCCGACCGAAGCCCGCCCTCCCCTGCTGGTCACGGGCATCCACCTGGCCTTTCTGGCGGGCATCGTGGTCTTTGCCCACCACCCCGCGGTCTTCCTGGGCCTGTTCATGTTCTTCCTGGGCTTCACGGCGGCCTATGAGCGCTACCAATCGCCGCTGATCCTGCGAGAAGGGCTGCTGGTCGCCTTCTTCCTGGCTGGCCTGGTGGTGCTGGGCGGCCAGCAACAATGGTGGCTGGAACCCTTGCTGCTGAGCATGGACGCACAGGCCGTGTACTTTGGCGCCACGGCGCTCACCGCCATCACCGACAACGCCGCACTGACCTACCTGGGTTCGCTGGTGCCAGGCCTGAGCGAGCCGTTCAAGTACGCCCTGGTCGCCGGCGCCGTGACGGGCGGTGGCCTGACCATCATCGCCAACGCACCCAACCCGGCAGGCGCCTCCATCCTCAAGGGCGCGTTCGAAGACGAATCCATCAACGCGGGCGGCCTCTTCCTGGCCGCGCTGGGCCCCACCCTGGTGGCGGTGGCCGCCTTTCAGTTGCTGTGAAGACAGGGGGGGCGCCCCCCACCCCACATCCGCATGCCACAGCGATGGCACATGAAAAAAGGGCCCGAGGGCCCTTTTTGCTGGTGAGGTCGAGATCGGTCAGCGCTTGATCTGGGAAAGATCACGCACCGCACCAGTGTCGGCCGAGGTGGTCAACAGGGCGTAGGCCTGCAACGCAGCCGAGACGTAGCGCTCGCGCTTGGCCGGCTTCCAGGCCTGCTCACCCTTGGCTTCCATGGCTGCGCGGCGTGCGGCCAGCTCGGTGTCGCTGATGGCCAGGTGGATGCGGCGATTCGGGATGTCGATCTCGATGCTGTCACCGTCTTCAACCAGGGCGATGGCGCCGCCTTGGGCCGCTTCAGGCGAAGCGTGGCCGATGGACAGGCCCGACGTGCCGCCAGAGAAGCGGCCGTCTGTCAGCAAGGCGCACTGCTTGCCCAGACCACGGCTCTTCAGGTACGACGTGGGGTAGAGCATCTCCTGCATGCCGGGACCGCCCTTGGGGCCTTCGTAGCGGATGATGACAACGTCACCGGCCTGCACCACCTCGCCCAGGATGCCTTCCACGGCGTCGTCCTGGCTTTCGAAGACACGGGCCTTGCCGGTGAACTTCCAGATGGATTCGTCGACACCCGCCGTCTTGACGATGCAGCCCTTCTCGGCGATGTTGCCGTAGAGCACGGCCAGGCCGCCGTCGGCGGTGAAGGCGTGTTCCTTGGCGCGGATCACACCCTTGGCACGATCGAGGTCCAGCGCCTTCCAGCGGCTGTCTTGCGAGAAGGCCACTTGCGTGGGGACGCCACCGGGTGCGGCCTTGAAGAAGGTGTGCACGGCCTCGTCCTGCGTGACGGCAACGTCCCACTGGGCGATGGCGTCGGCCATGGTCGGTGTGTGCACGGTGGGCACATCGGTGTGCAGCAGGCCGCCACGGGCGAGTTCACCCAGGATGGCGAAGATGCCGCCTGCACGGTGCACGTCTTCGATGTGCACATCGGGCACGGCCGGGGCCACCTTGCTCAGGCAGGGCACGCGGCGCGAGATGCGGTCGATGTCCTGCATGGTGAAGTTCACGCCACCTTCCTTGGCCGCTGCCAGAAGATGCAGCACGGTGTTGGTGGAGCCGCCCATGGCCACGTCAAGGCTGATGGCGTTCTCGAACGCCTTGAAGTTGGCGATGTTGCGCGGCAGGGCCGACTCGTCGCCTTCTTCGTAATAGCGCTTGGCCAGTGCCACGATGGAGCGGCCTGCCTGGCGGAAGAGCTTTTCGCGGTCGGCATGGGTCGCCAGGGTGGTGCCGTTGCCGGGCAGGGACAGGCCCAGGGCCTCGGTCAGGCAGTTCATGGAGTTGGCCGTGAACATGCCCGAGCAGGAACCGCAGGTCGGGCAGGCAGAGCGCTCGACCTGGGCCACTTCTTCATCGGAGCAAGACTTGTCGGCGGCCTTGACCATGGCGTCCACCAGGTCAAGGGCGATGACCTTGCCTTCGATCTTGGCCTTGCCGGCTTCCATCGGGCCACCGGAAACGAAGATGACGGGGATGTTCAGGCGCAGCGCGGCCATCAGCATGCCCGGGGTGATCTTGTCGCAGTTGGAGATGCACACCAGCGCATCGGCCGTGTGGGCATTGACCATGTACTCGACGCTGTCGGCGATCAGGTCGCGCGAGGGCAGCGAGTACAGCATGCCACCGTGGCCCATGGCGATGCCGTCGTCGACCGCGATGGTGTTGAATTCCTTGGCGACACCGCCTGCGGCCTCGATTTCACGGGCCACCAGTTGCCCCAGGTCCTTCAGGTGCACGTGACCGGGCACGAACTGCGTGAAGCTGTTGGCGATGGCGATGATCGGCTTCTCGAAGTCGCCGTCCTTCATGCCTGTGGCACGCCACAAGGCGCGTGCACCTGCCATGTTGCGACCGGCGGTGGAGGTGCGGGAACGGTACTGGGGCATGAGCGGGACTCCGGGGTGGGGTGTTTTTGTGAGAACCCGCGATTTTATCCCCTGGGGCTTCCCATGGGGCAATGCGGGCTTCAGCGCTTGCGGCGACGAGGGTCTTGCAGGCCGAGGGCGTCCAGGCTTTTCTGGCGCCGGGCTTCGCGTTTGGCGTCCATCTTGGCCATGGCCTTGCGCTGGGTCCAGCCGCTCAGATCGGCCCAGCCCCACCAGGCCATCGCCAGGCCAAATGGCGCCAGCATGAGCCACCACTTGTCGGCCCAGGTCCATTCACCGACGGGGCCGATGCCCGCGATGTTCATGACCAGCATGAGCACTCCGACCGCCACAAACCACATGATCAGAACTCCTGCACCCATTGGTGCAAATCGGGACACACAAGGTCAACCCAAAACAGGGCGAAACGTTTATAAATCTGGCTCTACTTTAGTTCACAGACCAAGAAAGGACGCCCATGACATTCCTGCCCTCGCTGATCGCTGCCGCGGCCCTCACCGTGGCCGCCGCCACGCCCGCAATGGCCAACCTCGAACTGGCCCAGAAGAAGTCCTGCCTGGCCTGCCATGGCGTGGACCAGAAGGTCATTGGCCCCGGCTACAAGGATGTGGCCAAGAAATACAAGGGCGAAAAGGGTGCTGAAGCCAAGCTGGTCGAAAAGGTGCTGAAGGGCGGCGCTGGCGCCTGGGGCCCGGTGGCCATGCCGGCCAACCCGCAAGTGAACGAAGCCGAAGCCAAGGAACTGGTCCAGTGGATCCTGTCCCTCAAGTGAGGCGGCATGACATGAAGTGAGGCGACCGAACCGACTCTCGCTTCGGCCCCTCCCCTGCCCGCACGGCCCCTCTCGCCGCGCAGGCACAAAAAAAGCCCCGCTCTTGCGGGGCTTTTTCATGGGCGCCAGGGCACATCAGTCGCCGGCGTAGATGTCGACGTCCTTGGTTTCCTTCACGAAGAGCAGACCGATCACGAAGGTGGCCAGGGCCACGATGATCGGGTACCACAGGCCGTTGTAGATGTTGCCGGTCTGGGCCACGATGGCGAAGGCCGTTGTGGGCAGCAGGCCGCCAAACCAGCCGTTGCCGATGTGGTACGGCAGGCTCATCGAGGTGTAACGGATGCGGGTCGGGAACATCTCGACCAGCATGGCCGCTATCGGGCCATACACCGCGGTCACGTAAAGCACCAGCAGGGTCAGGATGGCAATGATCAACGGCTTGTTCAACTTGGCCGGATCGGCCTTGGCCGGGTAGCCCGCGGCCTTCAGCGCACCGTTGACGGCCTTCTTGAACTGGCCATCGATCACCTTGGCTGCGGCAGCCTTGGGGTCCTTGTCGAAGGCGGCCAGGTTGCCCTTGGCTTCCTTGAGGCCCTTTTCGGCGTCCTTCAGCTTGGTGGCGTCACCCGAGGCCTGGGCCTCTTCCAGCTTCTTGGCCGCGCCGTCGATGGCCTTGGTGGCCGCTTCCTTGGCGGCCGGCACATCGGCGTCGGTGACCTTGGTGGGCGAGTAAGCCTGGATCACGGTGTCACCCACCTTGATGAAGGCGGTGGTCCCGGCTGCACCGGCCACGTTCTCGTAGTTGACCGAGTTCGCGGCCAGCAACTGCTTGGCGATGTCGCAAGAGCTGGTGAACTTGGCCGTGCCCGTGGGGTTGAACTGGAAGGAGCACTCGCTGTTGTCGGCGGTCAGGGTGACGGGCGCGGTGGCCTGGGCTTTGGCCAGGTCGGGGTTGGCGGCTTCGGTCAGGGCCTTGAACAGCGGGAAGTAGGTCAGGGCTGCGACCAGGCAACCGCCAAGGATGATGGGCTTGCGGCCGATCTTGTCGGACAGGGTGCCGAAAACCACGAAGAACGGGGTGCCGATCAGCAGGGAGATGGCCACCAGGATGTTGGCGGTGGCGCCATCGACCTTCAGGGCCTGGGTCAGGAAGAACAGGGCATAGAACTGACCGGTGTACCAGACGACGGCCTGACCAGCAACCAGCCCCACCAGGGCCAGGATCACGATCTTGAGGTTCTTCCACTGACCAAAAGACTCGGACAGCGGCGCCTTGGAGGTCTTGCCTTCGGCCTTCATCTTCTTGAAGGCGGGCGATTCGTTCATGCTCAGACGGATCCACACGCTGATGGCGAGCAGGGCAATCGAAACGATGAACGGAACGCGCCATCCCCATTCCTGGAAGGCGTCCTCACCGATCACGGTGCGGGTGCCCAGGATGACCAGCAGCGACAGGAACAGGCCCAGTGTGGCCGTGGTCTGGATCCAGGCGGTGTAGGCGCCCCGGCGACCATGGGGCGCATGCTCGGCCACGTAGGTGGCGGCGCCACCGTATTCACCGCCCAGCGCCAGGCCCTGAAGCAGGCGCAGGACGATCAGGATGACCGGCGCCGCCGCGCCAATGGCGGCATAGTTGGGCAGGATGCCCACGATGAAAGTGGAGGCGCCCATCAGCAGGATGGTGACCAGGAAGGTGTATTTGCGACCGATCATGTCGCCGAGGCGACCAAACACCAGGGCTCCGAATGGGCGCACGATGAAGCCCGCCGCAAAGGCCAGCAAGGCAAAAATGAAGGCCGAGGTGGGATCCAGCCCGGCGAAGAACTGCTTCGCGATGATGGCCGCCAGCGAGCCATACAGGTAGAAGTCATACCATTCGAAAACGGTGCCCAGACTGGAGGCAAAGATGACTTTCTTTTCCTCCGCCGTCATGGGCGCACTGTGGACACTGGTGGTTGCCATGTGAAAGCTCCTTGTCGTAGCGATAAACAGAGCACACGGGTGATGCACTCACCCCCTTAATCTAGGGGATCGTGTATCCAAACGTGATGGGGGCGACCCTGATATATGTGCTTGTTTTTGCACAGCGGCCCCCCCTCATATTCACGGACACAAAAAAAGGCCGACATAACCGTCGGCCTTTTTGCTGGATAACCCTGGGTGCTTATCAGTGGCCCGATGGGCCCTCGGCGCCATAACCGGTTTCAGAGCGAACCTGCTGGGCTTCGAAAGCGGCCCGTTCGGACTGGGCCTGCTCGCTGTTGTCCAGCAAGGAGAACAGCCAGACGCCCACAAAACCGATGGTCATCGAGAACAGCGCGGGCGAGCTGTAGGGGAACCAGGCCGAGCCGGCCGGATGACCGAGGGTGACTTCCCAGACCGAGGGCGAAGCCACGGTCAGGCCCACCGACGACACCAGCCCCAGGAAGCCGCCAATCACGGCCCCCTTGGTGGTGCACCCCTTCCACATCATCGAGAGGAAAAGCACGGGGAAGTTGGCCGAAGCGGCGATGGCGAAGGCCAGTGAGACCATGAAGGCGATGTTCTGCTTCTCGAACGCGATGCCCAGGACCACGGCCACCACGCCCAGCGTGGCGGTGGTGATGCGAGAGACGCGCAGTTCGGAGGCGCTGTCGGCCTGGCCCTTTTTCAGCACGGTGGCGTAGATGTCATGCGAGACGGCCGAGGCGCCCGAGAGCGTCAGGCCGGCCACGACGGCCAGGATGGTGGCAAACGCCACGGCCGAGATGAAGCCGTAGAACACGTTGCCGCCCACGGCCTTGGCCACCAGCACCGCCGCCATGTTGGCCGTGCCGGCACCGCCCTTGATGATGCCCTTGACCGGGTCTGCAAACTCGGGGTTGGTCAGGACCAGGGTGATGGCGCCAAAGCCAATGATGAAGATCAGCACGTAGAAGTAGCCGATCCAGGTCGTGGCCCAGAACACAGACTTGCGGGCCTGCTTGGCGTCCGGCACGGTGAAGAAGCGCATGAGGATGTGGGGCAGACCGGCGGTGCCGAACATCAGGGCCATGCCGAAGCTGATGGCCGAGATCGGATCCTTGATGAAGCCCCCCGGGCCCATGATGGCCTGGCCGATCTTGGCCGGGTCCATGGCTTCGGCCTTGGCCAGTGCCGCGGCGGCGCTGGCTGCGGCTTCAGGCGAACTGGCTGCGGCCGCCGAGGCTGCGGCCGCAGCGAGGGCCGCCTCCTTGGCGTTGGCGGCGATGGCCGCCTTCACGGCCACCCCCTTGGCGAAGAGGGCTTCGGGCGAGAAGCCGAACTGCGCCAGCACCATGAAGGCCATGAAGGTGACGCCCGCCAGCAGCAGGCAGGCCTTGATGATCTGCACCCAGGTGGTGGCGGTCATGCCACCGAAGAGCACGTAGACCATCATCAGCACGCCGACGATGACCACGGCCATCCAGTACTCCAGGCCGAACAGCAGCTTGATCAGCTGCCCCGCCCCGACCATCTGCGCGATCAGGTAGAAGGCCACGACCACCAGGGTGCCCGAGGCCGCAAAGGCACGGATCGGCGCCGGCTTGAAGCGGTAGCCGGCCACGTCGGCAAAGGTGAACTTGCCCAGGTTGCGCAGGCGCTCGGCCATCAGGAAGGTGATCACGGGCCAGCCCACGAGGAAGCCGATCGAGTAGATCAGACCGTCGTAGCCGTTGGCCATGACCGCGGCAGAAATGCCCAGGAAGGACGCGGCCGACATGTAGTCGCCCGCAATCGCCAGACCGTTCTGGAAGCCGGTGATGCCGCCACCGCCGGTGTAGAAATCGGCGGCAGAGCGCGTCTTGGCGGCGGCCCATTTGGTGATGTAGAGGGTGCCGGCCACGAAGACGGCGAACATGGTGATGGCCGTCCAGTTGGTGGCCTGCTTGGCCGACTGGCCCAGGTCCGCACCGGCGGCGAAAGCGCCACCCGCCGCCATCAAGGCGAGCGTGGCGAAGAGGATTTGTTTGCTGCGGGACATCACTTGGCCTGGCCTTTCAGAATGTCGGCGGTCAGCGCGTCGAACTCGGTGTTCGCGCGACGCACATAGATCCCGGTGATCACCACCGTGAAAACGATCACACCCAAACCCAGCGGCACACCGATGGTGGTCACGCCGTCGCCCAGGCGTTGCGCCAGAAAAGACTTGTTGAAGGCAATCAGGGAGATGAAACCGTAATAGACGATCAGCATCAAAACCGCGAGAAACCAGCCAAATCGACTGCGCTTGGACTTGAGCTCCTGGTACTTTGGGTTATCTCTGATTCGGGCAATGGATGAATCGGTCACTTCATTCTCCTGGTCGATCGGAATCGACGCGGTTGGCGGACACATACGTGCAAGCGGGCTTGCGACATACCTCGAAAACAATGCAGGTGCAGAGCGTCCCAAATGGCGCACCAGAAAAAGGGTTTCGCGAACAAAACCTGTCCTCGGCGCGCAGGCCCAAACTGGCCGGCATACCCTTTCGAATATGCGCGCCAAAGGTCCGGGCGGGCAAGACACCACCTTGACCCGCGTCAAGAAACGGGGTCAGGAAGTCGGTGGTGGGGAGGTGGCCCGCTGACCGGCCCTGCACGGCCAGTCAGCGGGAAGCCGGGCCAGATCAGTTGCTCTGGGCCAGCTGGTCGAGGATGGCCGGGTTTTCCAGGGTGCTGGTGTCCTGGGTCACGGCATCACCCTTGGCGATCACGCGCAGCAGGCGGCGCATGATCTTGCCCGAGCGGGTCTTGGGCAGGTTGTCGCCAAAGCGGATGTCCTTGGGCTTGGCGATGGGGCCGATTTCGGTGCCCACATGGTTGCGCAGCACGGTGGCGAGCTGCTTGGCCTCGTCGCCGGTCGGGCGCGAACGCTTGAGCACCACGAAAGCGCAGATGGCTTCGCCAGTGAGGTCGTCCGGGCGGCCCACGACGGCGGCTTCGGCCACCAGGGGATGCGACACCAGGGCCGATTCGATTTCCATCGTGCCCATGCGGTGACCCGAGACGTTCAGCACGTCGTCGATGCGACCGGTGATGGTGAAGTAGCCGGTTTCGGCGTCACGGATGGCACCGTCGCCCGCCAAGTAGTACTTGCCGTTGTAATCCGCGGGGTAGTAGCTCTTCTTGAAGCGCTCGGGGTCGTTCCAGATCGTGCGGATCATCGACGGCCAGGGCTTGCGCACCACGAGCACACCACCTTGGCCCCAAGGCACTTCCTTGCCGGTTTCATCGACCACGGCAGCATCGATGCCCGGGAACGGCAGCGTGCACGAACCCGGCGTCAGGGCGTGGGCGCCGGGCAGCGGGGTGATCATGTGGCCGCCGGTTTCGGTCTGCCAGAAGGTGTCGACGATGGGGCACTTGCCAGCACCGATTTCGCGGTGGTACCACTCCCAGGCAGCAGGGTTGATGGGCTCGCCCACCGTGCCCAGCAGGCGCAGGCTGGTGAGGTTGAACTGGCGGGGGTGCACGTCGGCGTTGGTCTCGGCGGCCTTGATCAGGGCGCGGATGGCCGTGGGTGCGGTGTAGAAGATCGAGACCTTGTGCGCCTCAATCATGCGCCAGAAGCGGGCGGCGTCAGGATAGGTGGGCACGCCTTCGAACACCACCTGGGTGCCGCCGCAGGACAGCGGGCCGTAGGTCACGTAGGTGTGGCCGGTGACCCAGCCGATGTCGGCGGTGCACCAGAAGACATCATCGGGACGCAGATCGAAGGTCCACTGGGTGGTCAGGGTGGCATGCAGCAGGTAGCCGCCGGTGCTGTGCTGCACGCCCTTGGGCTTGCCGGTCGAGCCCGAGGTGTAAAGAAGGAAGAGCGGATGCTCGGCGCTGACCCACTCGGGGGCGCAGACATCGGATTCCTTGGCGCAGACGTCTTCCAGCCAGGCGTCGCGGCCTTCCACAAAGGGGATGCTGCCACCGGTGCGGCGCACGACCAGCACCTGCTTGACGCTGTCGCAACCGCCCAGGGCGATGGCCTCGTCGACGATGGCCTTCAAGGGCAGGTTCTTGCCGCCGCGCTTTTGCTCGTCGGCGGTGATGACCAGCACGGCGCCGGCGTCTTCGATGCGGTCACGCAGCGACTGGGCCGAGAAGCCACCGAACACGACCGAGTGCGTGGCACCGATGCGGGCGCAGGCCTGCATGGCGATGACACCGTCAACCGACATCGGGAGGTACAGCACGACGCGGTCGCCCTTCTGGACACCCTGGGTCTTGAGCGCATTGGCCAGGCGGGAGACGCGGCCGAGCAGTTCCTTGTAAGTGACCTTGGTGACGATGCCGTCGTCGGACTCGAAGATGATGGCGACCTTGTCGCCCAGACCGGCCTCGACATGGCGGTCCAGGCAGTTGTAGGAAGCGTTCAGTTCGCCGTCTTCAAACCACTTGAAGAAAGGCGCCTGGCTTTCGTCCAGCGACTTGGTGAAGGGCTTGTGCCAGGTCAGCAGGTCGCGGGCGTGCTTGGCCCAGTAGCCGGGGTAGTCGGCCTGGGCGCTGGCCACCAGTTCGTCGTAAGCCGCGCGGCTGCCGATGCGAGCCTGGCTCGCAAATTCAGCAGGGACGGGGTAAAGGGTAGCGGGCTGGGTGGTGCCGGACATATCGTGAGCTCCTGGAAACCTGCGCGGATCGCGCCTTCAAGTGATGGACTCTTTCGCTGCTATCCCATGTTGCTCGCATGAGTAGCCTTGCATTCCCTAAACCATGCGCCTGTCTCTACAATTTGATGCTCCGTACTATCCCTGCTCCAAAGTGACACAGCCGTCAACCCCCCGACAAAAGCCTGGGTTCCTCCCTGGTGTGATCTTCGCCAGCCGTTGGCTTCAGCTGCCGCTTTACCTCGGCCTGATCCTGGCGCAGGCGGTGTATGTGTTCCATTTCTGGGTGGAGCTGGTGCACCTGGTCGAAGCCGCCTTTGGCAACCAGGCCGCCCTCCAGGCGATCTATGAGGCCTCCGGGCAACACGGCGAGGGTGCCCCCACCCACCTGACCGAAACCACCATCATGCTGGTGGTGCTGGGCCTGATCGACGTGGTGATGATCTCCAACCTGCTGATCATGGTGATCGTGGGGGGCTACGAGACCTTCGTGTCGCGCATGAACCTCGATGGCCACCCCGACCAGCCGGAATGGCTGGACCACGTGAACGCCTCGGTGCTCAAGGTGAAGCTGGCCACGGCCATCATCGGCATCAGCTCGATCCACCTGCTCAAGACCTTCATCAACGCCGAAAACTACTCGGACAAGGTGCTGATCGCGCAAACGGTGATCCACATTGCCTTCCTGTTCTCGGCCATGGCCATTGCCTACACCGACCGCCTGCTGCACCATCCTGCAGCGGACCAGCCCCCGCACTGACACGCCCCGCCCCAGCCCATGAAACACACGCTGCGCAAGTCCCACACCGTGGTGAAACGCCAGGCCCGAAAAGGCTGGGCCAGCGTGCGGCGGCAGACGCCGGGCAAGGACGACATCCTTGCCTCGCCCTGGCTGGGGCCCGCCCGGCCCTACCTGCAGGACGAACGTCTGTGGAGCCTGGATCGGCCCTGCGTGGCCCGCGGTGTGGCCATGGGGCTCTTCATGGGCCTGCTGATGCCGGTGGCACAGATCGTGTTCGCGGTGGCCGGTTCGGTGGCGGTGCGCGGCAACGTGCCCATCAGCGCAGCCTGTACCCTGGTGACCAACCCGCTCACCGTGCCCCCGATCTACTACGCGGCCTACCAGTTGGGCGAAACCGTGCTGCCCGAGACCCTGGACCTGGGCTGGCTGATGGTGAACGCCACGCACTGGCTGGCCCGCAGCCTGAACTGGGCCGTGACCCACGGCACCCCACTGATGACCGGTCTGCTGCTGATGGCCACGACCAGCGCCCTGCTGGGTTTCATCGGGGTCACCCTGCTCTGGAAAAAGCGCTGAACCCGGCCTTGCTGCCGGAGGCCACAGTCCTTGGCACAATGGCGGTTTCGAGACATTGCCCCATCCTCCAACGTTCCCCCGCCCCACGAAGGCCCATGCCATGACGACCATTCGCCACGACGACCTCGTTGAAAGCGTCGCAGCCGCGCTGCAGTACATCTCGTACTACCACCCGGCTGACTACATCGCCCACCTGGCCCGCGCCTACGAGCGCGAAGAGAGCGCCGCCGCCAAGGACGCCATCGCGCAGATCCTGACGAACTCGCGCATGTGTGCCGAAGGCAAGCGCCCCATCTGCCAGGACACCGGCATCGTCAACGTCTTCCTGAAGATCGGGATGGGCGTGAAGTGGGAAGGCTTCGGCGCCCGCAGCATCCAGGACGCCGTGGACGAAGGCGTGCGCCGCGGCTACAACAACCCGGACAACAAGCTGCGCGCCTCGGTGCTCTCCGACCCGATCTTCGAGCGCAAGAACACCAAGGACAACACCCCTGCCGTGGTCTTCATGGAGCTGGTACCGGGTGACAAGGTCGACGTGACCGTGGCCGCCAAGGGTGGCGGCTCGGAGAACAAGTCCAAGGTCTACATGCTGAACCCGTCGGACAACATCGTTGACTGGGTGCTGAAGACCGTGCCGACCATGGGCGCCGGCTGGTGCCCGCCTGGCATGCTGGGCATTGGCGTGGGCGGCACGGCCGAGAAGGCCGCGCTGCTGGCCAAGGAATCGTTGATGGACGACATCGACATGTACGAGCTGCTGGAGCGTGGCCCCCAGAACAAGCTGGAAGAGCTGCGCATCGAGCTGTACGAGAAGGTCAACGCCCTGGGCATTGGCGCCCAAGGCCTGGGTGGCCTGACCACCGTGCTGGACGTCAAGATCAAGACCTACCCGACCCACGCAGCCTCCAAGCCCATCGCCATGATCCCGAACTGCGCGGCCACCCGCCACGCCCACTTCGTGATGGACGGCAGTGGCCCGGTCTACCTCGACCCGCCGAGCCTGGACCTGTGGCCCAACGTGCACTGGGCGCCGGACTACAACAAGTCCAAGCGCATCGACCTCAACACCCTGACCAAGGAAGAAGTCGCCAGTTGGACGCCCGGCCAGACCCTGCTGCTCAACGGCAAGATGCTGACCGGCCGCGATGCCGCGCACAAGCGCATCGCCGACATGCTGGCCAAGGGCGAAAAACTGCCCGTGGACTTCACCAACCGCGTGATCTATTACGTGGGCCCGGTGGACCCGGTGCGCGAGGAAGTGGTCGGCCCGGCCGGCCCCACCACCGCCACCCGCATGGACAAGTTCACCGACATGATGCTGGAGAAGACCGGCCTGATCTCGATGATCGGCAAGGCCGAGCGTGGCCCCGTCGCCATCGAATCCATCAAGCGCCACAAGTCGGCCTACCTGATGGCCGTGGGCGGCTCGGCCTACCTGGTCTCCAAGGCCATCAAGGGTGCCAAGGTCGTGGGTTTTGAAGACCTCGGCATGGAAGCCATCTACGAGTTCGACGTGGTCGACATGCCCGTGACCGTGGCCGTGGACAGCGGCGGCACCAGCGCCCACATCGAAGGGCCGAAGCTGTGGCAGGCCAAGATCGGCAAGATCCCGGTCAGCGTGGCCTGATGCATGCTGCGTGACACCCCGCTGAGCTGAATGCCCCAGCCCCGACGGCCCCGAGCCGATCGGGGCTTTTTCTTGGCCCGACCGCCCCCATGAAGAACCCGCACTACAACCCGCTCAAGCCCCATCACCGGCCAGACGGCTTCCAGAACACCTACCAGTCCTTCCGCGGCAAGCGCTGGCACGAACTGTTGCGGTGGCGCTGGCAAGCCTGGCGCCAAGGGCACCCCAAGGCGCCCAGCAGGCCGATCCCCGTGGTGGCGCCCGAGCTGGACTTCGTGCACGCCAACGCCCGGGCAGGCCTCGGGATGCAGCCAGCGGCGACCTGGATCGGGCACATCACCGTGCTGGCGCAGATCGGGGGACTCAACATCCTGACGGACCCGGTGTTCTCGGAACGCTGCGCGCCAGTGCAATGGGCCGGCCCCAGGCGGCACACGCCACCCGGGCTGACCTTGGCGCAGCTGCCTCGCATCGATGTGGTGCTGCTCTCGCACAACCACTACGATCACATGGACGAGGCCTCGCTCGTGGCCCTGGGCCAGCAAGCCGGCGGGCCGCCGCTGTTCATCATGCCGCTGGGGCACAAGGCCTGGTTTGCCCGGCGGGGCATCCACCACGTGGTCGAACTGGACTGGTGGGACACCCATGTGCTGGAGGCCCACACGCTGGGCCCGGCCCACGCTCGCATCCCTGTGACACTGACCCCGGCCCAGCACTGGTCTGCGCGCACCCCCACCGACGCCCTGCGCAGCCTCTGGGGCGGCTTCGCGGTGCAATCGCCCGATTGCCATCTGTTTTTCGCTGGTGATACCGCCTATTCAAAGGACTTTGTCGACATCCGGCAGCACTTTGCGCGCAGCCACACGCCCGAGCTGGGCGGCGGCTTCGACCTCGCCTTGCTGCCGATTGGCGCTTACGAGCCGCGCTGGTTCATGAAGGACCAGCACGTGAACCCCGAAGAGGCCGTGCAGATCTTCCACGACCTGGGTTGCAAGCAGGCCATGGCCGTGCACTGGGGCTGCTTCCAGCTGACCGATGAGCCACTGGACGAGCCGCCTCGCGCCCTGGCACGGGCTCTGAAAGCTGCGGGCACGGCACCGGAGCGGTTTGCCGTGCTGGCCGTGGGAGAGACGATGCGGGTGCAGGCAAGAGGTGGAGCCATCGACGGGGCCTGATCGGCGGCCAGGGTGCCGCTTGCCTGAGCGTGCCAAAGCGCGCAGGTAGAGGAGAATCACGCCCCGGACCGCCCCCCGATCGAACAGGCAGCCTGTCGCGGTCTGCATCGGGGGACCTCAGACCTCCCATGACCGACGCTTCTTACACAACCCTGCCGCAGTGGCCCAACGCTTACCCGGCCAGCGGGGGCACCGCCACCCTGAAAAGCCTCAATGAGGATTTCATCGTGACCGAGCTGCCACTGCAGTGGCCCTCCGGTGAGGGTGAACACATCTGGCTGGACGTCGAGAAGAACGGGGCCAACACCGCCTTCGTCGCCCAGCAACTGGCCGAGGCCGCCGGCGTGCAGGAACGGGATGTGGGTTACGCCGGCCTGAAAGACCGCTGGGCCATCACCCGTCAATGGTTCAGCATCTATTTCCCAAAGGGCGAGACACCCGACCTGACCCAGCTTCAGCACCCTGAATTCAAGGTGCTGAGCCAAAGCCGCCACGTGAAAAAACTGCGTCCGGGTGACCTGCAGGGCAACCGGTTCCGCATCGTGCTGCGCGACGTGAGCGGCGACCGCGATGCGATCGAGGCCAACCTCCAGGCCGTGGCCTCCCAAGGTGTGCCCAACTACTTCGGCGCGCAGCGCTTCGGCTTTGATGGCGGCAACGTCGAACAGGGTCGGGCCATGCTGGCGCGCGAGATCCGCGTGCGCAACCCGAAGAAAAAAGGCATCTACCTGTCGGCGGTGCGCTCCTTCGTTTTCAACGAGGTGCTGGCGCTGCGCATCCAGCAAGGGCTGTGGGGCCAAAGCCTGACTGGTGACGTGATGGACGAAGCCGGCAGGCCCACCGGGCCCCTGTGGGGGCGAGGCCGCGTGAGCACCACCGAACAGGCGCAGGCCCTTGAAAACGGCGTGGCCGCACGCCACGCCACCTTGTGCGACGGCATGGAGCACGCCGGACTCGACCAAGACCGCCGCGCCCTGGTGGCCTGCCCCACGGAGATGTCGTGGGACTGGCCGCAAGCGGATCAGCTGGCCATCACCTTCTCCCTGCCAGCCGGGAACTACGCCACCTCCGTGCTGGCCGAGATCCTGCACACCACCGAGCCCGACCGGCACACCGAGGCCGAGATCGAGCCCCAAGCGGCAGAATGAGGCCCGTGGTGGTCAAGCGGTGCGGCGACGACGCATCACGCCACCCACGAACACCAGGCCAGCGAGGGCCAAGGCCAGGCTGTCGGGCTCCGGCACCGGTGCAGCGGGAAGCTGCGCGGGCAAGGCGCCTGCGGTGCCCGAGCCGGAAACGCTGACGCCCAGGCTGAAATAGGCCGACTGGGTCACGTTCGTGGTGTTGGCAAACACGGCGTAGAACGAACGGCTCTCGCTCAGGGACTGCTCGAAAGCCGGGCTGACAACGGTGGTGTAGATGGGATGGTTGTACCAATCGGGATAGGAAAAATCGTAGCCGCTGTAGCTGAGGTAGCTGTATTCCCCGCGCGCCTGGGCCGAGGTCGACAGGTTGTTGCTGGAACTGCCGCTGACCGAACCGGCAGGGGTCGAGAACGAGTAGCTCAGGCTCATCCATGACGAGGCACTGGCGCTTTCGCTCGGCGAGCAGCCCCAGTAATAGGATGAGGCACAGGCGCTGGGGTTGCTGGCCGAAGCCGAAACCAGGGCGTCAGCGGTGATGATGAGCACCGAGTTGGCCGCCAGGGTCAGGGTGCCGTAGTAGCCGTACCCGTTGATGCTCGCGCTGTAGGAACCCGGGCCGGTGGCTGCACCTTCTACCGTCAAGGCGGTCTTGCCTGCCTGGATGCTGGCAGAGACCGTGTCGAGTTCACCAGAGACGGACTTGTTGTAGGTGGTCAGCCCGGCACGACTGTGGTTGTAGTTCTCGCTGGAACCCGAGGCGTAATCGTTGAGGTTGTAGTACATCGAGCCAGGCAGGCCGCTGAGGCTGTAGCTGCTCAGTACCCCATCGGTGGGCGTCAGGTCGTAGACCTGGTACTTGAGGTTGCTGATCGAGGCAGAAGACTGCGAGGCAGCCGAGGCCCATGAAGCAGACAGACTGAGCACGCACAGCAGCGCGGCATGGCAAACAGGACGCATGGTTTCACTCCCTTGTGAACGGACGGAAAGGACGGGAGCCGACGTTACAACCATGTCGCCACAGAAATGAAGCAAGCACACCCTTGTTCGGAGGAGGCCATTCAGCCGATGACGAAAACCCCAAGCAAACAGGGGCTCATTTCGTGAGCCCCTGTTCTTGACGACGACGCTAGCGCGTCAGTGAACCGTGCGCGCGAAGCTGAAATCGCCCTTGTCGTCGACCTCGACCGGGATCACATCCTTGGGTCCGAACAGGCCTTGAAGGATGAGCTTGGCGACAGGGTTCTCGATGCGCTGCTGGATGGCACGCTTGAGCGGTCGGGCGCCAAAAGCCGGGTCGAAGCCAACCTTGGCCAGTTCGGCCAGCGCCGCAGGCGAGACCTCCAGCTTCATGTCCATCTGGGCCAGGCGCCCCTCCAGCCCCTTGAGCTGGATCTTCGCGATGCTGGCGATGTTGGCCTGGTCCAGCGCGTGGAACACCACCACCTCGTCGATGCGGTTGAGGAACTCGGGGCGGAAGTGCGCCTTGACGTCCTCCCACACGGCCTCCTTGATGTCCTCATAGGGCTCGCCCACCATCTGCATGATGTTTTGCGAGCCGAGGTTGGAGGTCATCACGATGACGGTGTTCTTGAAGTCCACCGTGCGGCCCTGGCCATCGGTCAGGCGCCCATCGTCCAGCACCTGCAGCAGCACGTTGAAGACGTCGGGGTGGGCCTTTTCCACCTCGTCCAGCAGCACCACGCTGTAGGGCTTGCGGCGCACGGCCTCGGTCAGGGTGCCGCCTTCGTCATAGCCCACGTAGCCCGGGGGCGCACCGATGAGGCGGCTCACCGAGTGCTTCTCCATGAACTCGCTCATGTCGATGCGGATGAGGTGGTCTTCGCTGTCGAAGAGGAAGCCGGCCAGGGCCTTGCACAGCTCGGTCTTGCCGACCCCGGTCGGGCCGAGGAAGAGAAAGGAGCCGTACGGGCGGTTCGGATCGGACAGGCCTGCACGTGAACGGCGGATGGCGTCGGACACGGCCGAGATGGCCTCCTGCTGCCCGACCACACGCTCGTGCAGGCGGTCTTCCATGGCCAGCAGCTTGTCGCGCTCGCCCTGCATCAGCTTGCTCACCGGGATGCCCGTGGCCCGGGCCACCACCTCGGCGATCTCTTCCACGCCCACCTGCGTGCGCAGCAGCGTGGGCTTGCCGGAGGCGCCGCCCTTCTTGGCGTTTTCCTTGTCCTGGGCTTCCTTGAGGCGCTTTTCGAGTTCGGGCAGCTTGCCGTACTGCAACTCGGCCACCTTGTTGAAGTCGCCCTTGCGCTTGAGCTCCTCGATCTGGAAGCGGATTTTGTCGATCTCCTCCTTGACCGTGGCAGAGCCCTGGGCCTGGGCCTTCTCGGCCTTCCAGATTTCCTCGAGGTCGGCGTATTCGCGCGCCAGCTTGGTGATCTCCTCTTCGATCAGGCCCAGGCGCTTGATGGAGGCCTCGTCCTTCTCGCGCTTGACGGCCTCACGCTCGATCTTGAGCTGGATGACGCGGCGGTCCAGACGGTCCAGCGCCTCGGGCTTGGAGTCGATCTCGATCTTGACCTTGGCCGCGGCCTCGTCGATCAGGTCGATGGCCTTGTCGGGCAGGAAGCGGTCGGTGATGTAGCGGTTGGAGAGCTCGGCCGCGGCCACGATGGCCGGGTCGGTGATCTCGACGCCATGGTGCACCTCGTACTTCTCCTGCAGGCCGCGCAGGATGGCGATGGTGGCCTCCACGGTCGGTTCGCCCACGAGGATCTTCTGGAAGCGGCGTTCCAGGGCGGCGTCCTTCTCGATGTACTTGCGGTATTCGTCCAGCGTGGTGGCGCCGATGCAGTGCAGCTCGCCGCGCGCCAGGGCGGGCTTGAGCATGTTGCCTGCGTCCATGGCGCCATCGGCCTTGCCGGCCCCCACCATGGTGTGCAGTTCATCGATGAAGACGATGGTCTGGCCTTCGTCCTTGGCCACTTCCTTCAACACGCCCTTGAGGCGCTCTTCGAAATCACCCCGGTACTTGGCACCGGCCAGCAGCGCAGCCATGTCGAGCACCAGCACGCGCTTGTTCTTGAGCGAATCCGGCACCTCGCCGGCCACGATGCGCTGGGCCAAGCCTTCCACAATCGCGGTCTTGCCCACGCCGGGCTCGCCGATCAGCACGGGGTTGTTCTTGCTGCGGCGCTGCAGCACCTGGATGGCACGGCGGATTTCCTCGTCGCGGCCGATCACCGGGTCAAGCTTGCCGGAGCGGGCGCGCTCGGTGAGGTCCAGCGTGTACTTCTTGAGGTTTTCGCGCTGGCCTTCGGCCTCGGGGCTGTCGACCTTCTGATCGCCGCGCACCAGCTTCACGGCCGCCTCCAGCGACTTGCGAGACATGCCGTGGTCGCGGGCCAGGATGGCGGTGTCGCCCTTGTGGTCGGCCAAGGCGAGCAGGAACATCTCGCTGGCGATGTAGGGGTCGCCCTGTTTGTGGGCTTCTTTCTCGGCGCCCTGCAGCAGGCTGACGGTGTCGCGCCCGGCCTGGACCTGCTCGGCACCCTGCACCTGGGGCAGCTTGTCGATCTGCTTCTCCAGGGCGGCGGCCAGCGGGGCCACCTTGACGCCCGCCTTTTCCAACAGGGCCTTGGGGCCATCGTCCTGGCGCAACATGGCCAGCAGGATGTGGGCCGGTTCGATGTAGGGGTTCTCGCGTGTGACAGCCAGGCTCTGGGCGTCGGTCAGCGCTTCCTGAAACTTGGTGGTGAGTTTGTCGAGTCGCATGTGCACTCCTGAGGCCCCGGAGATCGGCGCCGATTGCACTGGGACATGGGGGGCGCCAGCCGCATTTCAAGGCCGTGGCCCCGGCCTCGGACGCCGCAAGAGGCCTTTGGCTTGATTTGGCTTGAGGCAGATCAAGCCGCTTCGGCCACCACGCGGTTGCGGCCCTCGGCCTTGGCGCGGTAGAGCAGCGCATCGGCACGGGAGAGGTCGTCTTCCAGCGTGCTGCCGGGCCCGTGGTAACTCACGCCGATGCTCACCGTGATCGGGATGGGGCCACTGCGGCTCTCACAGGGCGATCGGGCCACGGTGTCGCGCAGGCGCTCGGCGACCTTGAGCGCCTCGTCACGCTGGCGCACGGGCAGCAGCACGGTGAACTCTTCGCCGCCATAACGGGCCAGCAGCGCATCCACACGCAGGTTGTCGCGCAGGGTCTGGGTGAGATGGCGCAGCACGTCATCGCCCACCAGGTGGCCATGGCGATCGTTGATGGCCTTGAAGTGGTCGGCATCGACCATGAGCACCGCGATGTCGCGGGGCTGGCGCTGCTGCTGCGCCAGCATGCGCTCGCCCAGTTCACGCAAGCCGCGGCGCGACAGCGCACCCGTGAGGTCGTCGGACAGGGCCCGGGCCCGCAGTTGCTGGTTGAGGCGCTCATTGATGATGGCGAACACGACCGACGCCACCGACAAGGGCAACAGGGCCAGCATCAGGCAGCACCAGGGCAGCAACCAGTCCGGCAGGTGCAGCCAGTAGGGCGCGTAGGGCCCCGGCACCGTGAGCACATGCCAGGACATGCTCACCCAGATGAAGGCCGAGCCCGACGCAGCCAGCAGAAGACTGGCCTCGCTGCGCGTGATTTGCGGCCCCCTCAGGATGAACCAGCCCTGCTCGCCAGCCAGGGCCACGCTGGTCAACGCGAACACGAAGCCGATGGCCTGCACATAGCGCTCGGGGGTCGACCAGGCGGCAGCAAACAAGACCAGGCCCACCAGCAGGGTGAGCACCAGCCCGAGCCGCGGTGGCGTTCGTCGGCCATTGAGCTGGCGAAAGGCCCAGGCCAGCAGGGCCACGCCCATGCCGGAGAGGCCGATGGCGACCTTCAGCAAATCGGGCTGCCAGGGCTCAGGCCCGAAATGCATCAAGAAGAGCCCGGACATGCAGGCAAAGGCCCAGCGATAGAGCGTCAGAGCCTGGCGAACGCGGGGCTGGTCGGTGCGCACGAGCGACATCAGGCCCAGGCCCACCAGGGAGCCTGCACCCGCCACCGCGTAACAGGAAAAGGGATCAACGTGCCACATGCCACCGACCGAAGGGAAGCCTGTCGGTCTTATCGGCAGATGGAATGAAGGCTTGAGCGCGCGGTGTTCAGCCCCAGCAGTGACGGGCCAGGCGTGCCCCCAGGGCCGCGCAGGCCAGGGCGCCCAGCACGTGGGTCAGGGTGTGGGCCAAGGCCAGCTCGAAGCGGCCTCTCTCCAGCAAGGAGAGGGATTCGGCCGAAAAGCTGGAGAAAGTGGTGAAGCCACCCAGCCCACCGGTGACCAGCAGCAGGCGCCAGGCCTCGTTGGGCCAGCGACCGAAGTAAACGTAGGCCACGCCCGCCAGCAAGCCCCCCAAGGCATTGACGGCCAAGGTGCCCATGGGGAAACCGGCCCACATCGGGTTGAGCCACAGGCCCAGCCCCCAGCGGCCCAGGGCCCCCATCACGGCGCCCAGGGCCACGGCGCCCCCTTGCAGCCAGACGGCGCTCATGCGCCCTCCCCCGTCGGCAAGGCAGGGGGATGGCCCGGTGCGCGCCCCCATCGGGCCGCGGCCTGGTCATCGCTCTGGCGGGCGTCCACCCAGCGGCCTCCTTCGGCCGAGATTTCCTTCTTCCAGAACGGCGCCTGGGTCTTGAGCCAGTCCATCAGGAACTCGCAGCTGGCAAAGGCCTCGCCGCGGTGGGCCGCGCTCACGGCCACCAGCACGATCTGATCCCCCAGGGCCAGGGGGCCCACGCGGTGGATCACCCGCACCCCGCGCACGCTGGGGAAACGCGCCCGCGCCGCCACGATCAGGGTGGCGATGCTGCGCTCGGTCATGCCAGGGTAGTGCTCCAGTTCCATCACGGGCTGCCCCCGCTCGGTCTCACCCTGCGCGGATGCCGACGCCAGGGCACCGTCGGACAGCGCCCACTCGCGCACTGTGCCCACGAAACTGGCCACGGCGCCCACACCCAGGTCGCCTGCGCGCAAGGCGGCCACCTCAGCGGAGAGGTCGAAGTCGGCCGGACCCACGCGCACGCAGGCCAGGGCCTGGTTCAGCGCCTCGGCTGCAGGGTCGGCGTACATGGGGTGCTCGGTCATGCGGTCGCGCCTGCGCTCAGCCACCGGTCACCGGCGGGAAAAAGGCCACCTCGGCGCCATCGTGCAGGGTCGCCTCGGGGGCGCACAGGGTCTGGTCCAGGGCCATGCGCAGGGCCTTGTCGCTGGCCAGGGCCTCGGCGTGCGCCGGCGTGAGGCCGATCAGGTGGGCGCGCAAGGCCCCCACGGTGGCAGGGGCCGAAGCCTCGTCCACGAAAACCAGGGCCTCACCGGAGCCCAGTTGCTCCCGAACGGCGGCGAAATATCGAACATCAATGCGCATGGTCGTGATCTTCGCAGATGGTCAGGCCTGCCGCGCGGCCGCCGCGGGCTGCAGCAACTCGGGCAGGGGCAACCAGGGCAAGAGGTCGCCGGGCTGCACGGTCTGCCCGGGAGCGAGGTCCACCAGGCCTTCGGCCCAGGCCGCCGAACTCAGCACGCCCGAGCCCTGGTGCGGATGCAGCCTCAGGTGGCCAGCTTCGTCCAGGCGGGCGCGCAGGAACTCGCGGCGCTTGTCGGCCTTGGGCCAGTGGAAGGCCGCCGGGACCCCCATGGCCCGGGGCAGGTGCCAGCCCTCGCCCGCCAGCCAACCCAGCACAGGCCGCGCCAGCATCAGGAAGGTGACATAGCTGGCCACCGGGTTGCCCGGCAGGCCCATGTACAGCGCGTGGCTGCCATCGGCACGGCGCAAGCGACCGAACACAAAGGGCTTGCCCGGCTTGATCGCCAGGGCCCAGAAGGCCAGCTCGCCCTCGGCCTCGACGGCTGCGCGCAGGTGGTCCTCCTCCCCCACCGAGACCCCACCACTGGTGACGATGAGGTCGTGGTGCTCGGCCGCCGCGCGCAAGGCGGCCCGGGTGGCGGCCAGGTCGTCGGGGACGATGCCCAGGTCGCTGACGCGCGCACCACACCCTTGGGCCAGCCCCACCAGGGTGTGGCGGTTGCTGTTGTAGATGGCGCCGGGCGGCAAAGGCTGACCGGGCATGACCAGCTCGCTGCCGGTGGTCAGCACACCCAGGCGCGGGCGGGCGAACACCCGCAACCGGGCCGCCCCCACCGAGGCGGCCACACCCAGGCCGGCGGCCGTGAGGCGCACACCGGCCGAGAGCACGGTCTGCCCCTCGGCGATGTCTTCACCGCGCAGGCGGATGTTCTGACCG
>NZ_JAIZVX010000265.1 GCF_021768455.1 Aquabacterium sp. | reverse complement strand
CCCCAACCGGCACCCCACATGACCTCCGCACCCGATGCCCTCCTGCTTGAAGAGCGCCCCGCCCCCGGCGTGGCCGTGCTGCGCCTGAACCGCCCCGCCGTGCTCAACGCCCTCAACCTGGCCCTGCGCCAGGCCCTGGCCGAGGCCTTCACCCAGCTCGATGCCGATGACAGCGTGCGCGTGGTCGTGCTCGCCGGCAGCGCCCGGGCCTTCTGCGCAGGCGCCGACCTGGGCGAGTACCTCGACGCCAGCAGCAGCGAGATCATCGACCGCCAGATGGACCGCCTCTGGGGCGCCATCAGCGCCTGCCGCAAACCGGTGATCGCCGCCGTGCGCGGCCACGCCCTCGGCGGCGGCTGCGAACTGGCCATGCACGCCGACATCATCCTCGCCAGCGACACGGCCAGCTTCGGCCAGCCCGAGGTGCTGCTGGGCCTGATGCCCGGTGGCGGCGCCACCCAGCGCCTGAGCCGCGCCATCGGCAAGTTCCGCGCGATGAAGCTGCTGCTCACCGGCGAACGCTTCGGCGCCGCCCAGGCCCTGGCCATGGGCCTGGCCAGCGAGGTGGTGGCGGACGCCGAACTCGAAGACCGCGCCCTGCACCTGGCCGGCGAGCTGGCGCAAGGCCCTCGCCTGGCCTTGCAGTTCATCAAGGAGGCCGTGCTCGAGAGCATGAGCAGCCCGCTGGCCCTGGGCCTGCAGTTCGAACGCAAATCCTTCCAGCTGCTCTTCGGCACGGCCGACAAGCGCACAGGGATTGCAGCCCGACTGGCCAAACAGAGCCCCCGCTTCGAATGAACGCCCCTTCCTGACCGATCATGTGGCCTGAGGTGCAGCGCACCCAGGGCCTTTCCCGAGGACCCGGAGCCGTCAACCAGGCGGCCCAGCACAACGAGGAGACAATGATGCGCAAACCTTTTTCCAACCCCTGGTGGGTGGTGGCCGGCTCCCTGCTCGGCCTCACGGTCGGCAACGGCCCGGTGATGCAGTTCACCTTCGGGGTGTTCGTCAAACCCCTGAGCGAGGCCATGCAGACCGACCGCGGCGCCATCTCCGGCGCCCTGCTGGCCGGCCTGGTGGCCACGGGCATCGCCACCCCGTTGATCGGCCGCCTGATCGACAAGCACGGCACCCGCCGCGTCGCCCTGCCGGCCATCACCCTCTTTGCCCTGGGCATGGCCGCCATCGGCCTGCTGGCCAACTCGCCGCTGGCCCTGGTGCTGATGTACGCCCTGTGCGGCATCGTGGCCGCCGGACAGACGCCCCTGCCTTACAGCAAGGCCATCGCCGCCGTGTTCGACCAGCGCCGCGGCCTGGCCCTGGGCATCGCCACCGCCGGGGTGGGCCTGGGCACCATGCTCATGCCCATGCTGGCACAAAAGCTCATCACCACCGTGGGCTGGCGCGGCGCCTACATCGGCCTGGGGCTGGTGACCCTGCTCGTGGCCCTGCCCGCCATGGCCGGTCTGGTCACCCGCCGGCAAGACGAGGGCCTGCCCCAGCGCGCCCAGGCCGCGGCCAAACAGGCCCAGGCCGCCGGACTGAGCGCCCCCGAAGCCCGCACCGACCGCCGCTTCTGGTGCCTGGCCGTTGCCTTCTTCACCGTGGCCCTGGCCGCCTCGGGCGTGGTCGCCCACATCGTCCCCCTCATGACCGACCGCGGTGTGCCCGCGGCCCAGGCCACGGCCGCCATCAGTGCCGCCGGCCTGGCCCTGATCGTGGGCCGACTGGCCGCCGGCTGGCTGCTCGACCGCCTGCACGCCCCCCACGTGGCCATCGTGTTCTTCAGCCTGCCCCTGCTGGGCATCGCCCTCCTGCTGGGCACCTCGGACGCCCGCTTCGGCGTGCCAGCCGCCATCCTGGTGGGACTGGGCCTGGGCGCAGAGGTCGACCTGATCGCCTTCCTGCAATCCCGTTACCTCGGGCTCAAGGCCTTTGGCGAGATCTACGGCTACCTGTTTGCCATCTTCATGCTGGGCTCGGGCCTGGGCCCCTTCCTCATGGGCCAGAGCTTCAAGCTCATGCACAGCTACGACCCGGCCCTGATGGTGATGGCCGGCGGTCTGGTGATCGCCTGCCTGCTGATGGGCCGCCTCGGCGCCTACGCCTATGGCAGCCGCCCCCAAGCCGGCGCCGATGCCGCACCGCCTCCCCAGGCCACCAAGGCCGCCAAGGCGCTGGACAGCGTGCGCCAGCCCTCTCGCGCCGCCTGAGCCCCAGGGGCCCCGCGCCCCTTCTTTCGCACCTTCTTTCGCACCTTCTTTCG
>NZ_JAIZVX010000036.1 GCF_021768455.1 Aquabacterium sp. | reverse complement strand
CCAGCCGTTGCAGCGCCTGTTCCAGCTTCTGAATGCCGCTGACGCTGCTGATACTGTCGGCTGACAGGCTAATAAAACGGTTTTCGCGGCTGGCGATACCGGTATTGGCAATCAGCACCCCGTCGACGTCCAGGGTGACGTCGGCATGCGCCAGGTGGGCAACGCGGCGCAGGGGCTCGATCGGCGGCAGCTCTCGGCCGCGGCCCAGCGCATCGAGTGTGTGGCCCACTGGCAGCACGACCTTGCCGTTGGCGGCGATGGCGTCGGCCAGCAGCTGGTCCTGCACCGGGTCGCGGTCAGGCTCGGTCATCAGGAGGTTGATGAGCACGGCCCGCGGCTGGGCCTGGTTGATGCGCGCCAGGGCCTGGGCGTGGATGGCGCGGCGCCAGGGCCAGCGCCCGATGGCCGCCAGGCTGGCGTCGTCGATGGCGACGATGACGACGCCGGGCGGCGCAGGGCGCGTCCAGGTGCTCTGGGCCGCGTCACCGATGGTCTGGTCCAGGCGCCAGGTCCAGTGGCCCCAGCTGAAGAACGCGGCCAGGCCGGCCAGGCCCAGGCTGAGCCAGCGCCACTCTCGCCACCAGCTCTGCGTGCCGGGCGGGGCCGTGCGAACGTGGGGCTCAGGGCTCACGGAGGCGAGACCAGCAGGCGCTCTCCGGCGCCGATGCAGGCGCCTGAGCCGCTGCGAACGCAGGCGGGCAGGGTCAACCACTGCGGAGCGGTCCAGGGGCCGACGAAACCGTCTGCGTCGATGGCGCGGTAACGGATCAGGAAGCGGCCGCCATCCTGCGGCTTGGGCAGGCTGATGTCAGGGTGATCGCTGGCCAGGGCCGTGACCAGGTCTGAGAAGGCGGCGTCACGGGCCATCTGAAACTCGAAGCGCTGGCCAGGTTCGCCCTGCAGCCGATAACGCACGCTCTTGTCGTCGACCACTGGGGGCGGCGGAGCCGGTGGTTCGGGGCGAACCTGGAAGGTTTGGGCATCGCCCCAGGGGCCGCGGTCCGGGCCGGCGGCCACCGTCGCCACGCGCCAGCGGTAGTCGCCAGGAGGAAGGGCCAGCTCGTGCTGGGGTGCGCTCAGGTCATCGAGGTCGAGCAGGGGCTGAGCAAAGTCGGCACCGGTGCTCACCTGCAGCCGGTAGTGCTGCGCCTGCGGGTGGGCGGCCCAGGCCAGCTTGACGGTCTTGCTGCGCCACTTGGATCCGGGGGCGGGCTCGCTGGGCAGCGGTGCTTCCGGGCGGGCCTTGAGCGTGAAGGCCAGGGTGGCGTCGGCACTCGACAGGCCTTGGGCGTCGATGCTGCGGGCGCGCAGGTGGTAATGCCCATCGGGCAGATCCGCGAAACGCAGGACGGGCGTGGCACTGTTCGCCTCGCCACGCACGCGCTGGAAATCGGCGTCTTCGGCAACCTGGGCACGGTAGGCCACGGCACCGGCCACCGGCGGCACGTCGAAGCGCACGAGGATGCGTTCGTGCACGGTGGGTTGTCCACGCAACTCGGGTGCGGCGGGCAAGGGCAGGGCAGGGCTGACCCGGCCGCTGGCCTGAGCGATGCTGCCGTAGCCGGCCTTCACCAGGGTCTCGCCGGCGCTGCCCTGCACGCCCACCGCGCCCGTCAGGGTTTCGTGGCGGGTCTGTTGGCGGGCGGCGTCCGCGTCCACCCGGAACTCGGTGCCTCGCACGCCCAGCACCGCCTGCGGGGTCTTGATCTGGAAGCGGGGTTCGCCCCCGGTCATGTGGGTCACCAGGGCTTCGACGCGACCGCGCACCACCGACCACACCGAGCTGAAAAAGCCTGCCGATTCGTACTGCTGGGAAGTGTCCAGCCTGGCTTCGGTGTCGGCCTGGATCTTCAGCACCGAGCCATCGGCCAGCCTGACCGTGACGTAGCCGTCGCCTCCGGTCCGCACCACGCTGCCGGGTGGCAGGGCCTGGCCCTTGCGAGCGGGCTGGGCGGGCGAGGTGGCGGGTTGCACGCTGGCGGCGCCCACGGTTTCCAGCACCGTGCCTTCGCGGCTCACGCGCTTGAGCAGCCTTTCGGGGATGCGCAGGCGCGTGCCCACGGGGATGCGGCGCGGATGGGTGATGTGGTTGAGTTGGCCGACTTGGGGCCAGTCCTGGGGTCTGCCCAGCAGCTTGTCGCCCAGGCCAATCAGGGTGTCGCCCTCCTGGGCCTGGTAGATGTAGAAAGCTTCGGTTGGGGGGGCGGCGAGCGCGGGCAGGCTGGCGACCAGCGTTGCCGCGGCCACGACGGACATCGTCAACGCCGACAGGCGGGGGGCATGGAGCATGGGGAGCCTTGGGGTTGCCTTGGGAGGTGTATTGGAGGGGGGCTCAGGCCGGGTTGTCGAGGTCGAGGAAGGTGTGCTGGATGCCGAACTGGCTGGCCAGGTGGGCGCCCAGGGCCTGCACACCATAGCGCTCCGAGGCATGGTGGCCGCAGGCCAGGAAGGCCACGCCGGTTTCGCGCGAGAGGTGAGCCTGGGGCTCCGAGATCTCGCCCGTGAGGAAGGCGTCTGCCCCGGCGGCCATGGCCTGTTCGAAATGGCCCTGGGCCCCGCCGCTGCACCAGGCGATGCGGCGCAGCGGTCGTCCGTCCCCTGGCAGGAGCACCGGTTCACGCTGCAAGGCGGTGTGCACGCGGGCGGCCAGGTCGGTCGCCGATCGCAGGGCACCGGCCGGGCCGATGAAACCGATGTACTGCTCGCCAAAGCGTGCATCGGCCTGCAGGCCCATGCGCAGCCCCCATTGGGCGTTGTTGCCCCACTCGGCGTGGGCGTCCAGAGGCAGGTGATAGGCCAGCAGGTTGATGTCGTGCGCCAGCAGGCGGCTCAAGCGCTGTTTCATCCAGCCGGTCACGCGGCCATCCTGCCCGCGCCAGAACAGCCCGTGGTGAACGAGGATGGCATCGGCTCCTTGCGCGATGGCCGCCTCGATGAGGGCCAGGCTGGCCGTGACGCCGCTCAGCACCGTGCGCACCTCGGCCTTGCCCTCCACTTGCAGACCATTCGGCCCATAATCTTTGAAACGCCCCACATCCAGCACGGCATGGAGGTGGTTTTGCAGGGTGTCTCTGTCGATCATGTTCAAGTCTCTTGACGGTGGGCGTGCCCCGATTTTCCCCGATTGGCGTGCACCCGTTTGACCGTTGCCAACGGAAGTAAAAAAGGGCGCCTTGAGGCGCCCTGGACCCGAGTGTGCCGCACTCAGTGCAAGCGTCGACGTGCGATCAGCAGCGTAACCAGGCCGCTGGCCAGCAAGGCGTAATCCGATGGTTCTGGCACCTGGGGTGTCGGAGACGCACCGGGCGCAAAAGACGTGCCACCCGTGGTCATGTAGGTGTCGTAGCTGTCGAACCCCGCCAGCACAAGCTGGAATTTTTGTTTGGCATTCAGGCTGAACAGACCACTGACTCGGATGCTGCCGAAGCGAAGGGTGGTCCCGGCCACATCGGCAAAGCTGCTGGTGTCGACGTCGGCGCCATTGAGCTGCAGCGAATCCTCCGCTGACGCATCGATCACGATGTTGGCGTAGTTGAAAGCAAAGGCTTGTTTGCCAGTCGGCGTGGCCAGTCGGTACGCATCCAGCCAGGTGTCGCTGCCGCCGATGACCGCCATGGAGGGATCGCTCACGTCGGGAAATGTGGCGTCTTGCCCCTTGAGGTACTGTGCCACCATGACCGGTGCGCTGCCTTCGATCACGGCGGCGTCCTGAAGCGTGAATTCGTGCACCTGCCCTGCGTTCAGGGTGGCCACGACCACGCCACCCACCTTGATCTGGTTGCCATCCGTGGGCGAGATCACCCTCACGAGGTTGCCAGCAGAGCCCGTGTTGGTGGTCTCAGAAACCACGTAGCGCTTGGAGAGCCTGTCAATGCTGGGCATTTGCTCGACGAGGGTGTCGCAGTAGCCAGTGCCGATCGGTACGTTGGCGCATTGGTGGCCGCTCAGCACGGCGATGGGCTTGTTGGCACTGACGCGAGAGCCTGTCAGGTCGACCGAACCGCCGGCATAGGTGTAGGTCTGGCCCTTGTTCAGGGTGACCGTCACCGCCGCGCCGGATTTGGGTGTGAGGGTGACGATCGTGTTGTCCTGCGTGGCTGTGATGCCGACCTGGGAGCCCTCGCCGTTACCGCCGCCCTGGGATGCCAGGAGGTACTGTGTGCCCAACCCCTTGCTGTCATACAGATAAGCCATGTCCGACGTGTAGGGCGCACGGTTGACCAGGTAGGCGCCGATGCTCCCGCTGCTGCTCACCACGAAGCCCTTGTCGCTGATGCCCGTTCCCGCAGTGGACTGCACCGGTGGCAGCGCCAGGTTGAAGAAGCCCGTGCTGTCCAGCGAGAACGATTGGGAGAAGCTGTTGCCATTGCTGACAGACACACTGGTGCCTGCGTCGCCGAAGAGGAAGAGCGATGGCGTGCCCTCTGTGTAATTTTTGTTGAGGTTGAAGAACAGTTCATTTGCCTGGGCGGATGCGCCAGCGAGACCGCACAAGACTGTGGCGGCAGCGGCGATCAGCGGAGACACAGAGGGACGCAAAGGTCGCAGCAGGTGACGTGACATGAAGGGACTCCCAAGGTGTATGTTGACGATGTGTGCCCGATCGGACGGTCGTGCGAGCGTCCGGGAAATCAGGCACGCGAGAAGATAGATCTTGAAGCCGGTGAATCACATCCCTACAACGTGGGGCCTGCTTTGAGGCTCGGCGGTTGAATGGCCTACGCCTCATAATCGGCAAGTGCCGCGATGGCATTCCGAGATTGACGCTCGCCGCTTCTCCTCATGCGAAAAACCTGGTTGATCTTTTCTCAGACCGTGACCGTGGCCGTGGCGCTGCTGTTTGTGGTGTCCACCTTCAAGCCTCAGTGGGTGCAGTCGCTCACCTGGCGGCAGGCGATGCCCGGGGCCACCGTGGCCGTGGTGCCCTCGGGGAGCGCCTCCGGGGCGGTCGTGGCGCAGGCCGATGGCGGCTTCCGGGCGGCGGCACGCAAGGCCGCACCCACCGTGGTCAGCGTGGTCACCAGCAGTTCGGCGGCGCGCCACCCCAAGCGCAACGATCCCTGGTTCCGCTACTTCTTTGGCGAACAGCAGGGCCAGCCGCAATCTGGCGTGGGCTCGGGGGTGATCGTCTCGCCAGAGGGCTATGTGCTCACCAACAACCACGTGGTTGAGAACATGGACGACATCGAGGTCATGCTGACCGACGGGCGCAAGGCCATGGCCAAGGTCATCGGCACCGATCCCGACACCGACCTGGCCGTGCTCAAGATCGACCTCGATCGCCTGCCCTCCATCACCTTTGGCGACTCCGATGCCTTGCTGGTGGGAGATTCGGTGCTGGCCATCGGCAACCCCTTTGGCGTCGGCCAGACCGTCACGGCCGGCATCGTCAGCGCCCTGGGGCGCAACCAGCTGGGCATCAACACCTTCGAGAACTTCATCCAGACCGATGCCGCCATCAACCCAGGCAACTCGGGCGGCGCCCTGGTTGACGCGGCAGGCAACCTCGTGGGCATCAACAGCGCGATCTACTCGCGCTCGGGCGGCAACATGGGCATCGGCTTTGCCATCCCGGTTTCCACCGCCCGCCTGGTGATGGAAAGCCTGATCCGCGATGGCCTGGTCACCCGTGGCTGGATCGGGGTCGAGCCCCGCGACCTCACGCCCGACATCGCCGAGACCTTCAACCTGCCCGTCAAGGAAGGCGTGCTGATTTCCGGTGTGCTGCAGAACGGCCCGGCCGCCCAGGGCGGCTTGCGCCCGGGTGACGTGGTGGTGCAGGTGGGCAGCGCCCCTGTGGCCAACACCTCCCAGCTGCTCAATGCCGTGGCAGCACTCAAGCCGGGTCAGCCGGCCCCCATCGAGGTCCAGCGCGGGGCTGAGCGGCTCAAGCTCAGCGTGGTCGTCGCGCGCCGACCCAAAACGCCCGTGCAGCGTCACCAGGACGAGTGAGTGAAAAAGGCGCTGCCCTGGCGCGGCGCACCCTCCCTCCAAATCCGAGATCCAAACGACGAGGGCCCTGAAGTTCATCAGGGCCCTCGCTGTTTGGGTTGGCAGCGCAACCGGTGTGCGCCCTGTGTCTTCAGGATTTGGCCGCGTCGGCCTCGGCGTCGGGTGCCTGCGTGTGCTTCACGAACAGCGTGGCGGCCCAGATGCCCAGCTCATACAGCAGGCACATCGGGATGGCCAGGGCCAGTTGCGACACCACATCGGGCGGTGTGACCACGGCGGCGATCACGAAGGCGATCACGATGAAGTAGCTGCGGAAGGACTTGAACTTCTCGACCGAGACGATGCCCATGCGCGCCAGGATGACCAGCACCACCGGCACCTCGAAGGCTGCACCAAAGGCCAGGAACATGTTGAGCACGAAGCTCAGGTAGGCCTCGATGTCGGGGGCCGCGGTGATGCTCTTGGGCGCAAAGCTCTGGATGAACTTGAACACCTGCCCAAACACGAAGAAGTAGCAGAAGGCCACGCCCGCAAAAAACAGCAGGGTGCTGGAGATGATCAGCGGCATCACCAGCTTCTTTTCGTGGCTGTAGAGGCCTGGCGCCACAAAGGCCCACACCTGGTAGAGCACCACCGGCAGTGCCAGCATGAAGGCCGCCAGCATCGTCACCTTGATCGGCACCATGAAGGGCGAGATCGGGTTGGTGGCGATCAGCGTGGCACCCTTCGGCAGGTGCGCCACCAGGGGGGCGGCCAGCAGGTCGTACAGCGCCGAGGGCGAGGGGTAGATGGCCAGCACGAGGAAGGCCACGCCGATGGCAATGACCGCCCGGATCAGGCGGTCACGCAGTTCGATCAGGTGCGAAACGAAGGGCTGCTCGGTGCCGCCCAGTTCGTCCGGATTGGGGTTGGAGTCGCTCACAGGTGCTCGGTGGGGTCAGTGGCCATGGTTTGCCGGCGGGCGGAAACGGGCCACGCGGGCGGCCCCCGACTGGGCGTGTCGGCGGATCCCGTGGGTTTGCTTGTACCAGAGCGGCATCGCCGTGCGCTTGAGGCGCCAGTTCTTGCGCTTCGGGGTGGGGCTGCCGTAGTAGGGCGTGCTGTAGCCGAGGGTGTCCTCGGTGCTGGCGCTGCTGCCTTCGTGGCCGCTGAGGGCGTCGCTGGCCTCGTGCAGCGTCTCGTTGAGCGATTGGCCGAAGCCTTGCGCCGCCGAGTCGATGTCCGTCTTCATCTTCTTGAGTTCCTCAAGTTCGATGGAACGGTTCACCTCGCTCTGCACCTGCGACACGTAGCGCTGGGCCTTGCCCAGCAGCACGCCCACCGTCCGGGCGACCTTGGGCAGGCGCTCCGGACCGATCACGATCAGGGCCACGGCCCCGATCAGGGCCAGCTTGTCGATGCCGAAATCGATCACGACTTGGTCTTGGCTTCCACGTCAACCGTGTTGGCGTCGGTGCGGGCGGTGTTGCTCACCTGCTGAGCCGGGGCTGCGGGCTGTTCGGCGGTGCCGCCGTCCTTCATGCCGTCCTTGAAGCCCTTGACGGCCGCACCCAGATCGGTGCCGACGTTCTTGAGCTTCTTGGTGCCAAACACCATCACCACGATCACCAGCACGATCAACCAGTGCCAAATGCTGAACGAACCCATGTTCTCTGCTCCAAAAGGGCCTCATGCCCCAAAACCAAAACGAGGAGAAGGGGCCGGGGCCGCCTTCTTGCGAATCTGAATCTGTCTGCCCGGATCTTAGACCGCCCAGCCCACCACGGCGTCAGGAAGGTCAGGGTGCCGGGCCACCCTGTGTGCCATCGCCTCAGCCTTTGCGTGAAGCGAATTCCACCAGGCCGGATAGCCCTTCTCTGCGGGCCAGTTCGGCCACCACGTCCTGCGGCTGCAGGCCGAGATGGGCCATCGCCACCATGCTGTGGAACCACAGGTCGGCCAGTTCGCCCACCAGCGCCTGGCGCGCTTCGGGGGAGGCGGGTGCCGCGGCGAGGTCCTTGGCCGCCAGCACGGTCTCGGTAGCCTCTTCGCCCACCTTCTTCAGGATGGTGTCGGTGCCCTTGTGGAAAAGGCGCGCGACGTAGCTCTTGTCCGGGTCGCCGCCCTTGCGGGACTCGATGACCTCGGCCACACGGGCCAGCACGTCCAGCGTGCTTGCGGGGGACTCGCTCATGGAACTGCTCATTTGCTGTAGATGTGGGCCGGGTCCTTGAGGACGGGCTCCGTGTTCACCCATTGGCCATTTTCGTACTTCTGGAAGAAGCAGCTGTGACGGCCGGTGTGGCAGGCGATGCCGGGTTCGTGACCGAGTTGCGTCACACGCAGCAGCACCACGTCGTTGTCGCAATCGAGGCGAATGGCATGCACTTTCTGGGTGTGGCCCGATTCTTCGCCCTTGTGCCACAGCTTGTGGCGCGAGCGGCTGAAATACACGGCCTCGCCCAGTTCGGCGGTGCGTGCCAGCGCCTCGCGGTTCATCCACGCGAACATGAGCACGTCGCCGGTGCTGTCTTCCTGGGCGATCACGGGCACGAGGCCCTTGTCGTCCCACTTGATGTCGTCTAACCAGGTCATAGCCTGCGAGTGTAGCAACCGCAGTGCCAGCCGATGCCCCCTTTGGCCGGGTGGGTAGACAATCGCGTCATGTGCATATTCAGCCGGCCGCGCCTCCGCGCAGCCGATTTCCCATGGCGCCTTTTGTTCGCAACCCCTCACTGAACCCCGCTCAGGTCGCTGGTGCCGTGCGCCTGGCGCTCACCATGGGCGACGCCTGTGGCATTGGGCCCGAGCTCATCGCGATGTGGTGGCGAGCGCAGTGCCAGGTTCTTGCGCCGGACGCGCCCATGGCCCTGGTGATCGGCTGCCCGGCCGTCATGCGCCGTGCCATGGCCCTCATCGGTGCCCCGGCCGAAGCGCTCGTCACGCTGAGCGATCCTGCTCAGGCCTGGACGCTCTCGGCCGGACAACTCGGGGTCTGGGCCCCGCCTGGGTTGCCGGTCGACGTGGTCGAGGCGCCCCTGGGTCGGGTCGACGAGCGTGCAGGCCGTGCCGCCGCCGCCTGCATCCGGGCGGCCGTGCGCCTGGCGCAATCGGGTGAGGTGGAGGCCATCGTCACCGCGCCCCTTCACAAAGAGGCCCTGGCCCTGGCGGGCGAGTCCTACCCCGGTCACACCGAGTTGCTCCAGGCGGAGGGCGCTCACCCTGGTCAGCCGCCCGCACCGGTCCGCATGATGCTGGCCAACGACGAGCTCAAGACGGTGCTGGTCACCATCCACGTCTCGCTGCGCCAGGCCATCGAGCAGGTCACCACCGCCTCGGTGCTGGAAACCCTGCGCATCACCCATGCCGCCGCGGCCAGCTGGGGCGTGGTCCAGCCCCGCATCGGGGTGGCCGGTCTCAATCCCCATGCGGGTGAGGGCGGGCTGTTCGGCACGGAAGAGCTCACTGTCATCGGCCCCGCCATCGAGGCGGCCCGTGCCCAGGGCATCAACGCCATTGGGCCCCTTGCCCCCGACACCGTGTTCATGCGGGCCCGCCATGCCCCGCCGTCTCACCCGGGTGAGTTCGATGTGGTGGTGGCGATGTACCACGACCAGGGTCTGATCCCTGTGAAGTACATGGGCCTGGACCAGGGCGTGAACGTGACGCTGGGCTTGCCCTTCGTGCGGACCAGTCCGGACCACGGCACGGCCTTTGACCTCGCAGGCACCGGGCGTGCCGATGCGGCCAGTTTCACGCAGGCGGCGCGGGTCGCGGTGCAGATGGTGACCGGGCGTCGGCAGGGGATGGCGGCGGGCTGAGCGCTCGGCCGGCCCGGCGCGATCAGGCTGCCGACTTGATCCGCTGGCCCTGCCCTAGCGCGGCCAGCTGACGGCGGGCGCGCACGGTGGCGCGTTCGAGCAATTCAGCCTGCTCGAAGGCCTTGAACCGGCCGGTGTCGCACATCTTCGCCAGCGTGCGGGCCGTCAGCGAGATGGTCTTCTTGTGCAGGTGCCCCTGGGTGAAGATGAAGAAGGTCCGGCCTTCGCTCACCCAGGTCAGGCGCACTTTTTTCCATTCGCCCTGCATCATCATCTGGTAGGCCGTGCCCTTCTGGATGTGGTGCACCAGTTGTGGGCCGGCGGCGGGCGGAGGGGGGGCATCCAGGTTGATGTCGACCTCGCTGAGCGTGGGGTCCGCGCCGACGGCCGGGGCATCCAGGTCGATGTCCAGGGGCTCGTTCGAGATCGCCGCCTCCGGCACAAAGCCCGCCTGCTGGATCTCGGCACTCGACAGGGCCGACACCACCGTCAGCACGGGTGGTGTCCGCGTGTCGGCCATCAGGGCTGCAGGCAGCGGGTCGTTGGCGGCCTCCTCCCGGCTGGGAATGGCAATCTGCTCGACCTTGTTCAGGCGCTGCTCCAGCATGCGCACTGTCAGGTCGTGTGGTGGCGGTGCCTTCAGGCATTCGGCATGGGCGGGCAGCAGCTGCGAGAAAAAGGCCTGCTTGGCCTCCTCCGACCACTGGATCAGGGCCAGCCCCTCGTTGAGGTCTTTCATCAGCTGCGGCAGTTTCAGCAGGAAGGCCTTGCGCAGCTGGGGGTGGCCCTTGGGTTGCACGCTCAGCGCCAGTTCGTGGCCGGCCTTGCGCATGCGCAGCGCAAACGGGGAATGGGCGCCATCGCGTGCCGAAGCCATCACCTGCACCTGGCTCCAGATCTGGGCGATGAAATCGCGCACGAAATCCGGCATGTCCACATCGGCCAGCTCCCGTCGCAGGATCTGCATGTAGCGCTGCTGCACACGCAGGTCCGCCTCCTTGCCGCTGAGCAGGGCCGCCACGGCGGCGTTTTCGGCGTTGTCCCGATGGGCTTCCTGTTCGATGAAGGCTTCCAGCTCTGCCAGCTTGGCCTCGTAGAGGTCCATGCGATCGAAGTCGCCGTCGACGATGTCGTTGACCAGGGCGGTGACCTGCCGCAGGCAGGCCTGTCCAGCGTCGTCGGCCTGCTCGCCAAAGGCCGCCGAGAGCGTGGCGATGCGGTTCACAAAGCGCCGCACCGGGTGCTTGCGCGAGTTGAAGAAACCCATGTCCCCGAGGGCCACGCGCAACACCGGCATCTGCAGGCGGGCGATCTGACGGGCCATCTCGGGCGCCACCTTGGGGTCCGAGAGCACCTGATCAAACAGCGCGGCGACGATGTCGATCACCATCTGATCGAGCGCCGCTCCGCCGCTGGCCCGCACCAGTTCCTCACGGTGGGCGCGGATCAGGTTGACGGCCATCAGAGGGCCGGCAAAACCGCCTGCGGCTTGTGGGGAGGCGTCGCCCGGCTGGCTGTGGCCCCAACCGGGGGGCAGGGCGTCTTCGCCCGTGGGCATCAGTGCCGAGCCGTCGGCCATGCCAGGGCCCTGGCTGATGCGGCGCAGCAACTGCTGGAAGTCCCGCTGGGCCGCCAGGGCGGTCGGGCTCGTCTGGCCACCCAATGTCCTGAAGCCCATGGGCGAGGGGCCATCCAGGGGGGCGCCGGGCAGCGAGACACCAAACATCTCGCCCAGCGCCTGTGCAGCACGCAAGTGGGCCTCCTGGCTCATGGGGGTATGGTGGCCAACCTGCGGTCTGGGGGCATGGTGGCTGGTGTCGCTGCCAGGGGGGCTCAGGTGACCGGGCTGGGTGCTCTGCAGGTGGAATTCGCCGTTCACGCTGCCCTGACCGGTGGCCGGGCCGCTGGTGCTGTGTCCACCGTGCCGACTGCGCTGCACGGACAGCCCCTGGGGTTGGACCCCCAGCTGGCGCATGTCCGAAACGATCAGCGTGTAGGCCTTGCTCAGCTCACTGCCCAGCACCCGGGTCAGCTGCTGCCCGATGACTTCGGCAATTTCCGGATCGGGTTCGATCTGGCTCAGCGCTGCGAGCAGGGCCTGCGCCACCTGTTGGGGCCGGAAGGCATTGCGTTCGGGGTGGCTGTCCTGCAGCAGGCCCGCCACATGGGCGTTCAGGGCGTCGAGGGCGGCGTCGCAATCGTGGGCCAGGGCCTGTGCCAGCCGGTCGGCGCTCACGCCGCGCTCGACCTCGGCGTTGTCGACCAGGGACAGGGCATCCCAGTCGGTGTCGGTTCGGGGCAGGGCGCCTGGGGCCGATGGCGATCCATGGCGCGCCGTCAGGGCTTGGCCGGCGTGCTGGCGTGCCGGCTGGAGGGCGCGTTCTGCAAAAGCGCTGGCAAAGGCCTGATGCAGCCCTGCGCCTTTCAGACCCAGGGTGCGTTCAGCGTTCATCAGCAGCTGCCGTTGCTGGTTGCTGGGCGCCGACAGGGCCATGGCGGGCAACTGGGTGCCCAGCCGGGTCAGCGCATCCGACAGGGCGGCCTGCACCCGGCTGGCGCCAGCTTGCAGGACGGATTCGAGTCGGGGATCGGTCACGTTCGAGGCCTCAGATCAGCTTGCCCGGAGCCTGAGGCAGTGTGCCCAGGCGCGCTCCCAAAATGGAGTGGCTTTGATCGTTGGGATATCGGCCGATCCCCGGCCGTCTTTCGTCAGCGTTTCAAATTGTCACGAATCTCGCGCAGCAGCAGGATGTCTTCCGGTGTGGGCGCCGGTGCAGCCGGTGCGGCTTCGGGTTCGGCCTTTTTCAGACGGTTCACCTGCTTGATCATCATGAAGATGATGAAGGCCAGGATGATGAAGTTCAGGGCCACGGTCAGGAAGCTGCCGTAGGCGAACACCGCGCCCAGCTTCTTGGCTTCGACCAGGGTGAGACCGGCGGGCTGGTCTGCCAGCGCCACGTAGTAGTTGCTGAAATCCAGCCCACCCACGACCTTGCCAACCAGCGGCATGATGAGGTCGTTGACCATCGAATCGACGATCTTGCCAAAGGCGCCGCCGATGATGACGCCCACGGCGAGGTCGATCACATTGCCCTTGACGGCAAATTCCTTGAATTCCGAAGCGATGCTCACGCTGCTCTCCTGATGGGTGAAATGGGACAGCTGGCACTGTAGGCGAGATTTCAGGCGCTGCCGCCTAGCCGTTCCGGCAGGGGGCGGGCCTCTTTCTGCGGGGGGGTGTGGTGAAAATGTCTCGTGGATGCGGCGCCGGTGTCTGAGTGCCCAGGGCCGCTTTCTGGTGAATACCCCCACAGCGTCCGTTAGAATTCTAGGTTGTCCCCATTCAAAGTCATCGTCCTCAAGGATCACCATGAGCAATCAGCCAGTGGATCAAAGCCGTCGAACTTGGGTAACCATGGCCTGCGCCGCCGGTGGCGTGGGTGGCGTGGCCACCGTTGTTCCCTTCGTCTCGACCTTCCAGCCATCTGAGCGCGCGAAAGCGGCAGGCGCAGCCGTCGAAGCTGACATTTCCACCCTCAAGCCCGGTGAGATGATGACGGTGGAATGGCGCGGCAAGCCCGTCTGGATCATCAAGCGATCGCCCGAGCAACTGGCCTTGCTGGGCAAGCATGACAACGAATTGGCCGACCCCAAGTCCGAGCGCAAGCTCGAGATGACCCCCGAATACGCACGCAACGAACACCGCTCCATCAAGCCCGATGTGATGGTGGCCGTGGGCATCTGCACCCACCTGGGTTGCTCGCCTTCGTCGAAGTTCACCGCCGGCCCGCAGGCCTCCCTGCCGGACGACTGGCCGGGTGGCTTCCTCTGCCCCTGCCATGGCTCGACCTTCGACCTGGCCGGTCGCGTGTTCAAGAACAAGCCGGCTCCGGACAACCTGGAAGTGCCGCCCCACATGTACCTGTCTGAATCCAAGCTGCTGATTGGTGAAGACAAGAAGGCCTGACAGGAGACAACAAGATGGCTGAAATGAAGCAAGCGCCCGCTGGCGCTTCTGCTGGCGAGCAACTCCTCAACTGGGTGGACAACCGCTTCCCGGCGTCCAAGCTCTACAAAGAGCACCTGTCTGAGTACTACGCACCCAAGAACTTCAACTTCTGGTATTTCTTCGGCTCGCTGGCCTTGCTGGTGCTGGTGATCCAGATCGTGACCGGCATCTTCCTGGTCATGAACTACAAGCCTGATGCGGCCCTGGCCTTCGCCTCGGTCGAATACATCATGCGCGACGTCCCCTGGGGCTGGCTGATCCGCTACATGCACTCCACGGGTGCCTCGGCGTTCTTCGTCGTGGTGTACCTGCACATGTACCGCGGCCTGATCTACGGCTCCTACCGCACCCCGCGTGAACTGGTCTGGATCTTCGGTTGCCTGATCTTCCTGTGTCTGATGGCAGAGGCCTTCATGGGCTACCTGCTGCCCTGGGGCCAGATGTCCTTCTGGGGCGCCCAGGTGATCATCAACCTGTTTGCCGCCGTGCCCTTCGTCGGTCCTGACCTGGCCATCCTGATCCGCGGCGACTACGTCGTGGGCGATGCCACCCTGAACCGCTTCTTCTCGCTGCACGTGATCGCCGTGCCACTGGTCCTGCTGGGCCTGGTGGTCGCACACATCATTGCGCTGCACGAAGTCGGCTCGAACAACCCGGACGGCGTCGAGATCAAGCAGGGTCCCAAGGATGCGAACGGCCACCCGCTGGACGGCGTGCCTTTCCACCCCTACTACTCCGTGCACGACCTGCTGGGCGTCGGTGGCTTCCTGTTCTGCTTCACGGCCGTGATCTTCTTCATGCCCGAGTTCGGCGGCTACTTCCTGGAGTACAACAACTTCATCCCGGCCGACCCGTTCAAGACGCCCCCGCACATTGCGCCGGTCTGGTACTTCACGCCCTTCTACTCGATGCTGCGTGCCACCACCGACCAGATGGTCACCGTGCTGTGCCTGATCATCGGCGCTGCGGCCGTCCTGAACCTGATCAAGGGCAAGGGCGATGGCAAGTTCAAGGTGGCTGCCCTGGTGGGTGCCGCCGTGGTGATCGGCCTGCTCAAGACCTTTGAGGCCAAGTTCTGGGGCGTGGCCGTGATGGGTGGCGCCGTGGTGATCCTGGCCGGTCTGCCCTGGTTCGACAAGAGCCCGGTCAAGTCCATCCGTTACCGTCCGAACTGGCACAAGATCGTCTACGCGGTGTTCGTGGTGAACTTCGTGATCCTGGGTTACCTGGGCGTGCAACCGCCTTCGGAAATCGGCAACCTGGTGTCCCAGGTCGGCACCCTGCTGTACTTCGGCTTCTTCGTGCTGATGCCTTTCTGGAGCCAGATCGGTACCTTCAAGCAGGTCCCTGATCGCGTGAACTTCAAGCCCCACTGATCGCCGCAGGAAAGAACAACCATGAAAAAACTGCTTGCCTCTTTGCTGGCCGCCTTCGCCCTGGTGTCGGGTGCGCAGGCTTCGGGCGGAGCCCTTGTCCTCGACAAGTTCCCGGCTGAACGCGTCACCGACATGGCCGCCCTGCAGAATGGCGCCAAGATCTTCGCCAACTACTGCCTGAACTGCCACGCTGCTGCCTTCATGCGCTTCAACCGCCTGAAGGACATCGGCCTGACCGAACAGCAGATCAAGGACAACCTGCTCTTCCCGACCGACAAGGTGGGCGAAGTCATGAAGGTGTCTTTGGACTCCAAGGATGCGAAGGCCTGGTTCGGCGCCGTGCCACCCGACCTGACCCTGGTGGCCCGCTCGCGCGCCAGCCACTCGGGCACGGGTGCCGACTACCTCTACACCTACCTGCGCAGCTTCTACCGTGACGACGCCCGTCCGACCGGCTGGAACAACCTGGTCTTCCCCAACGTCGGCATGCCGCACGTGCTGTGGGAACTGCAGGGCCAGCGTGCCGCCAAATTCGTCGAAGTGGACGATGGCCACGGCAAGAAGGAACACAAGTTCGAGGCGTTCGAAGAGCTGACCAAGGGCAAGATGACCGCCCAGGAATTCGATTCGAACATCGCCGACCTGGTGGCCTACCTGCAGTGGATGGGTGAGCCGATGCAGACCCAGCGCACCCGCCTTGGCGTGGGCGTGCTGCTGTTCCTGGCGATTTTCACCTTCATCGCCTGGCGCCTGAATGCGGCCTTCTGGAAAGATGTGAAGTGATTCAGGCGCGGTCCTGCTGAGCGATCAGCGGGCGCGTCCCTGGCGCAGTGATCCTCCTTGCGAGGTCACTGCGCTTCGTTGTTTGTGGTGCACCTCACCACCTGCCTCTTTTGACTCTTAGGAGCCCACCGCCATGATGGTGCTTTACTCCGGTACGACCTGCCCCTATTCGCATCGTTGCCGTTTTGTCCTGTTTGAAAAGGGCATGGATTTCGAGATCCGTGACGTCGACATCTTCGCCAAGCCCGAAGACATCGCCCTGATGAACCCCTACAACGAGGTGCCCATCCTCGTCGAGCGCGACCTCATCCTGTACGAGTCGCACATCATCAACGAGTACATCGACGAGCGTTTCCCGCACCCGCAGCTGATGCCCGGTGACCCGGTGGCCCGTGCCCGCGTGCGCCTGTTCCTGCTGAACTTCGAGAAGGAACTGTTCGCCCACGTGAACACCCTGGAAGGTCGCGGTGGCGTCAAGGCCAACGACAAGCAACTGGAAAAGGCACGCTCGCAGATCCGCGATCGCCTGACCCAGCTGGCCCCGATCTTCCTGAAGAACAAGTACATGCTGGGCGACGATTTCTCGATGCTCGACGTGGCCATTGCCCCGCTGCTGTGGCGCCTGGATTACTACGGGATCGAGCTGTCGAAGAATGCCCTGCCGCTGTTGAAGTATGCTGAGCGCATCTTCTCGCGCCCGGCCTACATCGAGGCGCTGACGCCATCCGAGAAAGTGATGCGCAAGTGATTCGTCACTGGCCTGAATGAGCATGTCCACAGACCAAGAAGCCCAGGGTTCGTCCACACGGCCCTATCTGATTCGTGCCCTGCACGACTGGTGCACCGACAACGGGTTCACACCCTACCTGGCGGTGTACGTGGACCGCTCCGTTCAGGTGCCGCAGGAATACGTCAAGAACAACGAGATCGTGCTCAATGCCAGCTTCGAGGCGACCAGCCAGTTGCAGCTCGGCAACGAGTTCATCGAGTTCAAGGCGCGTTTCGGTGGCATGGCCCGCGACATCTCCGTGCCCGTCGACCATGTGATCGCCATCTATGCCCGCGAAAACGGGCAGGGCATGGCGTTCCCGGTGCCGACCTCCCTCGGTGGCGACGGCGTCGATGCGCCCACCTCCACCGGTGAGGTGGTGGAAGGCGTGCATGGCGACGAGACCGCGGGTGGCACCGCGGGCGAGGCCCGACCGCCTGCGGGCGGTTTGCGACTGGCGCGCGGCAGCAAGCCCGCCGCGGCGCCGCGCACCGGTCCCAAGGCCGTGGACACCCCTGCGGTGGTGCCGGCCGAAGGCGACGGTGGCGAGCCGCCCGACACCCCGCCCACGGGCGGAGGGCGTCCGGCCTTGCGACGGATCAAGTAAGTCCGTCAGAGCATGTAGAATGCACACGTGGCCGGCTTAGCTCAGTTGGTAGAGCAACCGCCTTGTAAGCGGTAGGTCGTCAGTTCGAATCCGACAGCCGGCACCACGCACACGATGAAACCCAGCGCACCGAAGCGTGCCCTGGGTTTTTTCTTGCGCGCGCCGAACGATTGGCCCGGTTGACGAGGCGACGCCCGATGCCGTGCGGCGTGTCGGGCCGGGATCTGTGAAGGTCCGCCCCATGCCGGGTTACCTGGTGAAACACGAGCAGGTGGCCCTTTCGGGCACGCCTGCGCTCCACATCCGCTCCTTGCTGGACCGTCAGCAGTACGCCGATCCGCTGGGGGAGGCCGAAGCCCTCGGGATCTCGTCGGCCACCTGGCCTTTGTTCGGGCTCTTGTGGCCCTCGGCCCAGCAGTTGGCCACCTACATGGCCGGCCGGCCCAGGGTGGACGGTGAGCGTGTTCTCGAGGTGGGTTGCGGCCTGGCGCTGGCCAGCATGGTCTGTCACCGCCTGGGTGTCGACGTGACCGCGAGCGACTGCCATCCCCTGGCGGGCGCCTTCCTGCAGGAGAACCTGCTCCTCAATGCGCTTTTGCCCCTGCCTTACCGCCACGGAGACTGGGCGGCAGACCCTTTGCTCGCACCTCGGGAGGGGCGCGCGCGCGTCGAGGGGCAATTCAACGTGATCATGGGCAGCGACGTGCTGTACGAACGCGACGATGGCGGCTGCCTGGCGGCCTTCATCCAGCGCCACGCCTGTGCGGTGGCCGAGGTCTTGATCGTGGACCCGAACCGGGGCAACCGATCGGCCTTCAACAGGCAGATGGCGGCCCTGGGTTTTGCCCTGGAGGACCTGCCACTGGTGCAACCGCTGGCCGATGGCTCGGCTTACAAAGGGCGCCTGTTGCGCTACCGCCGCACGGCCTTGCTGGCGGCGGATCAAGCGGGCGAGATCGGGCCTGATCAGGCGATCGGGCTGGGGGGCATTGCGGTGCAATGAGGCCTTGCCCGCGGATTGTGCGCGCTGGAGTCGGGGCAATCGGGTGGGCGAGGCGCGCCCATCACGACGTGGACCGCGCGACAGGCATGGGAATTCGACATGGGCTGGGCAGCACAGGCCGCGACCGCGGTGTGGGTGATGGCGATCCTGATGAGCGCGTCGCTGTGGTGGCGCCGTCAGCAGGATGGCGCGGCACAGCGCGGGGTCAGCTGGCACTGGGAGATCGTCTATGTCGAGGACTCGGGCGAGCTGCTCCTGAGCACCGTCCAGGTCCTGGGGGTGGACACCCGCACCCGCCGACTGACCGCGTGGTGCAGCCGCAGTGGCCGAGAGCGAGAGTTTCGCCTGAGCCGCATCGCACGCGCGCAGGATCTGCAGAGCGGTCGCAGCGTGAACCTGTCGCGCTGGCTGGCCAGGGTCTCAGCCTCTGGGCGCCGTGCGGTTCACCGGCCCATGACCCCTCACTGAGGGTGGCAAGCCCTCGACGGATCAGGGGGCGACCGGGCCGAGCAGTTTGTTGAGTTCGAGCAGGTCGTCGGCCTTCAGCGAACCACTGGCCTGACGCAGCTTCACGGTGCCGACGATGACGTCGTAGCGGGCCTTGAAAAGGTCTTTGCGGGTGCTGGTGAGCTGGGTCTGGGCGTCGAGCACGTCCTTGTTGATGCGAACCCCGACGCGGTAACCGAGCTGGGTGGCTTCCAGGGCCAGTTTGGCCGACGATTCAGCGGCCTCGTAAGCCTTGACCTGGGCCAGGCCCGATTGCACGCCAGAGAAGGCCTGGCGCGTGAGCAGGGCCACGCTGCGTTTGGCGTTGTCGAGGTCTCGTTCGGACTTGTCCTGCAGTGCCAGGACTTCCTTGACGCGGTTCTGCACGGCGAAGCCGGCGAACAGGGGCACGTTCAACTCCAGGCCGACCGAGGCAGAGGTGCCGGCGCCGGCGCTGGTCTTGACGGTGGAGGAGGCGGTGTCGAGCTCGGTGCGGCCGACGTTGACCACGCCGTCCAGTGTGGGCAGGTGGCCTGCTCGGGCCTTGCTGATTTCGGTCTGGGCGACCTTGAGGGCCACTTCGGCCTTGCGCACCAGCGGGGCCTGCTCGGTCAGGGCGACCCAGTCGGCCATCTGGCCCGGGGCCAGCTGGTCCAGCGAGGCCGGTGCGCGCAAGGGGTCAGGGCTCACGTTCTGGCGGCCCACGAGCTGGTCGAGCGCGATGCGCTTGACGTTGAGGTCGTTGGTCGCGGCGATTTCCTGGGCCGAGGCCAGGTCGTGGCGGGCCTGGGCTTCGCGTGTGTCCGTGATGGTGGCGTTGCCCACTTCGAAGCTGCGCTTGGCAGCCGCCAGCTGTTCTGCCAGGGCCTTCTTGTTGGCCTGTGTGGTGGCCAGCACGTCCTGGGCGGCCAGCACGTCGAAGTAGGCCTGTGCCAGGCGCACGGTGAGATCGTCTTCGGCGATCTTGAGGTCACTCTCGCTGACGAGGAGCGACTGTTCGGCCTGTTCGATCTTGGCGGCGTTGCCCGCGTTGTAGAGCGACTGCCGCAGCGACACACCGATCTTCCTGGTGGTGCTGCTGACGTTATTGGTGGTCTGCCCCAGGTAGAGCGCGGCCGCAGGCGACACGGGTTCGGAGGAGTCCAGGTGGCTGCGCGTCAGCGTGGCCTGGGCATTGACCGAAGGGCGCTGCAGGGCATAGGCCTGCTGAACCTGGTACTGCACGGCGTCGGCCTGGGCCTTGGCCGAGAGGTAGGCGGCGTCGTAACCCTTGGCGGCCTGCAGGAGGTCTACCAGGGAGTCGGCCTGGGCGGCCCCGAGGCCCGAGATGCCCAGCACGCCCACGGCGGTGGCGCGCAGGAGAGGGCGCCATGCCGATGCGGCGCGACGGCCGACGGGCAAAGACGTGCTGGGGGCATGCTTGGGCATCAGGAACTTCCTCAGGGCGTGGGGCGGATCAGAACTGGAATCGGCTGGGTTCGGCAAAGCCGCTCAGGCGCGAGGCGACGGTGTCGAACAGGCTTTGGCTGCTGAACTGGGTGTCGCTGACACGGGTGTGCAACACGGCCTGCATCACCGGTTCCTGGCCCACGATGGCCAGCAGGCGGCCGCCGACCTTGAGCTGGTCGAGCAGGGCCTGGGGCACGGAGGGCACCGAGCCGGCCAGGAGGATGGCGTCGTAAGGGGCCTGGGCGCTGAAGCCGGCGGCGCCATCGGCCTGCACGATCTCAGCGTTGCTCACGCTGGCCTGGCGCAGGTTGGCGCGTGCCGTTGCAGCGAGTTCGGCATCGGCTTCGAGGCCGATCACACGGCGGGCCTTGTGCGCCAGCAGGGCTGTGACATAGCCGTTGGCCGCACCCACGTGCAGCACGGTGTCGTGCTTGCTGAGGTTGAGGTCCTGCACCAGGCGGGCTTCGACGCGAGGGGCCAGCAGGTGGCGGCCTTTGCCTACGGGGATTTCCAGGTCCATGAAGGCCTGGCCCTTGTTGGCAGCGGGCACGAAATCTTCACGGCGAACGATGGAGAGCAGGCTCAGCACAGAGGTGTCCAGGACATCCCAGGGGCGGATCTGTTGCTCGATCATGTTGAAGCGGGCTTGTTCGACGTTCATGCTGGGCATCCTACGGGTGTCGGTATGGAATGGAATCAGGGGAAAAACGGCATTTTAAGAACTGCCGCAGATTTGGGGGAGCGTGGGCGCCACATTCTGTGCGCGCCCCAGGTGTCTGGCACGGTGGGTGGGGCAGGAAGAAGGGTCCGCGCGATGGTTCAGGGTGGGACCCGCACCGTGAGTCCGTTGAGGAGCAGGTCCAGCTGGTCGACCAGGAAGCGGCCAGGCTCGATGGCGACGGGCATGCTGGCGCACACGGACATGCTGTGCCGGTGGAGAACCAGGAACTGCACCGGTGCGATCAGGGCCTGCACCACCGAGGCCACGTCCACCGGGCGGAACTCGCCGCGGTCGATGCCGCGTTGCACGGCCCGCCCCAGCAGCGCGTGGCAGGGCTGGATGACCTGTTCCATGTAGAACTGGGCCAGTTCGGGGAAGTGCCGGGACTCGGCCAGGATCAGCACCAGCAGGCCCGCGGCCTTGGAGTCGCCCACACGCGCCCACCAGGTGTCGACCAGCACACGCAGCAGCTCGCTGGATGAGCCCTGGAATTGGTCGAAGATGTCGGTGCCTTCGGCGATGACCTCGGTCAGGTAGGCCTGGACCACGGCCTTGAACAGTGCGTCCTTGCTGGGGTAGTAAAGGTAGAGCGTGCCCTTGGAGACACCGGCTAGCTTGGCGACGTCGTCGGTGCGTGTCGCAGCCAGGCCCTTTTCCACGAAGAGGGTGAGGGCCGCTTCCAGCAGTTCCTGCGGGCGCGCCGCCTTGCGCCGCTGGCGCACGCCGGGCAGGCGCGGGGCGATGGCCGCAACGGCCGCGGCGATCGGGCAGCTGGGGCCGGGCTCGCAGACAGACCGGACGGACAGCGAGGGCAGGGGGGAGGCTTTGGCGCGGGGCACGGAGCAAAAATAACTGACTGATCGGTCAGTAATGTAGCCCCGGGATGCGAGCCGGGTCAATCGCTGTGCACGGTGACCAGGGGCCCCGTTCGTGATGGTGGCCACGCTGCCAGGCGCTAAGCTGCCACCATGCAGGCCTTCTACAGCGACCACGTTCAGCCCGATCTGCCGCCGGGGCACCGTTTCCCCATGCAGAAATACCGCCTGTTGCGCGAGCAGGTCCAGGCCACCTTGCCGGCCGTGCGGCTCCGCGAGGCGCCTCAGGCCTCCGAGGCCGAGCTCACCCTGGCCCACGACCCGGCTTACGTGCAGGCTGTGCGCGAAGGCACGCTGAGCCCGGCGCAGCTGCGCGAGATCGGTTTCCCCTGGTCGCCTGCGCTGGCCGAGCGTTCGGCCCGTTCGGTGGGGGCGACCGTGGCCGCCAGCGACGCGGCATGGGCCGAGGGCGTGGGTGTCAACCTGGCGGGGGGCACCCACCATGCGGGTGCCGCACAGGGCAGCGGTTTTTGCGTCTTCAACGATGTGGCCGTCGCCATCCGCCGGGCGCAGGCGCAACGCCCTGGTCTGCGCTGCGTGGTGATCGACCTCGATGTGCACCAGGGCAATGGCACGGCCGACATTTTCACGGGCGATGCCAGCGTCTTCACGCTCTCGCTGCATGGCGACAAGAACTTCCCCTTCCGCAAGGTGCCCAGCTCGCTGGATGTGCCCCTGCCCGATGGTTGCGACGACGCCGCTTACCTCTGCGCGCTGGACGAAGCCTTGAGCGCCCTCGACGCCGAGCACGCTCGGTCGCCGTTCGGCCTGGCCTTTTACCTCGCCGGTGCCGATCCGCACGAGGGTGATCGCCTGGGTCGATTGAAGCTCACGGCCGATGGTCTGTCGGCGCGCGATGAGCGTGTCTTCGCCCTGACCGAGGCCTGGCGCGTGCCCACCGCCATGGCGATGGCGGGTGGCTATGGCCATGAACTGGCGCCCATGGTGGCGGTGCAGGCGCGCAGCGTGGCCCTGGCCCTGGCCTCTTGGCAGCGGCGCCAGACCGTTCGTGAATAATGGGTTGCATGGACAGACCGCAACCCCAGGCCCGGGCAGCCTATGCCCACTTCAGCCCCATCACCACGAGGTGGATGGACAACGACATCTATGGCCACGTCAACAACGTGACCTACTACAGCTACTTCGACACGGCGGTGAACCGCTACCTGATCGAAGCCGGTGTGCTCGACATCCACGGTGGTGCCGTGATTGGCCTGGTCATCGAGACCCACTGCAATTACTTCGCCCCGCTGGCCTTCCCGAAGAACGTGGAGGCCGGCATCCGCGTGGCCCACATCGGCAAGAGCAGCGTGCGCTACGAGATCGGGTTGTTCGAAGCCGGTGAGGCGCTGTCGGCCGCCAGCGGGCATTTTGTGCACGTTTACGTCGACCGCCACACCCGCCGCCCCGTGTCCCTGCCCGATGACTTCCTGGCCGCCTTGCGCAGCCTGCAAGTCGCTGCCTGAAAGCCCGCCATGAGCCACCCCGCTTCCCAGCCCCGCGCCCAGGTCGAGATCACGCCCGCTCACACGGCGGCCGTGGACGAGGCCATCACCTCGCGCCGCTCCATCCGCCGCTTCCTGCCCACCCCGGTGCCCCGCGAGGTGATCGAAGACATCTTGCGTGTGGCCTCGCGTGCGCCCTCCGGTACCAACACCCAGCCCTGGCGGGTGCATGTGCTCACGGGGGCCGCCCGGCAGGGCCTGGTCGACAAGGTGACCGCGGCCTTCCTGGGCTCGGGCCTGGTCGATCACCACCAGGCGCCGCACAAGGAGGAGTACGACTACTACCCCGCCCAGTGGGTTTCGCCCTACATCGACCGCCGTCGCAAGGTGGGCTGGGACCTCTACGGCCTGCTCGGCATCACCAAGGGCGACACCGAGCGCATGCGCGCCCAGCAGGCTCGCAACTACGCCTACTTCGATGCCCCCGTGGGCCTGGTCTTCACCATCGACCGGGTCATGGGCCGGGGCAGTTGGCTGGACTACGGCATGTTCCTGCAAAACATCATGGTGGCCGCCCGCGCACGGGGGCTGGACACCTGTCCGCAGGCCGCCTTCAACCAGTTTCACGCCGTGATCGAGGCCCATCTGGGGCTGGATCCCGACAAGGAAATGGTGGTGGTGAGCATGGCCCTGGGGCATGCCGATCCCGAGGCGCTGGACAACACCCTGCTGACCGAACGCGAGCCCGTGTCGGGCTTTGCGCGCTTCATGGAATGACCCTGGGCGCACGGCCTGCGTGCCCCGTCGAACGCTGGCTGTTCCTTCGGGACATCCCCTAGGAACAGCACCTTCGCACCCGGTAAAAACAAACCTATGATGCAGTGCATCTGACCTGAATCGTTTTCAGATATGGATTCGGCGGGTCAGGCACGCAGTCCCTTGTTTTTGCCGGAGGTCGATTCCATGAGCCTGATGGGCCAAATGATGCACATGCCCTTGCTGATCTCGTCGCTGCTCACGCACGCGGCCCGACACAACGGCGATACCGAGATCGTGTCCAAGCGGGTGGAGGGTGACATGCACCGCTCCAACTGGGCCGAGGTGGGCGTGCGCTCGCGCAAGCTGGCCCAGGCCCTGGCCCGGCTGGGTTGCGAGCAGGGTGACCGCATCGGTACCCTGGCCTGGAACGGCTACCGCCACATGGAGATCTACTACGGCGTGTCGGGCTCGGGCCTGGTCTGCCACACGATCAACCCGCGCCTGTTCCCGCAGCAGGTCGCATGGATCGTCAACGACGCCCAGGACAAGGTCGTCTTCGTGGACCTCAACATCCTTCCCCTGGTCGAGAAGCTCGCGCCGATGATGCCCACGGTGAAGCATGTTGTGCTGATGTGCGACCGGGCCAACATGCCGCGCGAAACGGCCCTGCCGAGCCTGCTGTGTTACGAAGACCTGATCGCCGCCGAAGACGGGGCCTACGAGTGGCCCACCTTTGACGAGAACACCGCCGCCAGCATCTGCTACACCTCGGGCACGACCGGCAACCCCAAGGGCGCCATCTACTCGCACCGCTCGACCGTGCTGCACGCCTTTGCCGCGGCCCTGCCCGATGCCATGTGCATCAAGGCCACCGACGTCATCCTGCCCGTGGTGCCCATGTTCCATGTCAACGCCTGGGGCCTGCCTTACGCGGCCGCCATGGTCGGCTGCAAGCTGGTCTTCCCGGGGCACCACCTCGATGGGGCATCGCTCTTCAACCTGTTTGAAGAAGAGAAGGTCACGATGAGTGCCGGGGTGCCCACCATCTGGCTGGGCCTGCTCAACCACGTCAAGTCCAACAACCTCAAGTTCAGCACCTTCAAGAGCACCGTGATCGGTGGCGCGGCCTGCCCGCCCGCCATGATCCGGACCTTCGAAAACGACTTTGGTGTCGAGGTGGTCCACGCCTGGGGCATGACCGAGCTCTCGCCCCTGGGCACCCTGGGTCGCCTCAAGACCAAGCACGCCAGTTGGAGCACCGAACAGAAGCAGAAACTGCTGGAGAAGCAGGGCAAGTCGGTGTTCGGGGTGGACATGCGCATCGTCGATGCCGATGGCCAGGTCCTGCCCTGGGATGGCAAGTCCGCCGGCGACCTGGAGGTGCGGGGCCACTGGGTGGTCAGCGGCTACTTCAACATCGACAAATCGCCGCTGCACGATGGCTGGTTCCCCACGGGTGACGTGGCCACCATCGACCCCGATGGCTACATGCAGATCACCGACCGCTCGAAGGACGTGATCAAGTCCGGGGGCGAGTGGATCAGCTCCATCGACCTGGAGAACGTGCTGATGGGGCACCCCGCCGTGCACGAGGCCGCTGCGATCGCTTGCGTGCACCCCAAGTGGGACGAGCGCCCGCTGATGGTGGTGGTCAAGAAGCCGGGTGCGGAGGTCACGGCCGCCGAGCTGATCGCCTTCTTCGACGGCAAGATTCCCAAATGGCAGACGCCGGACGACGCCGTGTTCGTGGACGAGATCCCGCACACGGCCACGGGCAAGATCTACAAGCTCAAGCTGCGTGAGGCCTTCAAGGACCACAAGCTGCCCACGGTCTGAGCCGGCTCAACCCGACGCGGCGGCCGCCTTCGTCACCCCGCACACAGGCGCCTTCGGGCGCCTTTTTCATGCCGACGCAGCGGTGGTTTGGCGGTCGTTCGTCACGGTCTGGTGCCGGGTTCGCGGGTATGCCCGATGGCCCGCGTCGGATCGTGGCGACAAGCCGCGCGAAGCCCGATGGCAAAGGCGCCATCTTGCGGGTCATCCCTCAAACGGCCCCCGGGATGCGGGGGGTAAATTGGTCTGGCTTCAAGCCCTTTCCAACGACCGATGAGGAGCCTGCAATGAGTTTCAAAGTTCGTGCACTGAGCGTGTTGGTGACCGCATCCCTGAGCGCCGGTGCAGCCCTGGCTCAGAAGGGTGAGACCGTGAAGGTGGCCTGGATCGATCCGCTCTCGGGACTGATGGCCAGCGTGGGCCAGAACCAGCTCAAGAGCTTCCAGTTCGTGGCCGAGAAGCTCAATGCCGGCAACCCGGCGGGTGTGAAGTTCGAGATCGTCAGCATCGACAACAAGCTGAGCCCGGCCGAGTCGCTCAATGCGCTGAAGTCGGCGGCCGATCAGGGGGTGCGCTACATCGTGCAGGGCCTGGGTTCGGGTGCGGCTACGGCCCTGGTCGATGGCGTGAACAAGTACAACGAACGCAACCCGGGCAAGGAAATCGTCTTCCTGAACTACGCCGCGGTCGACCCGGACCTCACCAACAGCAAGTGCAGCTACTGGCACTTCCGTCTGGACGCCGACACCTCCATGAAGATGGAGGCGCTCACGACCTTCATCAAGGATCAGAAGGACGTGCAGAAGGTCTACCTGATCAACCAGAACTACGCACACGGCCAGCAGGTTGCCAAGTACGCCAAGGCCAACCTGCAGCGCAAGCGCCCCGACATCCAGATCGTGGGCGATGACCTCCATCCCCTGGCCCAGGTGCGCGATTTCACGCCCTATGTGGCCAAGATCAAGGCGTCGGGTGCCGACACCGTCATCACCGGCAACTGGGGATCCGACCTGGCCCTGCTGGTGAAGGCTGCCAACGATGCCGGCCTGACCGCCAAGTTCTACACCTACTACGCCAACTTCGGTGGCACGCCCACGGCGCTGGGCAAGGGTGCCGATGGGCGCGTCTTCCAGGTGGGCTATGGCCACTACAACATGGGTGGCTTCTATGGGGGGCTGCTGAGCGAATTCAAGAAGCGGTTCAATGACGACTACTACTCGGCCGCCACCTACAGCGCCTTGACCATGCTGGCCACGGGCATGGCCCAGGCGAAGTCGACCGACCCGGTCAAGGTGGCTGCGGCCATGGAAGGCCTGAAGTTCAAGAGCTTCAATGGCGAGGTCGAGATGCGCAAGGCGGATCACCAGTTGCAGCAGCCGCTCTACATCGCACGCTGGCAGCAGCTCGATGCCAAGAACACCTACGACACCGAAGGCACGGGCATGACCTTTGCCCCGATGAAGTCCTTTGACGCCTATGTGTCGAGCACGCCGACCTCGTGCCAGATGAAGCGGCCGTCCTGAGCCGTGCGGGCGGGGCTTGGCCCTGGTGCGGCCCGCGTGTCGCAGCCATGAGGCCGCCGCCCTGACAAGGCAGTAAAGCCGGCGGGCCTGTGTGGCGTCCCATCCGCCTGCTTGTTTCCGGCGCCACCCCCTGCACGCGGCCACCGCGGCAGGGGGATTCTTCCGACGACCATGGAAACCTTCTTCGTCTTTTTACTGAACGGGATCAGCTACGGGTTGCTGCTGTTCATGCTGAGCTCGGGCCTGACCCTGATCTTCAGCATGATGGGCGTGCTCAACTTTGCCCATGCGAGCTTCTACATGATCGGGGCCTATGCGGCCTTCACGCTCACGGGCCTGATCGGCTTCTTCCCGGCGCTGATCGTGTCGCCCCTGCTGGTGGGCCTGTTGGGAGCGGCCTTCGAGCGCCACTGCCTGCGCAAGGTGCACGCCCATGGCCATGTGCCCGAACTGCTCATCACCTTCGGCCTGACCTATGTGGTGCTGGAGGTGGTGCGGCTGGTCTTCGGTCCGGCCAACGTCGACTACCGCATCCCCGATGCCCTCAGTGGCCCCTTGTTCACCTTGGCAAATGTGAAAGGGCAGGGTCTGGCCTGGCTGGCCGGCGCGGGCGACCCGGCCATTTGCGGCCCGGCGGCAGGCAACTCCTGCACCCAGTTCCCCATCTACCGCGGCTTCATGGCCCTGGTGGCCTTGGCCATGCTGGGCTCGCTGTGGCTGCTGCTCACGCGCACCCGCATCGGGCTGATCATCCAGGCCGCGCTCACCCACCCGGAGATGGCCGAGGCCCTGGGCCACAACGTGCCCCGCGTGATGATGGGCGTCTTCGGGGGCGGCTGTGCATTGGCGGGGCTGGCCGGTGTGATCGGGGGCAATGCCTTCGTGACCGAGCCCAACATGGCGGCCTCGGTGGGCGCCATCATCTTCGTGGTCGTGGTGGTGGGGGGCATGGGCTCCCTGGCCGGGGCCTTCCTGGCCTCGCTGCTCATCGGCCTGATCCAGACCTTTGCGGTGGTGATCGACGTGTCGGTCGTCACGCTCATGCAGGGCATGGGCCAGACGGTGAACTTTGACCACTGGGCCTACCCGCTGCTGAAGATCACCGTCTCGCAGATGGCGCCCATCCTGCCCTATCTGCTCCTGGTGTTGATGCTGATCCTGCGGCCCAAAGGCCTGCTGGGCACGCGCGAGGAGTGAGTCACATGAGCCGAGCCATGTACGAATTCAAGCCCATCAACCTGGGGCGATGGGTGATCTGGAGCCTGTTTGCCCTGGTGCTGTATGCGGCGCCGAAGGTCTTCACCAGCAGCCTCTCGCTGACCATGCTCTCGCAGATCGGCTACCTGATCATCATCTGCCTGAGCTACAACATGCTGCTCGGCCAGGGCGGCATGCTGAGCTTCGGCCATGCGGTCTACACCGGGCTGGGCTCGTTCATCGCCATCCATGCCATGAACATGGCCGGCAAGGGCATGAGCATCCCGGTGTCGCTGATCCCCATCGTGGGCGGGCTGGCCGGCATGGGCTTTGCGGCCTTGCTCGGCTGGGTGACCACCAAGAAATCGGGCACCACCTTCGCCATGATCACCATGGGCGTGGGTGAGCTGGTGGCCTCCATGGCCTTGATGCTGCCCGACTTCTTTGGCGGCGA
>NZ_JAIZVX010000166.1 GCF_021768455.1 Aquabacterium sp. | reverse complement strand
ATGCCCAGGCGCTGCGCGGCGCGCGTGATCGAGCCCTCCTCGTGCACCGCGATCAGCAGGCGCAGCAGGCGGCCGTCCAGATCCAGATAATCGAAATCGTTCATCCAACGATTATAACCAGAGCGCCTGTTTTCCCGCCCTTAAGGCGGCCCCCGCGGCGCGATGGCCGCTTCCATCTGGAATTCGCATGCATCGCATCAGGATTCGCGTATTTATTTAATCGGCGCGGCGTCGAATAATCCACTACCAACCATTTTAAACATCCTCCAGGAGACGCCACATGACCGCCCTACAGCAGAAACGCATCATTCCCGGATCGCCCATCTTCGCCAGCGAGGCCGCCCGCAACGGCTACGCGCTGAACAAGATGTGCTTCTCGTTCAACAGCAAGGCCAACCGCGAAAACACGATCGCGGCCAAGGGACCGGGCACCGGCAGCAGCCAGAGTGGCCTGATCAAGAGCCTGCTGAACGTGGACGCCACCGCATCCGGCAGCGACACCTTCAAGGGCGAAGGCCAGACCGACAACAGCAGCACCTTCAATGGCCGGATCGCCGCCCAGGTGATCAATGTGCTGCCCAACGGCCACCTGCTGGTGGCGGGCGAAAAGCGCATGGCCTTCAACGGTGGCACGACCACGCTGCGCTTCTCGGGCATCGTCGACCCGAAGGACATCAAGCCGGGCGCCGTGGTGGCCTCGGGCGATGTGGTCGATGCGCGCCTGGAGCAGCTGGGTCAGGGCGACGTGGCCTCGACCTCCTCTCGCACCTGGATCCAGCGCCTGCTGACCAATTCCCTGGCCATCTGGTGAAGCGTGGGGGCGCGCGGGGCGCCCCGATGTCACCTGGCAGAAACGACAAAGCCGCCTTCTCAGGCGGCTTTGCTCATGGCGCTCGACGCGAGGCGTTCAGGGCAGGTCGCTGGCCTCGGCCTGGCGCACCACGGCCTTGACCACGGGAGCCAGTTTGTCACGGGTGCTGGCCCATTTGCTCAGGCCAAAGCCTTCCAGCTGGTACGTGGCGCTGGCCAGCACGCGGCCGTCGGTGCGCAGGGTCAGGCTGGCATGGGTCAGGTAGGCCTCGGTCTTCTCGCCGAACTGGGGCACGTCCCACTCGATGAAGGCGGTGTAGTGCAGCCAGTGGCGACAGGTGTCGGGCCAGGTCGTGCTGTTGTCGTAGATGCGGCTTTCAATGCCCAGCTTCTGCAGGTTGAGCTGCAGGGCGGGCAGGATGCCCGGGGCCTGGGCACTGCGGTTGTACTCGATGCAGACCTGGCGAACCGTGTCGTGCGGGTGCTGCACCACGTCGCTGGCCTCCTTGGGCGCCACCGAGGCCACCTGGTTGGCCGCCAGGCCTGTGGCCTTGATGACCTCGATCGTGGGGCTGTAACTCAGGATCGAGCAGGCGGTCTGGCCGAGCAGCAGCCCCCCCAGCCCCAGTGTTCCCAGGCAACGCCAGACAGGCGCTCTTTCGCGCCGTCGCGGCACGGCGCACACGGTATCCGGAGAAACAGGGGGCGATAAAAGAGGAGCGGGGCGCATGCCCGGATTCTCCTTGCGCCCCTCCCCCCCGACAAGCGCCGAAGCCCTTTTCGATCACCGGAAAAGCAGGGTTTCACGGCGAATATGTCGAATGCGTCGGCTTTGTTGATTTGTGCAAAGCAGCATGAGTATCCCACCTCACCAGGAGATATTCACGCGGGCCAGCCGGCAAACAGCGCGCGGGCTTCGCCCACCTCGCCACAGTGGTCGGCCTCGTAACCCGGCAAGCTGGCGATGGCCTCGCGGTAGGCGGGGCTGTGCAGGGTGGCGATCAGGCCCTGGGCGCCGGGGGTGGAGAGGGTCTCAGGGGCGCAGACCAGGCCGTAGCGCTCGGTCTGCACCGGGATGAACTCCAGACCGAAGCGGCGCGCCGAGGTCTCCACGCCAAAGGCCACATCGGCCATGCCGCTGGCCACATAGGCGGCCACGGCCGCGTGGGTGTGCTCGCCCTGTTCGCCGCGGGCCACCTGCTCGGCCGCGATGCCTTCGTGGCGCAGCAGGTGCTCGAGCAGCAGGCGGGTGCCCGAGCCGGGCGAACGGGGGATGAAGCGCAGGCCGGGCCGCGCCAGGTCGGCCACGCCATAGACCTTCTGCGGGTTGCCGGGGCGCACCATCAGGCCCTGGCGGCGGGTGACGAGGTGGATGTAGCGCCAGTCCGGCCCCAGCAGGGGCGCATGCTGGCGCAGCAGTTCGGCCTGCAGGGCACCCAGTGGGATGTGCAGGCTGGCAAGCTCGCAGGTGCCGGCCTGCAGGGCGGCCAGGGCCTGGCTGCTGTCGCAATAGCGCCAGTCCAGGGGCTGGCCGGTGTCGGCCATCTGGCGCTGCAGTTGCTCGATGGCAAAGCCGTGGCTGGCCCACAGGCGCAGGGGGCGGTCGGCCTCGGCCAGCACGCGGCGCAGTTCGGCCTCCAGCTCCAGGGCCAGGCTGTCGAGCTGGGGCCCCAGCCGGGCGGCCACACGGCGCTGGGCCCAGACCAGGCGCTCCCCCAGCGGCGTGAGCACCGAGCCCTTGCCGCGCGACATGCTCAGCAGCGGCGAGCCCAGGGCCGCTTCGGCCTCGCGCAGCAGCTTCCAGGCGTGTCGGTACGAGGCCCCGCCGTGGTGGCAGGCGGCCGAGAGGCTGCCGTGTTGCTGCACGGCGACCAGCCAGTCCAGCACCTTCGGGGCCAGGGCCAGACCACCCGGGCCGCGAATCTGCCACTGGGGCGTGATGTGCACGCTCAAGGTGCCGGGGGGCGTGCTGGGGGAGGTGCCGACGGAGGCGCGAGCGGGATGGGTCACAACTTCATGCTCACCAAAGCATATGGCAACGGTGCCGGACGACATATTGCCAGAGTGGCCTCAAGCGGCCTACAGTCTGAGCACCCTCCCGCATGGCGGGTGCGGCCGCTTTATGCCAGACCCAGCACAAGCCTGGGCTTCGCCCTGCGGCCTGCGCCTGGCCCTGCACCGCCCTCGTTCCAGCCAGCCCCGCGGCCGGCTCACCCTCAAGCCCGCCATGAGCGAAGCCAAGATCCAGTTTTACAAAGGCCCGGCCGGTGGCTGGGGCGCGCTGCGCAGCGTCGCCAAACAGCTGCTGCAACACCGCATCGCGGCCAAGGGGGCACGCACCCTGCTCTCGGCCAACCAGCCCGATGGCTTCGACTGCCCCGGCTGCGCCTGGCCCGACCGCCAGCACGCCTCCAGCTTCGAGTTCTGCGAAAACGGCGTGAAGGCGGTGGCGTCGGAGGCCACGGCCGAACGCGCCACACCCGCCGTGATCGCCCGGCACACCGTGAGCGAGATGCTCACGTGGGGCGACCACGAACTGGAAGCCATGGGCCGCTTGACCGAGCCCATGGTCTACGACGCCCAGACCGACCGCTACCAGCCCATCGGCTGGGACGAGGCCTTTGCCCTGGTGGCCCGCCACCTGCGCGCCCTGCCCTCGCCCGACGCCGCCATCTTCTACACCTCGGGCCGCACCAGCAACGAGGCCGCCTTCCTCTACCAGCTGTTCGTGCGCGAGTTCGGCACCAACAACTTCCCCGACTGCTCCAACATGTGCCACGAGCCCAGCGGCATGGGCCTGAAGCAAAGCGTGGGCGTGGGCAAGGGCACGGTCACGCTGGACGACTTCGAACTGGCCGACTGCATCCTGATCTTCGGCCAGAACCCTGGCACCAACCACCCGCGCATGCTGGGCGAACTGCGTGCCGCCGCCCGCCGTGGCGCGCGCATCCTGAGCTTCAACCCCCTGCGCGAGCGCGGCCTGGAGCGCTTTGCCGATCCGCAAAGCCCCGCCGAGATGCTCAGCGGTGGCGCCACCACGATCTCGTCCGACTACTTCCAGCTCAAGGTGGGCGGCGACATCGCGGCCATCCTGGGCATCGTCAAGCACCTGCTCAGCCTGGACGAGGCCGCGCTGCAAGCCGGCCTGCCCCGCGTGCTCGACGTCGACTTCATCGCCGAACACACCAGCGGGCTGGACGAATTGCTGGCCCGCGTGCACGCCACGGACTGGGACACCATCGTGGCCGAATCGGGCCTGGGCCGCGAGCAGCAGGAGGCCGCGGCAGAGGTGATCGCCCGCTCGGACAAGGTGATCGCCTGCTGGGGCATGGGCATCACCCAGCACCAGCATGGCGTGGCCGGCGTGCAGATGATCGCCAACCTGCTGCTGCTGCGCGGCATGGTGGGCAAGCCGGGTGCGGGCCTGTGCCCCGTGCGCGGCCACAGCAATGTGCAGGGCGACCGCACCATGGGCATCTACGAGAAGCCCGCGCCCGCCTTCCTCGACCGCCTGGGCGAGGTCTTCGGCTTTGCGCCGCCGCGTCACGAGGGCTTCGACACCATCGGCGCCATCGAGGCCATGCGCGACGGGCGCGCCAGCGTGTTCTTCGCCATGGGCGGCAACTTCGCCGCCGCCACGCCCGACACCGATGCCACCTGGGCCGCGCTGCGCCGCTGCGACCTCACCGTGCACGTGGCCACCAAGTTCAACCGCAGTCACGTGGTGCACGGGCGCGAAGCCCTGCTGCTGCCATGCCTGGGCCGCACCGAGATCGACCGCCAGGCCAGCGGCCCGCAGCACGTGAGCGTGGAAGACTCGATGAGCATGGTCCACCTCTCGGCCGGCATCAACGAACCGGCCTCGCCGCACCTGCTGTCGGAGCCCATGATCGTGGCCCGCCTCGCCGAGGCCACCTTGCCGCAGAGCCGCACGCCCTGGCGCTGGCTGGCCGACGACTACGAACGCATCCGCGAGAAGATCGAAGTCGTGTTCGACGACTTCAAGGGCTTCAACGACAAGGTGCACCGCCCGGGGGGCTTCCGCCTGCGCAACACCGCCAGCGAGCGCGTGTGGCTGACCAGCACGGGCAAGGCCCGCTTCATGGCGCACGGCATCCCGCAGAACACGGCCGTGCACCGCGCCCGCCGTGCGCCGCAACCTGGCCTGGGCCCAGTGTTCACGCTGACCACGGTGCGTGCCCACGACCAGTACAACACCACCGTCTACGGCCTGGACGACCGCTACCGCGGCGTGTTCGGCCAGCGGCGCGTGCTCTTCATCAACGTGGCCGACCGGCAGGCCCTGGGCCTGGCCGAAGGTGCCTGGGTCGATGTGCGCAGCTGCGAGCCCGACGGCCAGCCGCGCCGCGCCAAGGCCTTCAAATTGGTGGACTACAGCATCCCGCGTGGCTGCATCGCCGGCTACTACCCCGAGACCAATGCCCTGATCGCCCTCGACAACCACGCCGAGGGCGCGCGCACGCCGGCCTCCAAGGCCATCCCGGTGCAGCTGATCCCCGCAGACGCCCCCGTGGCGGCGGTGCGCGCCTGATGGCCGACGGCAGCACGCCGGTCGAGGTCTGGCGCCACCGCGGCGAGACCGCGCAGTGGGCCCACGACCAGCTCATCACCGAGCACCCGGTGGCCCTGGTATTCAACGGCCTGTCGCACGCGGTGATGATGGCCACGCCCACCGACCTGGAAGACTTCGCCCTGGGCTTTGCCCTGTCGGAAGGGCTGATTGAGCGGCCCGCCGATTGCCACGACCTCGATGTGATCGAAGGGCCCCACGGCAGCGAGCTGCGCCTGCAAGTCAGCGCCCGGGCCTTCGAGGCGCTCAAGGCCCACCGGCGCCAGATGAGCGGGCGCACCGGCTGCGGCCTGTGCGGCATCGACAGCCTGCAGGCCCTGGCCGCGCGCCACCCCTCGGCCCTGCCCGCATCGCGCACCACCGCCACCGCAGAAGCCGTCGGCATCGGCCCGCAGGCCGTGCTGCGCGCCATCGCACAGCTGCACGCCGGCCAGCGCCTGCAGGCGGGCACCGGGGGCTGCCACGCCGCGGCCTGGGCCAGCCCCGATGGCACGCTGCGGGCGGTGCGCGAAGACGTCGGCCGCCACAACGCACTCGACAAGCTCATTGGCCACCTGGCCCGAGAAGAGCGCCTGGGCGAGCCCGGCTTCGCCGTGGTGTCCAGCCGGGCCAGCTACGAGCTGGTCAGCAAGTGCGTGCGCGTGGGCATCCCCACGCTGGCGGCCATCTCGGCCCCCACCTCGCTGGCGGTGGACATGGCCCGCCAGACCGGCCTGCGCCTCTATGGCTTCTGCCGCGGCGACACCGCCGTGGACTACAGCGCGCAACGCGGCTGACCCGGGCACCCGCACAACTTTGCAGCACGCCGACGGCGCCATCCCGGCGCCGATCAGCCCCAAAGCAGGGCAAGTGGCCTCCCGAAATCGGGCGTGCCACGCACCAGGGGCGCCACAGCATCAGCGCCTGCACAGTCCGGCATTAGAAGCGCTTCATCTGACCCCTGGCACGGGCACCGGGCACGCCTCCGCCGGACCTCGACGCGACACCACCGCCTGTCCGATTTTTCTTGGTATACCAAGCACATAGGCGCGAAACCGCACCGGATTCAACCCATCCACGCCACCCCAACCGGCCAACATCCCTTCACAAGAAGTAGAAATCGCGCATTTTTCAGGCACATCGCTTGCGAACACCTCGGGCACCGGCAGACCCGCACCGAACTTGGTATGCCAAACACAGCCCCGCCACCGAGGACCCCTGAGATGACCCTGCACCTGCGCAAAGTGGTGACCTACACCGAGCACACCCTGATCGAAGGCGGCAAGCCCGCCGAACGCCCCCTGCAGCTCTTCGCGGCCGCCGCCGTGCTGCGCAACCCCTGGGCCGGCCAGGGCTTCGTCGAAGACCTGGGCCCCGCGATCCGAGAGATCGCGCCCCAGCTGGGCGAGCTGCTCACCGCCGAGATCCTGAAGATGGCCGGCTCGGGTGACGCGGTCGAGGGCTACGGCAAGGCCGCCATCGTCGGCACCTCGGGTGAGGTGGAGCACGCATCGGCCCTGATCCACACCCTGCGCTTTGGCAACCACTACCGCACGGCCGTAGGAGCCAAGAGCTACCTGAGCTTCACCAATGTGCGCGGTGGCCCGGCCTGCCCCATCGCCATCCCCTTGATGCACAAGCACGACGAGGGCATGCGCTCGCATTACCTGACCATCCAGTTCGCCATCACCGATGCACCCGCCCCCGACGAGATCGTGGTGGCCCTGGGCGCCTCCATCGGCGGCCGCCCGCACCACCGCATCGGCGACCGCTACAAGGACCTGGCGGAGCTCAACGGCCATGCTTGAGTACAGCCTGCCCCCGGCGCGCTTCCAGGGCACCCTGCCGGACGGCACCGCCTGCGCGGTGTACGGCCAGGGGCAGCCTGTGGTCTTCGTGCACGGCGTGGGCATGAACCAGACCGTGTGGGCCCCCCAGGTGATGGCCTTCGCCCGCGACCACCAAGTCATCGTGTTCGACATGCTGGGCCATGGCCGCAGCGTGCTGCCCCCCGAGGCCCCCAACCTGGCCGACTACGCCGAGCAGCTGCTGCGCCTGCTGGACGCCCTGAGCCTGCCGGCCGCGCACATCGTGGGGCACTCCATGGGCGCCCTGGTCAGCCTGGCCTTTGCCCTGGCCCACCCGGAGCGCTGCCTGAGCGTGAGCGCGCTCAACGCCGTGTTCTGCCGCACACCAGAGCAGCGCGCCGCGGTCGAGGCCCGCGCCAGCACCCTGGCCGACATCGGCAGCCAGGCCACCATCGAGGCCACGCTGGCGCGCTGGTTCGGCCACCCTGTGCCCGCGCCCTTTGCCGCAGCCGCCCACCTGGCCCGCCAGCTGCTGGCCGATGTGCGACCTGAGGGCTATGCCCGCACCTACCGCCTGTTTGCCACCAGTGATGCGGCCCACGCCACGGAACTGGCCAGGCTGCGCGTGCCCGCCCTGTTCATGACCGGTGAGCGCGACCCCAACTCCACCCCCGCCATGTCGGCCGCCATGGCCGCCCTGGTGCCCGGAGCGCGCCTGAGCGTGCTCACGGGGGAGCGCCACATGATGTGCCTGACCGCCCCGGCCCAGGTGCACGCCGAACTGCATCCCTTCCTGCTGGCCCATGCGCTGCGCCAGCCCACCACCCAGGAGGCCGCATGAGCCACAACGTGATCGACCCCAAGGCCTTCCGCCAGGTGCTGGGCCACTACCCCACCGGCGTGACCGTCGTGACCACGGTGGACGCCGAGGGCGTGCCGCGCGGCCTGACCGCCAACTCTTTCACCTCGGTCTCGCTGGACCCGCCGCTGCTGCTGGTCTGCCTGGGCAAGGCCACGGCCAGCCACCCGGTCTTCATGGCCAGCACGCACTTTGCCGTCAATGTGCTGGCCGACACCCAGCGCGACACCTCCAACCTCTTCGCCTCCAAGGCCAGCGACAAGTTCGAGCAGGCCGCCTGGCAGCCCGCGGCCAGCGGCGCCCCCCTGATCGACGACAGCCTGGCCTGGTTCGACTGCCGCGTGCACCAGCGCATCGACGCGGGCGACCACACCATCCTGATCGGCCAGGTGCAGGCCATGGGCCAGCGCAGCGGCCGCCCACTGGGCTACTGCCAGGGCGGCTATGTGGGCCTGCAGGCCCTGCCCTCCGCCACGCCCAACACTCCCACCGCACCGGGCGCCCCCACCGCCCCGCAACCTGCC